>DATJWY010000111.1:0-14689 GCA_035500775.1 Acetobacteraceae bacterium
CCCTGGCCTTGGATTACTCGTTCTCAAGCTCATGCCGTGCCTTGGCGAGAAGCTGTTTCTCCTCCGGCGGCAGTTCCGGGATATGCAGATCCAGCCGCTCCAGCGCCCGGATCAAGGCCTCGATAACGATCACGTGCGCGAGCGGCTTATGGTCCGCCGGCACGACATACCAAGGGGCATGGGGCGCCGCGGTGGCGGCGATCGCCCGTTCATAGACGTTCTGGTAATCGTCCCAGTAGTCGCGCTCGGCCAGGTCGTGCGCGCTGAACTTCCAGTGCTTGCGCGGTGTGTCCAGCCGGGACAGGAAGCGCCGCTTCTGTTCCTCCTTCGAGAGGTTGAGGAACACCTTCAGGATGATGACGCCCTGATGAGCGAGATAACGCTCGAAGGCGGCGATGTCCTCCAGCCGGTGGCGCCAGAATTTATGGCGGGTGACCTCGTCCGGCAGGCCTTGGTGCTTCAGGACCTCGGGATGCACCCGGCAGATCAGCACTTCCTCGTAATGGCTGCGATTGAAAATGCCGATCTGACCGCGTGCGGGGACGGCCCGATGGACCCGCCAGAGAAAATCATGCGCCAGTTCGTCCGGTCCTGGCTGCTTGAACGAGGTGACCTGCACGCCCTGCGGGTTCACCCCAGACATGACATGCTTGATCGTGCTGTCCTTGCCGGCGGAATCCATGCCTTGGAGGATCAGCAGCAGCGACCACTGGTTCTGGGCGTAGAGGCTGGTCTGCAACTCGGCGAGGCGGGCAACGCCGTCAGCCAGAATCTGGTCGGCGTCCGCATGGCCCATCCGCTCGAGCAGGTGGGTGGGGTCGTGGTCCTTCAGCCGGAAGCCGGTGCCATCCTCGATGCGGTAGCGCCGCAGCAGCGACCGGGCCCAGCTTGCGCCGTTCGAGGCCTGGCTCATGGCGTCAGCCGCGGAGCGAGACCGCCCGGTTGCCTTCGCGCCGCCTCAGCCGGGCGTGTCCAGGCGCACGGAAACCGGACAGTGGTCGGAAAGGCGTTCGCGCCATTCATCGCCGGTTTCGCGATAGACCAGGACACGCAGCGTCTCCGGCCGTAGCCAATCGCGCGCCGCGTCGCCGGCCAGGATGTGGTCGATGAAGCGTTCGCCGCCCCAGCACGGGCTGGCATGCCCGGCGGTGGCGCGAAGCAGAGGGACAGGGGCCTGTAGGGTCGCAAGGAAATCGTCGTCTCCTTCCATCCAGCGATTGAAGTCGCCCAGCACCACGAAGGGTACGTTTTCCGCGCGGCGGCGCGCGATCCAATTTTTTAGCACCTCGGCCTGCGCGCGCAACATCCGACAGGCCGGGCGGTGGCTCAGGGCGAGCGTGTCGCGTTGGCAGCCTTGTTTGAGATGCACGGCGAGAATGCGCAACGTCGCCGCGCCCGGCAGGTGCAGCGTCACGTCGAGCCCGTCCCGCAATTTATGCCGGGCCTCAGGGTAGAGATCGAGGCCGGTGACGTCCGGGTTGCGCTCCACCGGGATGTCGCGGTGGATGGCGAGCCCGACCTGCTGCACCACGTCCTCGTCGATGAATTGCAGGGCGTAGCGGTCGGCGGGGAACAGGCGCGCGGCGATGGCCGGGCCATCCACTTCCTGGAAAGCCACGACATCGGCGTCGAGGGCGTCCGCATAATGTCGCAACCGGTCGAGATCCTGCGGCTGCTTGGGGACGACATCCGCCGGCAAGGCCGGATCGCCTGCCGGGCGGGCGGTCATCCATTCCAGGTTCCAGGTGGCGAGCTTGATCTCCGCGGCCTGGGCGAGGCCGGCGGTGAGCGTCAGGCCCAGGGCGAGGCTGGCGGCGAGGATGTGTTTGCGCATGCGTGTCAGATCAGGGCGAACTCGGCGGGGTGCGGCGCCGGTTCTGTGACCGGCTGTTCCAGGGGCAACCATTCGGCGCCGCAGGCGAGGAGAAATTCGGCGATCTGGTCATAGATCGCGGGCGGACGCGTCTGGTCCTCCGGGTTTCCGCACGGGACGAACAGGATGGTCTCGTAACGCGCGCGGGTCATCAGCACGCGATAGGTGTTGATCTGGTTCGCCACCGCCTCGCCGCTGCGGAGCCTAATCCAACGGCTGCCCCGGAATGCGCGGGCGATCCAGCCACCCGCTACGGGATCATGGATGAGGTCAGCATCCCAGCACAGGCCGGCATAGTCGAGTTCCAATCCCTGGCAGGAAAACTCGGTCGCGACCATTTCCAGCGCGTCCGATGCGCGGACATCGGGCCAGCGGTCGAGGAACCACTGCGCGACCGCGACGGGCTCCATATGTGGCAATTCCACACCGAGGCCGACGGCACGCAGGCGCTTGCCACCGGAACTGGCGAGCAGGCCCGCCCGGCGTTGCCCGCGGCAGAGCATGCGCAGCCCGCTCCGCAGTTCCGCAAGCGAGCGGGTGAGCAGGAACGGCGCGCCACCGGCCGCACGCGCGATGGCCCTGGCGCGTTCGGCATCGCCGGCCAGCACCGCGTCCACCCAGGCCGGGCCGCACGCATTGCGGATGGCGCGGACCGGCACCGCCAGATGCAACGAGGGATCAACCCGCATCCCGTGAAGGGCGGGCAGACGCTGGCGTGGATCGGCGGCGGTCAGCGTGTCGGGAGCGGCCAGCACGCGCCAGCCTGGCCGTTGTGCCAGAGCCTCGCCCCAGCCGGCGAGGCCGCCTTCGCCATCATGGATTTCCTGTCCGCCACCGACCAAGCAGACGATGACGGCACCATTCGTGTGGCGTGCCATGATGTCGAGCAGTAGGCCCGGCTCGGAATCGTCGAGGCGTACGGCACGGTCGCGGCTTTTGCGCACCGCCTGTTCCCGCGACCAGCAACGCTGTGCTTCGTCGATGACGATGACGGATTCGGCCGGCGGCTCTGCGTGTTTGATGTAGTGATCGCGGAAATATGGCAGGGCCTGGATCGTGCTTTCCATCCGTTGTTGCGCTGCCCGTTTGTTCATCCCTTGGTCCGCCGCGTCGCGGGCGAGCGCCTCTCGCAACACATGCACCAGGGTCGGGTTGCCGGTAAGGAAGGCGACGTGGCTATCTTCGCCGCCGGAAAAGCAGGTGTTGAGGCCGCACAGCGTCTTGCCCGCACCGGGAATGCCGGTGACGAAGACCACGATTCGCGCCCGCTCTCGCCGCGCTTCAGCCACGGCGCGCAGGATGGCGTCGCTGGTGAGGCTCAGATTGGTGGCGTCCGCCCGGGCGCTCGCGATCTCGGCGACGGCATTGCGGGCGTAGAGCATGCGCGCCGCCTCGATGATCGTCGGCACCGGCCGGTAGGGTGCGGCGCGCCAGGCGGCGGCATCCAGCTTGGGCACCTGGCGCGGACAGGCGGAAGCGATCTGGGTCAGCAGCTTGGCCAGGGAGGCGCTGTTCGTGGTCTGCACCGGTGCCACCGTGCCGCCGAGCAAGAGGGGGAGCGAGGCCGGACGCGGCGTCGCCTCGGTCGCCACCACCACGGGGACGATCGGATGGTGCCGGCAGCCGGCGTGAAAATCCTGCAAATCGAGGGCGTAATCTTCCGCTTGTGCCTGGTCGGCTGACGTTGCCAGACCGGCTCCGACCTTGAACTCCAGCACGATGATGGCATGCGGTGTGAGCAGGATGGCATCCGCCCGGCGGCCGAGCCGCATGAGCGGATATTCCAGCAACAGGTGCCAAGTCGCGGAGGCCGGGATAGCCGGGAGGGCGTCGCGTAGCAGGGCGATTTCCTCGCCCCAGGCGCGAAGCTGCTGCGCTTCGCTGATCCGGAAATGCCGTATCTGTGTTTCCGCCAGCCGGCCGACGATGGCCGCCGGCGACGTGTCGAGAAAGGTCGCCACCGAGCCAGACCAGAACGCGTCCATCTGCTGTCTCCGAGGCGAGCCATTCAACCCACGCGCGCATCATGCTCCGCCTTGGCGTGGGGGACAACCTGCCGTGCTGGAGACGCTGATGTGGCGCGAGACTCTGCCGGGGCGCGGCCTACTCGTCCTGCCGGTAAGGCGACAACCCGGCCAGTTCCGCCATTTCCGCGCGCCGCGCCGGCCGTTCGGTCTCCAGGAACTCCGCGACGGCCCGGCGCAGCCCGGTATGGGCGATCCAATGCGCCGAATAGGTCGGCTGCGGCAGGTAGCCGCGCTGGATCTTGTGTTCGCCCTGTGCCCCGGCCTCGACGCGCCGGAGCCCATGCGCGATCGCGAACTCGATCGCCCGGTAGTAGCAAAGCTCGAAATGCAGGAACGGCCACTCGCCGACGCAGCCCCAGTTCCGGCCATAGAGCGTATCCCGCCCGAGCAGGTTGAGCGCGCCGGCGACGGGTTCGCCCTGGTGCTCGGCCAGCATCAGCACGACCCGGTCGCCGAGTCGCTCCGACAGCAACGGGAAGAACCGGCGCGTGAGGTAGGCGCTGCCCCATTTCCGGTCCACGGTGGTGCGGTAGAAACGGTGGAACGCGTCCCAGTGGCGCGGCTGGATCTCCTCGCCGCGCAGGGTGAGGAAGGTGAGGCCGGCCGCGTTCGCATCCCGCCGCTCGCGCCGCAGGGTCTTGCGCTTGCGCGCGCTGAGGGCGCCGAGGAAATCGTCGAAACTGCCGTAGCCGGCGTTGTCCCAATGGAACTGCATGCCGAGACGCTGCAGCCAGCCGGCCTCGCCCAGCGCCTGCCATTCCGGCTCGGTGCAGAAGGTGATGTGCACCGATGAGAGCGAAAGCTGGCGGCAGGCCTGCACGAGCCCCTCGGCCAGCGCGGCGGGAGGCAGGCCCGATTCGGGATGGATCAGCAGGCGCGGTCCTGGCACCGGGCTGAACGGCACCGCGACCTGGAGTTTGGGATAGTAGGAGCCCCCGGCGCTCTCGAAGGCATTGGCCCAGCCGTGGTCGAACACGTATTCGCCGTAGCTGTGCGACTTGACGTACATCGGCGCCGCCGCGAGCAGGCGCTCCGCGTCATCGCGCAAGGCGGCGTGGCGCGGCAGCCAGCCGGTGCGCGCGGTCGCTGAGCCGCTATCCTCCAGCGCGGCGAGGAAGGCGTGGCTGACGAACGGGTTGTCCGCGCCGGCGCAGGCATCCCATTCGGCCGCGCCGATCTCGTGGATGGAACCGTGCAGTGTGAGGGCGAGAGGCCGCGATCCGTCGGGCATGCCTGGGGCATATGGCTTGAAGCAGCGCAGCATAAAGCCGGAAGCGCCCGATCGTCACGATAATGACCGATCCGACCCGGCATGACGGCAAATTCCCCCACGAAAGGGGGGCTGGGGCCTCCAGGCCCCGTCGTGCGCAAGCACGCCTTCGCGTGACGGGTCGAGGGGCAGAGCCCCTCGCCTTGCACAAAGGGCCGCCGGTCTTACCCCTGCCGGCTCAGCACGCTGTGCCGCCGCCCATAGGCGAAATAGACAATGAGGCCGATCGCCAGCCAGACGATCAGCCGCAGCCAGGTCAGCCGGTCGAGCGAGGCCATCATCATCAGGCAGGTCAGGATGCCAAGCACCGGCACCGCCGGGCACCATGGCACGCGGAAGGCGCGTTCGCGGTCCGGGTCGGTCCGGCGCAGCACCAGCACGCCCGCGCAGACGATGGCGAAGGCGAGCAGCGTGCCGATCGAGGTCATGTGCCCAAGCTCGCTGATCGGCAGGAAGCCGGCGAGCAGGCCGGTAAAGACCATGAACAGGAGGCTGGAGAGATAGGGCGTGTGCCAGCGCGGATGCACCTCCGCGAACAGGCGGGGCAGCAGCCCGTCTCGCGCCATGGCGTAGAAGACGCGCGACTGGCCGAGTAGCAACACCAGGATCACCGAGGTGAAGCCGAGAATGATGCCGAGCTTCACCGCGACCTTGAGCGCCGGGAACGGCGTGCGGTCGATGGCGGTGGCGACCGGGGCGGCGTCGCCCAGCATCGCGTGATAATTGACGATGCCGGTCAGCACCAGGGCGAAGGCCACGTAGAGCACCGTGCAAATGGCCAGGCTGCCGAGAATGCCGATGGGCAGGTCCCGTCCCGGGTTCCGCGTCTCCTGCGCCGCGGTGGAGACGGCGTCGAAGCCGATATAGGCGAAGAAGATCACACCCGCGCCGCGCAGGATGCCGGAGAGGCCGAACGCGCCGAACTGGCCGGTATTGGGCGGGATGAACGGGTGATAATTCGCCGTCTGCACGAAGAAGGCGCCGACCGCGATCACCGCGATCACCACCGCCACTTTCAACGCCACGATCACCGCGTTCACCCCCGCCGATTCGCGGATGCCCTTGATCAGCAGCAGCGAGATGGTGGTGATGATCAGGATCGCCGGCAGGTTGACGAGCCCATGCGCCAGCGTGCCATCCGGCAGCCGCACCTCGGTGAAAGGCGAGGCGAGCAGGCGCGGCGGCAGGTCAAACCCCCATTGCCGGAGCAGTGAGCCGACATAGCTTGACCAGCTGACCGACACGGCCGCGGCGCCGACCGCGTATTCCAGCACCAGATCCCAGCCGATGATCCAGGCGACCAGTTCGCCGAGCGTGGCATAGGCATAGGTGTAGGCGCTGCCGGAAACCGGGATCATGCTGGCCAGTTCGCTGTAGCAGAGCCCGGCGAAGCCGCAGCCGAGCGCCGCGAGCAGGAAGCTCAGCACCACGGCAGGGCCGGCATTCTCGGCGGCGGCGATGCCGGTGACGGCGAACAGGCCGGCGCCAATGATCGCGCCGATGCCGAGCGCGACCAGGCTCGTCGCCCCGAGGCTGCGTCGCAGGGCATGGCCTTCCTGGCCGGCGCTCAGGGCCGTGATCGGTTTGCGCTGCAATAGGGTACTGGCGGTGGCCCGTGCGCCTTGGGTCGTGTCGGGCATTATCTTTCCTTCATGGCCGGATAGTCTTCTGGAAGCGGGACAGCAATTCCGTGGTTGCCGAAATTTGGACGTTTGACGCTGGATATTGAAAAAACCAAACAAAGCCTGAATATTTGGAAATTACAGATTATGCCGGAGTGGGTAACTTCGCTGACCCTTGCCTCATAAGATCGAGCCGCCTCGCGCGTCTGTGTATCCATGTATGCGTCGATCCATTACCCCTCGCCATGTACATACTAATGTATGCAAAGGCCCGGACCATCCGGGGAGTGGAGAAGCCACGGTGGATGAACAGGACAAGGTGTCGGTGACGGCAGCGACACTGATTCAACGGTTGCGCCGGCATCTGGCGAAAGAAGGTTGGACCCTGATTCTACGGGAGGATGCCGTTTACACGCGGTTGAAGGACACCGATAGCATGGTCCCCATCGAAACCTCCCTGGAGACATATGCCCGCACCCGAGGCGTGCTCCAGCCCTGGGAAAAGGTTGTGGAGGCCGAGGCCGAGATAGTGCCGCTCAACAGCGAGGACGAAGTCATGCCCCCGGACGTTGAGCAGATTCGCTTGAAGCTGGCTCACGATCTGATCGCGGATTTCCGTCGCGAGAAGGAGGGGAAGAAATAATGTGCGCCGCCTTCGCGCCTTGCTCATCGCCCTGGTGAGCAAGGCAGCGATCTGGAATCCCGTCGCGCTCGTCAGCCCCATGGCCTGGAAAGATACCTTGCGCCCGCCGTTGCCGGTGCAACTGGCCGGGGTTTATCTCGTCGCCTGGGCCTTCGATGGGATGCTTGAGCGGATCAGGGCCGAGGGTCTGGGGAGAGGGCGAAATGCGCGGCATCCGGCTGCGTCGCGTCTGGGGCTGGCGTTTCCGCCGCCGCGACACAATGCTACAGAAAATCCCCGATTAAGCCGAAAGCCCGAGAGCCCATGACCAACCAGCCCCCCACCCAGACCCTGGCTCGCTTCTTCTCCGCGCCGCTCGCCGAGACGGACCCCGCTCTCGCCGGCATGATCGGCGCGGAGCTGGCGCGGCAGCAGGACGGCATCGAGCTGATCGCCAGCGAGAACATCGTCTCCGCCGCCGTGCTGGAGGCCCAGGGCAGCGTGCTCACCAACAAATACGCGGAAGGCTATCCGAGCCGCCGCTATTATGGCGGCTGCGCCGAGGTGGACCACGTCGAGACCCTCGCGATCGAGCGCGCGAAGCAGCTCTTCGACTGCGCCTTCGTCAACGTGCAGCCGAATTCCGGCTCCCAGGCCAACCAGGCGGTGCTGCTGGCCCTGGTCAGCCCGGGGGACACGGTGCTCGGCATGAGCCTCGCCGCCGGCGGCCACCTCACGCATGGCGCGGCGCCGAACCTGTCCGGCAAGTGGTTCCATGCCGTGCAGTACGGCGTGCGGCGCGAGGACGGGCTGCTCGACTACGAGGAGCTGGAGGCGAAGGCGCGGGCGGAGAAGCCGAAGCTGATCATCGCCGGCGGCTCGGCCTATCCGCGCTTCATCGACTTCCCGCGCATCCGCCGCGTCGCCGATGAGGTGGGCGCTTATTTCATGGTGGACATGGCGCATTTCGCCGGCCTCGTGGCCGCGGGCCTGTATCCGAGCCCGCTGCCGCATGCCCATGTCGTCACCACCACGACGCACAAGACGCTGCGTGGCCCGCGCGGCGGCATGGTGCTGTCGAACGACCTCGAGATCGGCAAGAAGATCAACAGCGCCGTCTTCCCGGGCCTGCAGGGCGGGCCGCTGATGCACGTCATCGCCGGCAAGGCCGCTTCCTTCGGCGAGGCGCTGAAGCCGGAATTCCGCGCCTATCAGCAGGCGGTGGCGGAGAATGCCAAGGTGCTTGCCGCGACGCTGCTCGCGCAGGGGCTCGACATCGTCACCGGCGGCACGGACAGCCATTTGCTGCTCGTCGATCTGCGGCCGAAGCGCGTCACCGGCAAGGCGGCGGAAGCGAGCCTGGAGCGCGCCCGCATCACCACCAACAAGAACGCGATCCCGTTCGACCCGGAGAAGCCGGCGATCACCTCCGGCATCCGCCTGGGCAGCCCGGCCGCGACCAGCCGCGGCCTCGGCGCCGAGGAATTCCGCACCATCGGCCTGCTGATCAACGAGGTGCTGGAGGGGCTCTCCGGCTCCAATGAGAGCGGCAACGCGGCGGTCGAGCAGTCGGTCGCCCAGCAAGTGCTGGAACTCTGCGCCCGCTTCCCGATCTATCCGGGCCGCCGCTGAGGCGCTGACCGAGGTTCCGCGATGCGCTGCCCGTTCTGTGGCCACGACGATACCCAGGTGAAGGACAGCCGCCCCAACGAGGATGGGGCGGCCATCCGGCGGCGTCGCTTCTGCAGCAGTTGCGGCCAGCGCTTCACGACGATCGAGCGGGTGCAGCTGCGCGAGCTGACAGTGCTCAAGGCGGATGGGCGGCGGGTGCCGTTCGACCGCGAGAAGCTCGCCCGCTCCATCCGTATCGCGCTGCGCAAGCGGCCGGTGCAGGAGGAGCGGATCGAGCGCATCGTCAACGGCGTGGTGCGGCAGCTTGAGGCCTCGGGCGAGAGCGAGATTCCGAGCAAGCAGATCGGCGAACTGGTCATGGACACGCTGAAGGCCGTGGACGAGGTGGCCTATGTCCGCTTCGCGAGCGTCTATCGGGATTTCCGTGAAGCCAAGGACTTCGAGACGTTTCTTGGTGCTATGGATGAGCCTGTCTGATGCATGGCGCTGGCGTTGGTGCCACGCGGCGCCGGCCTACGCGATCTGATGTTATGGGTAAGGAATACTACCCAACGCTCTGTTTTTAAAACGATTACTGGTCATGCGACACGCAGCCCCGTCGCCGGGGCATGGCTTCCGTTGTTCCGAAAGGGTGGCTTTGTTTTCAGAGGCTGTGCGCTCGGAAGATAAGGCCAGGGGCTCTGCCCCTGGACCCTGCTGGGGCCGTCGGCCCCAGACCCCATTAACGTGTGCGGGTCTGGGGGCGCTCGCCCCCAGCGGGTCCAGGGCAGAGCCCTGGCCTTTCGTCTGAGCCATGGATGACCGTTCCCACATGCTCGCGGCCCTGGCCCTGGCACGGCGCGGCCTCGGCGCCACCTGGCCGAATCCGTCGGTCGGCTGCGTGCTGGTGCGCGACGGCCGGGTGATCGGCCGCGGCGTTACGGCGCCGGGCGGCCGGCCGCATGCCGAGGTGGTGGCGCTGCGTCAGGCGGGGGTGGCGGCGCGGGGCGCGACCGCCTATGTCTCGCTGGAGCCGTGCAGCCATTGGGGGCGGACGCCGCCCTGTGCCGACGCGCTGGTGGAAGCCGGGGTGGCGCGCGTGGTGGTCGCGGCCGGCGACCCCGATCCGCGGGTGAACGGCGGCGGCCTCGCCCGGCTGCGGGAGGCGGGGATCGCGGTCGTTTCCGGCCTGCTCGCCGCCGAGGCGGAAGCGGTGAATGCCGGATTCCTCATGCGCGTGCGCCAGGGACGGCCGCTCGTCACCCTCAAGCTGGCGACGACGCTGGACGGCCGGCTCGCGACCGGGGCGGGCGAGAGCCAGTGGATCACCGGCGCACCCGCGCGCCGGGCCACGCATGCGCTGCGCGGCCAGAGCGACGCGGTGATGGCCGGTATCGGCACGGTGCTGGCCGACAATCCCGAGTTGACCTGTCGCATCCCCGGCTACAAGCCGGTGCCGATGGTGCGGGTGGTCGCGGACAGCCATCTGCGCATCCCGCTGACAGGCCGGCTGGTCGCGACCGCCGGGGCGCACCCGACCTGGGTGCTGCATCGGGCGGGCGCGGACCCGGCCCGGCGGCAGGCGCTGGAATCGGCCGGGGTTCGCTGCATCGCGATCGGCACCGACGAAGCCGGGCTCGACATGGAAGAGGCCATGCGGGCGCTCGGCGCGGCCGGAATAACCCGCCTGCTCGTTGAAGGCGGCGCGAGGCTTGCCGCGGCGCTGTTGCGTGCCGATCTGGTGGACCGGATCGCCTGGTTCCATGCGCCGTCGGTGATGGGCGGGGATGGCATGCCGGCGGCCGAGGCCTTCGGCGTGCGGCATCTGGGCGAGATGCCGCGCTTCGTGCGCGAGAGTGTCCGGCCCGTGGGGGATGATGTGCTGACTGAATTACGTAAGGATAGCTGATGTTCACGGGGATCATTACCGCGCTCGGCGAGGTGCGGGAGCAGGCGCCGATCGGCGCCGGCCACGACATGCGGCTCGTCATCGGCACGCCGCCCGCCTTCCTCGCCGCCGCGGGCGGCACCGCGCTCGGCGCCTCCATCGCCTGTTCCGGCTGCTGCCTGACCGTGACCAGCCGCGGCGAGGACTGGTTCGAGGTCAATGTCTCCGCCGAGTCGCTGGGGCGCACCACGATCGGCGCCTGGAGCCCCGGCACCCGCCTCAACCTGGAACGCTCGCTGCGCATGGGTGATGAGCTAGGCGGGCATCTCGTCTCCGGCCATGTGGACGGGCTCGGCGAGCTGGTCGCGGTGACGCCGGAGAACGGCTCGCTGCGCCTGGAGTTCCGGGTTCCCCCCGCGCTCGCCCGCTTCATCGCCGAGAAGGGCAGCGTCGCCGTGGACGGCGTCTCGCTCACCGTGAACGCCGTGCGGGGCGATACGTTCGGCGTCAACGTCATCCCGCATACCGCCGCCATGACCACGCTCGGCTTGCGCCGGGCCGGCGATGCGGTGCACATCGAAATCGACATGCTGGCGCGCTACGTCGCCCGGCTGGCCGAAACGGCCTGACCCGTGCCCGGCGCCCCCGTCGAACCCCAAGAGGCCTCCATGGATACCGCCGCCGCCAGCCTGAAATCCCACATCTCCAGTGCCGAGGAGCTGATCGAGGAGGCGCGCGCCGGCCGCATGTTCATCCTCGTCGATGACGAGGACCGGGAGAACGAGGGCGACCTCGTGATTCCCGCCCAGTTCGCGACGCCGGATGCCATCAACTTCATGGCCCGTCACGCCCGTGGCCTGATCTGCCTCACGCTCACCCGCAGCCGGGTCGAGGAACTCGGCCTGTCGCTGATGAGCCAGTCGAACGGCAGCCGGCACCAGACCGCCTTCACCGTCTCCATCGAGGCGCGCGAGGGCGTCACCACCGGCATCTCGGCGGCGGACCGCGCCCACACCATCGCGGTCGCCATCAACCCGGAGACCAGGCCGCGGGACATCGTGAGCCCCGGCCATGTCTTCCCGCTCTGCGCCCGCGACGGCGGCACCCTGGTGCGCGCCGGGCATACCGAGGCGGCGGTGGACATCTCTCGTCTCGCCGGGCTCAACCCGTCCGGCGTGATCTGCGAGATCATGAACGATGACGGCACCATGGCGCGGCTGCCGGATCTGATCGCCTTTTCGCAGCGTCACGGCATCAAGCTCGGCACCATCGCCGATCTGATCGCCTGGCGCCGCCGCACCGAGCGCCTGGTCCGCAAGGTGCAGGGCGGGGCCGTGCTGGAAGGGGTTGGCGGCGCGTGGCGGGTCGCCGTCTATGCCAATGACCTCGAATATGCCGAGCATCTCGTGCTGATGAAGGGCGATATTTCCGGGCCGGAGCCGGTGCTGGTGCGCATGCACGCGCTGGATGCGGTGCAGGACGTGTTCGGCACAGGCCGCCTCGCCACGCTGCATGGCGCCATGAATATGATCGCGCGGGAGGGGCGGGGCGTCGTCGTCCTGCTCATCGACCGCAAGCCGCGCTCCCTGTCCGAGCATGTCAGCGCGCTGGCGAAGAAGGCACCGCCGACCGGGCAGTTGCGCGATTACGGCATCGGCGCCCAGATCCTGCTCGATCTCGGCGTGCGCGATATGGTGCTGCTCACGAATACGCGGCACACCATCATCGGCCTCGATGGCTACGGGCTGAACGTGGTCGAGGAGCGGCCGATCGAGCGGGCGCCGGGCGCGTAGGCCGCCATCGGTTCGGATGGAACCCTCCGAACCGGAAAAGGGGCGCGAAAAACAATAGAGCCAGCCCCGGAGCGGTGCGCTTCCATCCGCGCCGACCCCGGGACCGGCGCGGGGCGTCACAGGGCAGGGCGGCCACGCGGCGGAGTTATGCCTCGGCCCGTGACGGGCTTCCGGCGTTTGAGTTAGATTTGTCGGTTCCCGGTCGGACGTGGTTCCGTCGTGATCGGGCGTCGGGGCGGGAGCCCCGGCCGGCGGTAGAAATAGAGGGCGGCTTCACTTCATGAGCACACGCGACGCAGAACTTCCCTCGGCTCCGGTCGTGGAGGGGCCGCCCCCGCTGATCCTGATCGTCCGTGCGCCGTACTACCGCGAGGTGGTGGACGGCATGACCGACGGTGCGCGGCGCATCCTCACCGAGGCGGGCGCCCAGTTCGAGACGCTCGACGTCGCCGGGGCCTTCGAGCTGCCGCAGGCCATCCGCATCGCCCTGCGCGGCGTCACCCCGTTCGACGGCTTCATCGCCCTCGGCTGCGTGGTGCGCGGCGGGACCGACCATTACGATCATATCTGCCGGGAGACGATGGCCGGGCTGATGCAGGTGTCCCTGCAATTCGGCATCGCCCTCGGCGCCGGTCTGCTGACCGTGCACTCGCTGGAGCAGGCGCAGGTCCGCTCCGGGGCGGACGGCCACAACAAGGGCGCGGAAGCGGCCGCCGCCGCCCTGATGCAGGTGAACGCGGCCCGCCGGCTGCGAGCCCTCTGATGACCGACCGGGAAGGGACCGCCGATCGCAAGCGGCAGGGGGGTGGCGTTCCGAAGCCGCGGCCACGTACCGCGGCGCGGGTCGGCGCCGTGCAGGCGCTGTTCCAGACGGAGCAGACCGGCGAGAGCGCCGAATCCGTCATCGACCAGTTCGTGCGCTACCGACTCGGGGAACTGCCCGGCGTCGATGGCGGCTACGAAAATGGCCGGGTGCCGGATGCGGATGCGCGGCTGTTCGCCCGCATCGTCCGCGTCGCCGTGCTGAAGCAGGACGAGCTGGACCGCCTGGTGGTCGAGGCGCTGCCGGAGACCTGGCCGCTCGCCCGGCTCGACCCGGTGCTGCGCGCCCTGCTGCGGGCTGGCGGCGCCGAGTTGGCGATGCCGGACGGGCCGCCGGTGAAGGTGGTGATCAACGAGTATCTCGACGTGGCGCACGGCTTCTTCACCGGCGATGAGCCGGGGCTGGTCAACGGTCTGCTCGACCGGCTGGCCCGCACGCTGCGCCCGGCCGAGTTCCCGCCCGCGAACGCCGTGTGAGCGGCGCCGGACTCCCCGCCGAATTCGCCCTGATCGCCCGGCATTTCCGGCCGCTGGCGGGGGCGGAGGCGCTCGGGCTCGCCGATGATGCGGCGATCCTGGCGCCGCCACCGGGGCGGGAGCTTGTGCTGTCCGTCGATGCCATGGTGGCCGGCGTGCATTTCCTGCCGGATGACCCGCCGGAGACGATCGGGCGCAAGCTGCTGCGGGTCAATCTGTCGGATCTCGCCGCCATGGGCGCGGCGCCGCTCGGCTATCTGATGACCGTGGCGGCGCCGCGCGCGACGCCGGATGCCTGGTTCGCCGGCTTCGCCGCGGGGCTGGCGGAGGATCAGGCGACCTATGGCATCCCGCTGCTCGGCGGCGACACCACCGGCACGCCGGGACCGATCACCCTGTCGCTGACCGTGCTCGGCCATGTCGCGCCCGGCGCCGCGCTGCGCCGTGCCGGCGCGCGGGACGGGGATGCGCTCTGGGTGACAGGCACGATCGGCGATGGCGCGCTCGGCCTCCGGGCATTGCGCGGCGAGATCGCGGACCCTGAGGGGTTTCTCGCGATGCGCTACCGCCTGCCGCAGCCGCGACTCGCGCTCGGGCAGGCCTTGGCCGGTGTCGTCACGGCGGCGATGGATGTGTCGGATGGGCTGGTGCAGGATTGCGGCCATCTCTGCAGGGCCGCGGGGC
>DATJWY010000112.1:0-10448 GCA_035500775.1 Acetobacteraceae bacterium
AACTCTCCGCCCAGGCCGCGCGCGACGCGCCGGAGAGAACGAGTTGCAGCACCGGCGCGTCGGCGGCGTCGAGCGGGGAACCGGCCCCGGATTCGTCGCTCCGGGCGGAAAAGCTGGTGGCGTTCAGCACCACGTCCGGCCGCCAGTCCCGGAGGCGTTCGGCGACGAAGGCGGCCGCCGTCTGCTCCTTCAGGCTGCCGGCGAAGAGCGCCCGCACGCCGATGCCACGCGCCGCCAGCGCCGCTGCCAGCGCCTCGACCGGCGCGATGTCCCCGGCCAGCAGATGCGAGCGGTAGAACACGATGACCGCCGACGCCCAGCCGGTTTCCGGCACCGGCAATTTATGCGTGCCACAGCTCAACACCGGCACGGCGGTCACGCCGGGATCGTCACCGAGGCCGGCGAGATGCGCGCAGAGTCTGAGCGCCAGACGCAGATTATCCGGCCCGCCCTGGCTCAGGCAGGCATCGAGCCGTGCGCGCGTCGCTTCCGGCACGGTGGAAAGCTCCGCGAGCCGCGCATCCGCCCGCCCATCTCCCGGTAGCAGGGCGAGGGCGATGGAGCTTGCCCGGCACAGGGCGGCAAACTCCTCGGCCCCGTAGCGCCAGTAATCGAGTCCGCCGAGCAGCCGCACCACGACGCAGTGCGCGCGCGCGATCACCTGCTCGGCGTAGAGATCGACCGACATCGGATGCCGCAGCCGCGCCAGATTGGCGAGGCGGAGTGACGGGCGTGGGACCGGTAGCCGCTCCCAGGCGGCGGCCATGGCGCCGAGATCGCTGTCGGAGAAGGAGAGGAAGACGAGATCAGCCGGGCTTTGTCCGAGATCGGCGGCGTCCGCCTCCTCGTCCAGGCTGCGCGTCTCCCGCGCCAGCAGGTGCAAGGCGTCAGGCCTCCGTCGCGGCGCTGGCGGTGGGCGCGCCGGCGATGGCGTCGGCGATGGCGTTGCGGTCCAGCCCGGTGCGGCCGATCACAACCAATTGGCCCATGCGCGCCTCCGCCACCGGCCAAGGCTGGTCATAGGCATGGCGGAACCGCCCACCGACACCCTGCACCGCGAGCCGCATCGCCTTGCCGCGCACCGGGACGAAACCCTTGATGCGCAGCACGTCATGCGCCTCGGTGACACCGCGCAACGTGGCGACCAGCGTTTCAGGCGATTCGATTTCTGCCAGAGTCACGCTGAAGCTTTCGAAATCGTCGTGCTCGTGTTCGCCATCCGCCGCGTCGTGATGCGAGGGGCGGGCGGCGAGATCGTCCTCCGCCGCGGCGCCGAGGCCGAGCAGCACCGCCGGATCGAGCCTGCCCTCGCGCGCCGGCACCACCTTGGTCGCGCGCGGGGTGGCGGCGCTGACCTGGCGGGCGAGAGCCTCGGCCTCGTCGTCGCGCAAAAGGTCGGTCTTGTTGAGCACGATCAGGTCGGCGGCCTGGATCTGATCCTCGTAGACCTCGGCGAGCGGGTTGTCGTGATCGAGCGACGGATCGGCGGCGCGTTGCAGGGCCACCGCCGCCGGATCGTCGGCGAAACGGCCGGCGGCGACGGCCGGGCCGTCCACCACCGCGATCACCCCATCGACGGTGACGCGGGAGCGGATGTCCGGCCAGTTGAAGGCGCGCAGCAGCGGCTTCGGCAAGGCGAGGCCGGAGGTTTCGATCAGGATGTGCTCGGGGGGCGCCGGGCGGTCGAGCAGGCGTTGGATGGTCGGCAGGAAATCCTCGGCCACGGTGCAGCAGAGGCAGCCATTGGCCAACTCGACGATGTCCTCCTCCGCGCAGCCCGGGATGCCGCAGCTCTTCAGCGTCTCGCCATCAATGCCGAGCGCGCCGAACTCGTTGACGATCACGGCGATGCGGCGGCCGCCGGCATGCTCCAGCACATGCCGCACCAGGGTGGTCTTGCCGGCGCCGAGGAAGCCGGTGACGATCGTCGCGGGGATTTTTGCAAGCGTGGTCACGGATTTGCCTCCGGGGCGGGGATGCGGCCGAGAACGATGTCGCGCAGCGAGGCGGGGCGGCGCGAGGGAAGCACCGTGCCGCGTTCCGAGGCGGCATAGGTGCCGGCATAGGTCAGCAGATCCTCTGCCAGTTCGGCGCTGAGATGGCCGAGCAGCATGGTCCATTTGCCCGGCGCGGCGAGGGCGGCGGTGCAGCCATGGCCGCAGGCGGCGAGGCAGGTCACCTCGCGCAGCGCGACCACGGGCTCGGCCTGCCCGGCGAGCCGGGCCGCGAGCGCGGCGTGCAGATGCGCGCCCGGCGGCATCTCGTCCGGAGCGAGGTCGCGCCCGGCGCGGCAGGTGACGCAGACATGCAGATGGGGAAGCGTTTGTTCTGTCACCGGACCCTGATCCAAGGCCGGCGCCGGCTCCGCTGCTTCCGGTGAGGAAGGAGCAGAAGGCCCGCGCCGCGCGCGTCATCGGGTGCCGACCGCCTCCCGACGGCGCGATCATGCACCGGGGAGGGCCGGGGTCCTGGTGGAAACCCCGCCGCCACCGGGGCACCCCGCCCGGCATCGCGGTCTGTTGCCGATGGCAGGTCTCCTGGCTCGCGGATCCGGCGCGCCCCGCCCGCCTTCCCGGGGAAGGCCCCCAGTGGCATGGTGGCGGAACGCTCTCCGCTGACAGTTGCGGGGGCAGCCACGGCCTTGGAACGTGCCCCTTTCCGGGCCGGTCCGCACCGTGTTCCCTTTTAACCGGCCGCCCGGATCGCCCCGCGCGGCCAGACCATCGAGACTGCACTGGTAGGCCGGTTGCGGCGGTCCGTCAAAGCCCAACCCCGTCAAGGAGGATCACACCCTGTCCGATCCGCTGCCCCATCTCACCCTGGTCCTGGGCGGCGCCCGCTCCGGCAAGAGCCGCCATGCCGAGGCGCTGGTGGAGGCGTTGCCCGGTCCGTGGGCGTATATCGCCACCGCCGAGGCCTGGGATGAGGAAATGCAAGCCCGCATCGCCACGCATCGCGACCGGCGCGGCGAGGGCTGGCGCACGCTGGAGGCGCCGGTCGATCTGGCCGGGGCGCTCGCGGCGGCGGGCGAGGCGCCGGTGCTGGTGGATTGCCTGACGCTCTGGCTCACCAACCTGATGCTCGGCGAGCATGACGTGGCGGCGGCGACCGGGGATTTCGTCCAGGCGCTGGCGGCGCGGACGGCGCCGACCGTGCTGGTGGCGAACGAAGTGGGACTCGGCATCGTGCCGGATAACGCGCTCGCCCGCGCCTTCCGTGATGAGGCCGGGCGGCTCAATCAGGCGCTGGCGGCGCTGGCCGGGCAGGTGGTGTTCATGGTGGCCGGGTTGCCTATGCGGGTGAGGTAAAGGCCAGGGGCGCTGCCCCTGGACCCCGCCGGGGCCTTGAGGCCCCGGACTCCCGGTCACTTAAGTAATGGATTGCAAAGGCTTAGCCTTTGCCGGGGTCCAAGGGCAGCGCCCCTGGCCTTCCTTTCTCCCCAGCAGGACCCGCCCCATGAACGAAGCCACCCGCCACCGCGACAAGATGCGCCACCGCAAGGCGGTGCAGGATGCGGAGGTCGCCGGCAAGACGATCGAGAAGGGCCTGCTGATCGTCCACACCGGCGCCGGCAAGGGTAAATCCACCGCCGCTTTCGGTCTCTTGCTCCGTATGGTCGGGCATGGCCGGCGCTGTGGCGTCGTGCAGTTCATCAAGGGCGCCTGGTCCACCGGGGAGCGCCGCGTGCTCGAAGGCTTCGGGCCGCTCGTCAGCTGGCACAGCATGGGCGAGGGCTTCACATGGGAGACGCAGGACCGCGATCGCGACATCGCTGCTTGCCGCGCCGCCTGGGAGCGGGCGGTCGCGCTGATGGCGGAACCGGACCTCGCCTTGCTGGTGCTGGACGAACTGAATATCGCGCTTCGTTACGGCTATCTGCCGGAGGAAGAGGTGCTTGCCGCCCTGGCCGCGCGCCGGCCGGACCTGCATGTCGTCGTCACAGGCCGCAATGCCCGCCCGGCGCTGATCGAGGCGGCCGATCTCGTGACCGAAATGACGGCGGTGAAACACCATTTCGCCGCCGGGGTGAAGGCGCAGCAGGGCATCGAGTTCTGATGCCGCGCGCCTTGATGCTCCAGGGCACCGGGTCGAGCGTCGGCAAGTCGGTGCTGCTCGCCGGGCTCGCGCGGGCCTGCCTGCGCCGGGGCATCGCGGTGCGCCCGTTCAAGCCGCAGAACATGTCGAACAACGCGGCGGTGGCGGCGGATGGCGGCGAGATCGGCCGCGCCCAGGCATTGCAGGCGCGGGCCGCCGGGGTCGCGCCGAGCGTGCACATGAATCCGGTGCTGCTGAAGCCGCAGAGCGAGACCGGGTCGCAGATCGTCGTCCAGGGGCAGGTCTTCGGCACGGCGCGGGCGCGGGAGTATCAGGCGCTCAAGCCGTCGCTCATGCCGCGCGTGCTGGAGAGTTTCGCGCTTGTGGGGCAGGGGGCGGATCTGGTCCTGGTCGAGGGCGCGGGCAGCGCCTCGGAGATCAATCTGCGCCGGGGTGACATCGCCAATATGGGTTTCGCCCGCGCGACCGGCACGCCGGTGGTGCTGATCGGCGATATCGACCGGGGCGGGGTGATCGCGAGCCTGGTCGGCACGCGGCATGTGCTCGATCCGGCGGATGCGGCGCTGATCCGGGGCTTTATCGTCAACCGGATGCGGGGCGATCCGTCGCTGTTTGAAGAGGGCATGCGGGAGATCGCGGCGCGCACCGGTTGGGCGGCGCTCGGGCTGGTGCCGTTCATTCCGGAACTCGGCCGTCTGCCGGCGGAGGATGCGCATGAGTTGGCCGCCGCCCTGCCGGCGCCGCGTGCGGGGGCGGGACTGCGCGTGGCGGTGCCGCTGCTGCCCTGCATCGCCAATTTCGACGATCTCGACCCGCTTCGTGCCGAGCCCGACATCGCGCTGACCTTGGTGCCGCCCGGCGCGCCGTTGCCTTGCTGTGACCTCGTGCTCTTGCCCGGCTCCAAGGCGACCATCGCCGATCTCGGCGCTCTGCGGGCAGAAGGGTGGGATATCGACATCCTGGCGCATCGCCGGCGCGGCGGGCATGTGCTCGGCCTGTGCGGCGGCTACCAGATGCTCGGGCGCAGAATCACCGACCCGGAGGGGGTGGAGGGGCCGCCGGGCGCGGTGGCGGGGCTCGGGTTGCTCGATATCGAGACCGTGCTCGCCGGGCCGAAGCGTGTGGCCCCGGTGCGGGGCTGGCTCGCGAACGGGGCTGCGGAGGTCGAGGGTTATGAGATCCATCTCGGCCGCAGCGCGGGACCGGATGCGGCGCGGCCGCTGGTGCGTTTCGCGGATGGCCGGGAGGACGGCGCCGCGTCCCCGGACGGCCGGGTGCGCGGCACCTACGTGCACGGGCTGTTCACCGCCGATGCGGCACGGGAGGCGCTGATCCGCGGTCTCGGCGGCAGCCCAGCGGCGCGCAGTCACGCGGCGGAGGTGGAGGCCACGCTGGATGCGCTGGCGGCGCATCTGGAGGCGCATCTGGATGTGGACCGGCTCCTGGCGCTGGCCGGGTGACCCGGCAGGCGACGTCCCGGAGAGCGGATCAGCCGGGACGTCGTTTTGGCAGCGTCATGAAGCGGGGGCGTTGATCCGCTGGCGCAGCGTTTCCACCACTTCCGCGAACATGGCCTCGGTCAGCCGGCCGGTGCTCGTGTTGTGGCGGGAGGCATGGTAGCTGTCGGCGAGCAGCAACCCGTCCGGCAGAACGTGCATGGCGCCATGCCGGAAGCGGATACGGCTTGGCGCGATGCCGCAGGCTTTCAGCACCGCCGCATGCGCCAGCACGCCGAGGGCGAGGACCGCGCGCAGATTGGGCATCGCCTGGAGTTCGGCCTGCAGGAAGCGGTTGCAGGTCGCGACCTCTTTCGGCTCCGGCAGGTTGGCCGGCGGCACGCAGCGCACGGCGTTGACGATGCGGCAATCCTGCAGGGTCAGCCCGTCATCCGGCTCGGCATGGTAGGTGCCATGCGCGAAGCCGAAATGGGTGAGGGTGTCGTACAGCAGGATGCCGGCATGGTCGCCGGTGAACGGGCGGCCGGTGCGGTTGGCGCCCTTCACCCCCGGCGCCATGCCGACGATGAGCACGGGCGCGCGGGGATCGCCGAAGCTCGGCACGGGGCCGTTGAACCAGTCCGGATGCGCGGCCCGGTTCTGACGGCGGTATTCGGCGAGGCGCGGGCAGAGCTGGCAATCCGCCGGGGGGCTCTCGATCTGGATCGCGCCCTGGCCGTCAAGCGGCATCGGTGGAATCCGCGTACGGCTCGGTCACGGTATGACGGGCCGGCGGGCGCGGCCGCGGCTCCATCTGCCGGCGGGTGAAGTCCGGCGCGATGTCGGCGAGTTCCAGGAACTGATCGGCCTGCCGGCGCAGCTCGTCCGCCACCATCGGCGGGTTGGTGCGGATGGAGGAGACGACGGAGACGCGCACGCCGCGCCGCTGCACCGCTTCCACGAGGCGGCGGAAATCCGAGTCGCCGCTGAACAGGATCGCATGGTCGATCTTCGGGGCGAGTTCGAGCATGTCGATCGCCAGCTCGATGTCCATGTTGCCCTTGACCCGCCGCCGTCCGGTGCTGTCGGTGAATTCACGTGCCGGTTTGGTGACGAGCGTGTAGCCATTATAGGCCAGCCAGTCTGTCAGCGGCTTGAGCGGCGAGTATTCTTCGGTTTCCAGCACCGCCGAGTAGTAGTAGGCTCGGATAACGTTGGTTTTGCGCCGGAAATACTCTAGGAGGTTGCGATAATCGACATCGAATCCAAGGTTTCGCGATGCTGAATAGAGGTTGGCGCCGTCGATGAACAGGCAGGTACGCTCATCCTGCAGAAAATGCATATCTCTCAATCCCTTCGTGCACGGTGAATCGGCCAATCTATGCCGGTGCAGAGGAGAAGATAGAGCGCCTACTCTTTTGCAAAAGGGTAAAACCACCGCGAGGCAGCAATGATTTTGGTGGGGGTCGGCGCCAACCTGCCGGGCGAGGGGGGCGCGAGCCCGCTCGACACGTGCCGCGACGCGGTGGACGCGCTCGCCCGCATCGACGGCCTGCGCCTCGCCGGCGTTTCCGGCTGGTACGAAACCGATCCGGTTCCCCCTTCCGACCAGCCGCCTTACGTCAATGGTGTTGTGGCATTGCAGGGGGAGATCACGCCCGAGACGCTGCTCGCGGCGTTGCAGGCGATCGAGGCCCGGCACGGGCGGACCCGCTCCGCGCGGAACGCGGCGCGCACGCTCGATCTCGACATCGTCGCCATGGGCGATCTGGTGCGCGACGGGCCGGACCCGGTGCTGCCGCATCCGCGCGCGCATGAGCGTGCCTTCGTGCTGGTGCCGCTGCGCGATCTGGTGCCGGGCTGGGTGCATCCGCGACTCGGGCGGACGGTGGATGAGCTGCTCGCCGCCCTGCCGCCGGCTTGTGTGCGCCCTTGTGCCGCCGCCGGGTCATCCGGCGCGCGGCGCGGGCGGGATGTCCGGCGGTGAGTCCGGGACGGAAGCGGAATGGTGATGGCGCCCCCTGTTGCCCGGCTCGCTCTGAAATGAGATAGCCGGTAGCTTCTGGCGCGGCGGGGGCTGTTCCGGCGCAGATCAAGAACCGGCGCGGATCAAGAAACGGATTGGCAAGATGAATTTTACCGACGTTGCCGTGCTCTGCCTGGGCGACGTGATGCTGGACTCTTTTATCCATGGCGAGATCGAGCGGATCTCGCCGGAGGCGCCGGTCCCGGTCATCCGAACGACCTCCACGCGGGAAATGCTGGGCGGCGCCGGCAATGTGGCGAGCAACATCGCCGCTCTCGGCGGACGGGCGATCCTGGTTGGCCTGCTCGGCGCCGACGAGGCGGGCAACCGCGTGCGCATCATGGTCGAGGAGCGGAACGGGCTGGAGCCTGGCTTCGTCGCCAGCCCGCTGCGCCCGACCATCCGCAAGACCCGCTTCATCGCCGGCCGCCAGCAGGTGGTCCGCGCCGATGACGAAAGCCGCCTGCCGCTGCAGCCGGCGGAGGAGGCCGCCTTGCGTGACGCGGCGCTCACGCGTCTGCCTGAGGTCCGGGCCGTGGTGCTCTCCGATTACGGCAAGGGGGTGCTCAGCCCCGGCATCGTCGCCCCGGTGATCGAGGCCGCGCGCGCGGCCGGCATCCCGGTCTTCGTCGATCCCAAGACCAATGATTTCTCGCGCTATCGCGGCGCGACCTGCATCACGCCGAACCTCAAGGAACTGGCCCTCGCCTCCGGCATGCCCGTCGATGACGAAGCGCCGGTGGTCGCCGCCAGCCGCCATGTCATGGCGCAGGCCGATTCGGTGGCGATCCTCGCCACCCGCTCCGAGAAGGGCATGATCCTGGTCGAGCGGAACGGCGAATTTCACAGCGTGCCCACCCGCGCCCGCGAGGTGTTCGACGTGTCCGGCGCCGGCGACACGGTGATCGCCACGCTCGCGCTCGCGCACGCCTCGGGCCTGTCGCTCGTCCAGGCGATGCATGTCGCGAACGCCGCCGCCGGGGTGGTGGTGAGCAAGCTCGGCACCGCCACCGTCGATATGGAGGAGGTGCTGCGCGAGCTGAACGCGCAGGACCGGCAGGCGCAGGACACCACCGAGGGGCTGGTCCCGGTCGGGCGGATGGAAACGCTGGTCGCGCGCTGGAAGGCGCAGGGACTTACCGTCGGCTTCACCAATGGCTGCTTCGACATCCTGCATCCGGGGCATGTCTCGCTGCTGGCCTATGCCCGCTCGCAATGCGACCGGCTGATCGTGGCGCTGAACACGGATGAAAGCGTGGTCCGGCTGAAGGGGCCGACCCGGCCGATCAACACGCTGGAAAGCCGGGCGCAGGTGATCGCCGCGGTGCGCCATGTCGATGGCGTCGTCGCCTTCGGGGAGGATACGCCGCTCGAACTGATCCGGCGGCTGGTGCCGGATGTGCTCATCAAGGGGGCGGATTACAGCATCGATCGGGTGGTCGGCGCGGACGTGGTGCAGGGCGCCGGCGGCCGGGTGGTGCTGGCCGAACTGGTCCCCGGGCAGTCCACCACCGCCATTGTCGGCCGGATGCGCGCGCCGACGCTGACCGCGTAGGCCGGGGACGATGGTGGAGTCGATCGCGGTGCCCGCCGCGCTGGTGCGGGCGGCCGATGCCTATCGCGACTGGATGTGGAATGCCGCGCTGCCGTTCTGGGCCACGACCGGGCGTGATCCGGCGGGGCATGGCTTCGTCGAGCACCTGACGCTCGATGGCGTGCCGGCGGATGTTCCCTACAAGCGCATGCGGGTGCAGGCGCGGCAGATCTATGTCTATGCCAATGCCGCGCTGCTCGGCTGGCCGGGGGCGATCGAGGCGGCGCATGTGGGCTACGCCTTCATCACCCGGCATGGCTGGCTTCCCGAGGGCGGCTGGGCGCGGCGCCTTGGGCGCGCGGGCGGTGTGCTCGATCCGGTCTGCGACCTCTACGACCATGCCTTCGTGCTCTTCGCCCTGGCCTGGTACGCGCGGGCGACCGGCTCCGCGGAGGCGCTCGACTGGGCCTGGCGCACGCTCGATTGGCTGGAGCTGCGCATGCGCGCCCCCGAGGGCGGCTTCTGGAACACCGTGCCGCGCGAGCCTGGCTTCCGCCAGCAGAACCCGCACATGCACCTGCTGGAAGCGGCGCTGGCGCTGTACGAGACGAGCAGGGAGACGCGGGCACTCGGTTTCGTGGCCGAGTTGATCGACCTGTTCCGCCGGCGCTTCTTCGACGAGGCGACCGGCACGCTCGGCGAGTTCTTCACCGATGACTGGCGGCCGGCTCCCGGCGAGGCCGGCGGCCATGTCGAGCCCGGCCATCATTACGAATGGGTGTGGCTGCTGCGGCGCTACGCCGACGCGTCCGGCGTGGATCTCTCCGCCCACGAGGACCGGCTCTATCGCTTCGCCGGACGGCACGGCATCGCCGGCAGCGGCTTCGTCGTTTCCATCCTTGACCGTGACGGGGCGTTGCGCGACGGCGCCTGCCGCCTCTGGGCCCAGACCGAGGCGGTGAAGGCGCATCTGGCGATGCGGGAGCGGACCGGCCTGGATGTCGGGGAAACGATTGAGGCGCTGGTGCGCGCCATGCTTGGCGGGCATCTCGCGCATCAACCGCGCGGCACCTGGATCGATATCCTGGACCCGGCTGGAAAGCCCGCGGTCGATAAGATCCCGGCAAGTTCATTCTACCACCTGTTCATGGCTTTCGCTGAGCTTGAACGCGCCGTGCGTGGCTGAGACGGCGTCGCTTGCCTGCGCTCTGGCTTCGCCGTATCAATTTGTTACTCTGGATCGGGCGATGTTCAGGATGGAGCGTCCCGTGGTGCTAATCCGCAGAGACGGCCAAGCCCGGCCGCGCTGACATGAGCTGACATGAATTGGCGGGCCTCGGCCCTTGCGATCGAGATGGATTTGATGAACGCCTTTTCCAATGGATCCGCCAATCAT
>DATJWY010000113.1:0-5547 GCA_035500775.1 Acetobacteraceae bacterium
AGCCGCGATACACCCGGCAGGTCGCGCCCACGGCGCTGCTCCCCGTCGTCCCGGACGGATAAAGCGCTCCGCCCACCACCGTAACGAGGGCCGCCTCCACATCCGCCTGATCGGCCATAACCCCTCCCGGACAACAACCGCGAAAAGAAAAGGGTTTCCAAAGGGCTGAGCCCTTTGGCGGGAGTGCAGAGGGCGGAGCCCTCTGCGGAAACCATCACCCCGCCGCGCTCTGCAACACGAGCCGCCACCCCATCTCGCTCTCCTCGGCGGAAACCACGCCATACCCGCGCCCCGCCTCATCGGTGACGAGATCGGCCGGCCGTGGCGAAAAGGGCAGGGCGGGCAACAGCGCATCCCATTGCGGCGCGCGCTGATCGCTCGGCAACGTCCCGCGCTCGCCCCCGCCGGAGGCCAGCACGCTCGCCGCCCACCCGCTCCCCAGCGCCACGCTCCCCGTCCGCGTCACGCCGCCATAGCCGGCATTCACCCCGACGGCATTCGCCGCCGCCGGCCGGCTGAACCCGAGCACCCGGTTGGTCAGCACGCAGATCGCCGGTTCCAGCAAGGCCTGCCGCGCGACGAAGAACACTCCCGCCGCCCCGGAGAGAAAATCCCCTGGCCGCGTATAGGCATAATCGAACATCCCGAACCAGGCCGCGCGCGCGTAGCCGGATGGCTTACGCACCCGCCCATCCTCGCTCAGGAACGCCGCTGAAAGCCGCACCACCCGGTTTCCCGGCGCGAGCGGCGCATCCACCCCGCATGGCCGGTACACGTCATACACCGTCCCGAGCCGCCGCGCGGCGATCCCCGCTCCACGCGCGATCCGGTCCTGCACCACTGTTCCGTCCATGTGCGCGCTCCACGGCGGGGGGAGGTCCGAGGGGCTCTGCCCCTGGACCCCGCCGGGGGCGAGCGCCCCCGGACCCGCGCAAGTTTCAGTAAAATTCAAACAACAAAGCGCACGCCCTCAGCCCCCAGCCCTTCGCCGGGCGGGACACCGAAGAAAGCGCAGAGCCGCCGCCGCCACGTATCCAGCAGCCGCAAACGCTCATTCACCTCATCCGCATTGCGCCGCCAGCCGGAGGCGCTATCGGTATCGAGCGTCGCCCCCGCGCCCGGCACGGCGCTCTCCAGCGTCGTGAGCGTGCCAAGATACCGCCGCGCCACGGCCTCTTCGGCTGGCGCGAGATTATTCATCCGGTATTCCAGCGCGCCATAAGCGGTATAAAACCGCCAGCCCATATTGCCGGCATCCCCGGCGCCATAAGCCGGATAGCCGCAGAAGCGCCTGATGTCGGTTTTTTCGGCGTCGGTGAGCATGCAGAGTCTCGCTCGCGTTCGGCGGTAAGACCAGGGCTCCCCCTCCGTGGCCATTCCATCGGCCGTTCCGGCCGATGGAACCTTGGGCCACTCCGCCCTGGACTCGTCACGCGGAGGCGTGCCTACGCACGACGGGGCCCTGAGGCCCCAGACCCCCGCTAAACGGATCGGGGTCCGGGGCCGTACGGCCCCGGCGGGGTCCAGGGGCAGCGCCCCTGGCCTTCCCCTTTAAAAAATCAGCCCAAATGCTCCAGCATCACCGCGCGCTTGTAATTGGCGTTGGTCGCCGTCGCCACGGTCAGGCTGGTGGTCGTGGTATCGGACGGCGCGGCGAACCCGCCGATCCAGTACCAGGACTGCGCGATGATCTGGCTCAGCCGGTCGATCGGCTCGCGCGTCACCATGGCCACGCCGTCCACGATGGAAACGATGGCATCGCGCGGCGCCACGTCATCCGCCGCCATACCGGCGAAATCGCCCTCGATCAGCGCCCCGCGCCCAACCAGGATCGGCCGCCGCACATAGTAGCCGGTGAGGGTCGGATGCGGCTGCACATAAGCCTCGGTGGTCAGCACGAAGCGCACGCCGAGGAACTCGTTGACCACGCCCACACCCGGCTTGAACACCTGGTTCGCCGAAGTCGCACCGATGAACAGGCGCTGGAAGTCCATATCGGCGAAAAGCTGCCGCGCGCTGACCGGATCGAGGTAGCAATTATACGCGCCATCCACATCCGGCACCGCGTTCTGCCGCAGCGTCGCGACGCCATCGAGAATATTCGCCATCATCAGCGTATCGCCGACGGCAAGCTGCGCCGTGGTGGGCCGCTTGTTCGGCCGGAGGATCACGGAGGCCGTCGCCGCCTGCACCGCGTTCCCCGCCGCGCCATCCGCCTGGGTGACATTGCCGGAGAAGGTGAGCACCCCGGAAATCCCGCCCGGCGCCGTCGAGGCATTGCTGGCATCGACGGTCACGGAAACCAGCGCATACGCATCGCTGCCAACCGTGACGGTCATCGGATTGGCGCCGGAAACCGGCACCTGCACGCCATTGACGAACACGGTCAGGAAGCCGCGCACATCATCCACGGCCACCGACGGCGCCGCGCCGGAAAGCCCGACCCGCACCCGCGTATTGCCGCCGAAATACGGCGAGAACAGCGCATTGCGCGCCAGCTCGTCCAGGCTCCGGGCCGCCTGCTCGCCGTTCACATAGGCATTCTGCAGGAACTGGTTGCCGATGCCCACGCGCGCCGTCACCATGTTCAGATCGGTGGTGGCGGCATAATGGTTCAGCGTGATGGTGTACTGCTCGACACCCCAGCCCGTCGGCGTCAACCCGTTGTCGAGATTGGTGTTGAGCGCCGGCGCGATCGGCGTGGTCACGGAGGGCTTCAGCCCCGCGCGCGTCTTGGTCAACGTCTCGCCGATGCCGACGGCGATTTCCTCCCGATCGGCGCAGGCACGATAGCCGAGCCGCGAGCACAAGGCCTGCTGGAACTCGCGATCCAGGAAGCCCTGCTGGATGATCGGCTGCAGAGCGGGGGGGAAATTCTGAATACCCATCGTCATCCCTTGTCCTGACCACGCCGGCGCGGGACCACTCCCGTCCGGATCGTCGGTTGCACGAAACCGGGGCACCGCCGCCCGCCGCGCCCCGGGGTTCCCCGCCGGCGCGATTCGGTGCTAGGCTGCGCATCCAGTGAAGTCCTGAAACAATCGGGACAGAGGCACCGCCAGGCGCGACCGCCGGCGCGCCGGCCCGGCGGAATCCCGCCCAGGCCCGGCCCCTGTCATCATCCCGAATCGTCAGTCTGAAAAAGGCCCGAAACTACCGAGAGGGAAGCACGCACCATGTCAGAGCCCCGCATCCGGGTGACTGTCTCCGAGACGACGCACACCGCCCAGATCGAGCTTCTTCCCGCGAGCGGCCTCGCCGGCACGCTGGATTTCTCGCTTGAACAACTGACGACGCTGATCAACACGCTCGGCCAGGCCCGCGCCGCGCTGGTGGCGAAAACCCCGGTGCCGCCGATCGAGGGCGCCCCGGTCAACCCGGTCTATACGACGCGCTGGGCCGTGCAGCCGGAGGCGCTGACCGAAGGCTCCGTCATCGCCTTCCAGCATCCGGCCTATGGCCCGGTCGGCTTCGTCCTGCCGCCGGCGGACGCGGAAAAGGTCGTCCGCGCCCTGACGATGCATCTCGGCATGGTACACTCGCAGGAAGCGGACAAGATCCGCCCGAGCTGAAAGGCGAGGGGAGCACACCCCCCGTCCCCAATCCCCCTTACCGAGACAGCACCAAACCGCAACGCGCCTCAGCGCCGCCGCAACACTTCCGTCCGCGCCGCCATCCAGTCGGCATGGCTCATCTGCATGGCATTCCGCGGCGGCGCCTTCTCGCTCGGCGCCACCGCGACGCTGCTGGAATTGCCGCCCCCGAACAGCCAGGGCTTCTCCCGCTTCAGCCGCGCCATCAGCGCCGCCGCGCCATCCACCTCGCCCGCGTCGTTGAGCCGCACCGCGGCGGTATCGACGAGCTTCAGCCCATCCAGATCCACCATCCCGGCCCGCATCGCCTCGCCCTTCAACTCGGCGCGGATCAGCCGCTCCGCCGCGCTCTCCGTCGCGGCGCGCAATTGCTGCTCCAGCTCCGCCGCCCGCGCCCGCAGCGCCGCGATCTCTCCGGCCGCGTCCGCACCCTCGCTCCCGGCCGCCGGCTGCCGCCCGGTTTCCTCGCTCATGCGTTCTCTCCCGTCGCCGTGTCCGTCGTCCCGCCCGCGTCCCCGGCCGCGCCCGCCTCGTCGGCGATCCGCGCCAACTCGCCCGGAATATCGGTAATCCCATAAGACCCGGCGAGCGCCGCGAGCGCCGTCTCGCGCGAAATCTGCCGGGCCCCCACCAGCGTCGTCAGCGTCCGCGCCTGTGCCTCCCGATCCGCCGCCGTCGGCGGATACCAGTCGGGCCAGACCAGCGAGAGCGGCGCCTCCGCGTCCAGCGCCTCCACCCTCTGCCCGCCGACCCGCAGCGCATAACGCTGCCCCGCCCGCAGGATCATGCGCGCGAGCTGCAACAACCCGCCTTCGCCGTAGCTCACCCGCAGATTATCGGCGAGCCAGATCAGCCCCTGATTCATCAGCTCCAGCGCCCGCCCGGAGGCGGCGGCCGAAAGCCGCGACGCATCCGAGCGATTGCCATGCACGCTCTCCAGCGCGAACTCGCGCAGCGTGCGCACATAACCGATCACCGCCTCGGCGGCGGTCCCGCCAATCTCCAGCAGCTTCGCATCGCCCTTCTCGCTGACGACGAGCGCGTTCGCCGCCCCGCGCACCATGTCGCCATCCACACCGGCCGGCTCGCGAATCAGCAAGGTCGGATCAGAGGAATATTTCAGCCCGCGCCCGGCCTGCGAAAGCTGATAGTCAATCTCGATCCCGGTCTCCACCGCCGCGCGAAAGGTGCAGGCGCCATCAATGCCGTTTCCGCCCGGCAAATTCCGCACCCAGACAAGCGGCACGAACCCAAGCCCATGCCGCACGCTGCGCGCCTCATCCTCCACCGGCGCGCCGGACGCTCCAACGGGCTGCGGCAGAAACCAAACCTCCCGCTCCGCATCCCAGCGCCGCATGAACCAATAGACCGCGGACACATCCGCGATCTCATACCCCTGCGCCACCAGCGCCGCGCCGGAAACCTTGTAGCGTTCCGTCACCGAGGCGAGCGTATCCGGCGCCTCCGGCTGCCAAACCGGCGTCAGATAGGCGGTATCCAGCACGGAAACGAACACCCGCCCGCGCAACACCCGCAGCCACAGCGCCACGGAGCCCACCGCGCCGCGCAACGCCGCCTCGGTCATCACCAGGTTCAGCCGCGCCTCGCGCGCCACCGCCGCCAGCAAATCCCGCACCGCCCGGTCCGGAGAATCGATGCGCGGAAAATGCCCCTCGCTGAACAACAGCGCGACGCTATCCTCCACCACCACCCGTGAGAGCGCATAGCGCACCGCCGGCCGCCGCAACCGCAACGGCACATACTCGCCGCCCGCCGTGCGCTCCTCGTGAAACGCATAGGGCAGGGCGTCATACAACGTGCCATCCAGCACGCGCCGCAGCAGATCAAGCGTCCGCGTGCGCTCCGGATAATCCGGGTCGCGCGGGATCAGGTCGCAGATGGTTTGGAACATGCAGGCTCCCTGCACAAAGAAAGCCCAGGGGCGCTGCCCCTG
>DATJWY010000114.1:0-3836 GCA_035500775.1 Acetobacteraceae bacterium
GCCGTCGGCCGCGGCAGGCTCAGGGCTGGGCCTCCAACGCCGTCAGACCGGCCAGGAATTCAACGCCTGTCGCGCGGGCGGCGCTGCCGCCACGCTGGCCGGGATTGATGCCTATCAATCACGGAATGTTCTTGACGGGCAAGTTTCTTTGAATCACCGTGCCTCCTGTCGCGCGGCTCATGACGGCCCGTCAGGGGGGACAGGATCTCGATGTATCAAGATGCGTGCCAGACCGAGCGCGGCGCGCCGTTCCCGGTGGACGGCGCCGGCCGGTCCCGCCGCTTCGTGCTCCCCGGCGGCGAATGCCTGCTGCTGGCGCTGCGGGCCGGTGACCAGATCCGGGTGACGGACGAGGAGGGGTTGCAGCCCTGCGCCGTATGGACGGATCCGTCCCCGGAGTTGTCACTCGGTTTCGACGCGACGGAAGCCGCGGGGACGCTGGAGGCGCTGCTGCTGGCCGCGGGCGAAAGCGGACGTGGCGCCCAGGCCGCTCTCGGAAACCGCTCCGAAACGCAGCTTCCGGCGATGGTCCTGCTCGGGGCTGGCGCGGCTCCCGGCGCCACGCGCGGCCTGACCGCCCAGATCGATGGCATCTGCCTGCTTTTCGCTCCCGGCACGCCCATGGCGCCGGACGAGCAGACCCCGCCGACCGCGCTGCGGGTGGAACTGTTCCGCGGCGCCGATACCGCCTGGCCGCTGCCGTCGCCGCTCGCCATGCCGAAGCAGGATCTGGCGGTGCCCGCAGCCACCGCCCGCGCCTACCGCGTCGCCGCCGGCGATTACATCCAGATCATCGACGTGGCCGGGCGGCAGGCATCCGACTTCCTCGCCTTCGACGCGGCGGCGCTGGAGCGCGGAACGGAAACGGGGCTGGACGCGACGGCGACCCGCACGATCACCGGCGTCGCCTGCCCGGGGCCCGGCCTGCACGCGAAGTTCTATGACACAAGCCTGCGCCCGCTGGTCGAGGTGGTCCGTGACACGGTCGGGCGTCACGACACCTTCGCCCTCGCCTGCAGCGCCAAATATTACGACGAGATCGGCTATCCGGGGCACGCCAACTGCACCGACAATTTCAATGCCGCCCTGAAACCCTTCGGCATCGCCCCGCGCATGGGCTGGCCGGCGATCAACTTCTTCTACAACACGCAGATCGATGCCGCCGGCACGCTCGGCTTCGACGAGCCATGGTCCCGGCCCGGCGATTACGTGCTGCTGCGGGCGCTCACCGATCTCGTCTGCGCCTCCTCCTCCTGCGCCGACGATGTCGATGCCTCGAACGCCTGGACACCCACCGACATTCATGTGCGCGTCTATGACGGCACGAACGCGTTCTCCAAGGGAATCGTGCACCGCATGACGCCAGACGCAGACCCGGTCCTGACGCGGGAGACCGGATTTCACCCCCGCACCGCCGCGCTGACGCGCCACCTCACCGAGTATCGCGGCTTCTGGTTGCCAGAGCGCTTCACCGGCAGCGATCCGATCGAGGAGTACTGGGCCTGTCGCGAGCGGGCGGCGATCATGGATCTGTCCGCGCTGCGCAAGTTCGAGATCACCGGCCCGGATGCCGAGGCGCTGTTGCAGCGCGCGGTGACACGCGACATCCGCAAGCTGGCGGTCGGCCAGGTCGTCTATACCGCGCTCTGCCACGCGCATGGCGGCCTGCTGGACGACGCGACGATCTTCCGCATGACGCCGACCAATTTCCGCGTGGTCTGCGGCGAGGATTTCACCGGCCTCTGGCTGCGGCAGATCGCCGCGCGCGAGGGCCTCAAGGCCTGGGTGCGCAGCTCGACCGATCAATTGCACAACGTCGCCGTGCAAGGCCCGCGCAGCCGCGACATCCTCGCCCGCGTGATCTGGACGCCCCCCACCCGCCCCTCCATCACCGAGTTGCGCTGGTTCCGCTTCACCATCGGCCGGCTCGGCGGTCCGGAAGGGGCACCGGTGGTCGTCTCGCGCACGGGTTACACGGGCGAGCTTGGTTTCGAGATCTGGTGCCATCCCAAGGACGCGCCCGCGGTGTGGGACGCGGTGATGGAGGCAGGGCAACCGGACGGACTGCTGCCGATCGGGCTCGCCGCGCTCGACATGTTGCGTATCGAGGCCGGTCTCGTTTTCGCCGGTTACGAATTCTGCGACCAGACCGATCCGTTCGAGGCCGGCATCGGCTTCACCGTCGCGACCAAGGATGAACCCTGCATCGGGCGCGACGCATTGCTGCGGCGGCGCGAGCATCCGCAACGCAAGCTCGTCGGGCTGATCATCGAGAGCAATGAGAGCGTCTCGCATGGTGATTGCGTGCATGTGGGACGGCCGCAGGTCGGCATCGTGACCAGCTTCACACGCTCTCCGGCGCTGCGCGCGAACATCGCGCTCTGCCGCCTGGACGTCGCCTACGCGACGGAGGGCACCGAGGTCGAGATCGGCAAGCTCGACGGACACCAGAAACGCATCCGGGCGCGCGTCGTGCGGTTCCCACATTACGACCCGGAAAAGACGCGAGTGCGGGCATGAGCACAATCGGGAAGCACGGCATCGTGCAAACACGGCGTATCGACGGCAAGGCTTTCGCCGGCGGGCTCCTGCGCGAGGTGGCGGATGGCGTCGCCGCGCTCGCGGAGACGCACGGCGTGCAGCCGGGCCTCGCGGTGGTGCTGGTCGGCGAGGCTCCGGCGAGCCAGGTCTATGTGCGCAACAAGGCGCGGCAGACGGTCGCCGCCGGCATGCGCTCCTTCGAGCACCGCCTGCCGGCGGAAACGCCGGAAGCGGACCTCCTCGCCCTCATCGCCACGCTGAACGCCGATCCGGCAGTGCACGGCATCCTGGTGCAGCTGCCGCTGCCGCCGCAGATCGACAGCAACCGCGTGCTGGGGGCGATCGACCCGGACAAGGACGTGGACGGATTCCATATCGTCAATGCCGGGCGACTTTCCGTGGGGTTGCCGGGCCTTGTTCCCTGCACGCCGCTCGGTTGCCTGTTGCTGCTGCGCGCCGAACTCGGCTCGCTCACCGGCAAGCGCGCCGTCATCCTTGGCCGCTCCAACATCGTTGGCAAACCGATGGCGCAGTTGTTGCTTGCGGAAAGCTGTACCGTGACGATCGCCCATTCCCGCACCGAGAATCTCGCCGATGAATGCCGGCGCGCCGACATCCTGGTCGCCGCCGTCGGCCGGCCGCGCCTCGTGCAGGGCGATTGGATCAAGCCCGGCGCGACCGTGATCGATGTCGGCATCAACCGCATCACCACGGAAGACGGCAAGACCCGGCTGGTCGGCGATGTCGATTACGACGCGGCGCTCGGGATCGCCGGACGAATCACGCCGGTGCCGGGCGGGGTCGGTCCAATGACCATCGCCTGCCTGCTGCGCAATACGCTGACCGCCGCGCGCCGCTCGCTCGGCATCCAGGAATGAGCGCCGGGGCATGGTCAATGGTTTCTTGCAAGAACCACGACGACGCCCCCGCCCCGCCCAAGGGCCACGGCCCCTCGCATCCCTTCACGGCCAGGCGCCCCGCTTTGCGCCGTGTCGTCCTCATCACGCTCCAAAGCCGCCGGAGAGCATCGCCTCATGACGAATAGCTGGAGACAAACCGCCCTGGCCTCGCGCCACCGCACGCTCGGTTCGGCGCTGGAAGACTGGAACGGCCTCGGTACGCCCTGGACCTATGCGCACAGCCTGCAGGACGATCACGTCGCCATCCGCACGCGCGCGGGGCTGATGGACGTTTCCGGCCTCAAGAAGGTGCATCTCGTCGGGCCGCATGCCAGCGCCATCCTCGACTACGCGACGACGCGCAATGTCGAGAAGATCACGCCCGGCCGCTCGGCC
>DATJWY010000115.1:0-7358 GCA_035500775.1 Acetobacteraceae bacterium
CAAGTTTGGAATCATACATGAAAAAGGGATCTGGGGGCGTCGGCCCCAGTGGGGTCCAGGGGCAAAGCCCCTGGCCTTCCAGGCAGGTCAATCAATAAAGCCGTTTGCATCACTCGACTTTTACGATGCGGCCGTTCTGCATTCAGAGCCTAGCTCGGAAAGTTCGCTTGGATTTCCGGCTCACCATCCGGCTCAAGTTGGAGAGCGCTGTAGCCGAGCGCCGCAGCTTCACAAGAATCGAGACACGATCTGTTTGGGAGAAGAGCAGTCTTCCATCAACTGTCTGGAGCGTGAAGAAAATGGCAAGCGGTGCGTCGCGGCCCTGCGCCTCGTACCCTGACGTTCTGGCGGACTGGGCTTCGGCCCAGCACCACGCCATGAATTCGTCGATTCGGGCCTGCGGCCCCCCATTGACGAGGCGGTGCAGGAACTCGATGAGATAGCGCTGCGGGTCGGCGGCGTTGAGCTTGCACGTTTCGACCAGCGCGGCCACGGCAGCCCAATTTGCACCGCCTGCGGATCGGCACTTAACCGGGGCTCTTCTGCACTTTTGGTGCAAGCAGCCTACGCAGTGTGCGAAAGATGCTACCCTACGGACAAACATTCTGGTTTGCGGTGCTCGAGGCCATCTGCGGTTTGCTGGCCGCCCGTAAGAGGCGCAACTCCCTGCCCTATCAAGAGGCTTGTTCGACCGAACCCGCTAGCCTGCACCAAAAGTGCGGAAGAGCCTAACCGGAACCCCGGTCCGATGCGCCACAAGCTATTAATATTTCGCACTGAATTTGTTCGTGCTGGAGTCCCTGTCGGCGCCGACCGGGATCCTAGCAAACGGTTCATTTGGCAAAAAAGTTCAATAGTTTAAGCTCACCGCGGGATGGAGCCAGATTGGAAGCTGATTCACACACAGGCGGGCTGCGAGGCGATGGCGACGATGAGGAAGGGACAGGTTCGGACGATCGGTGGATGCGACATGCGAGCCTGGACCATCTTCGTCGCCAACCTGTTTCAGATCGCTGCCTGAGCCAGTTCCTTTCGCGGCCTATCGCGGCCAGCCATAAGCTTTGCAACAGAACCCAAGAATATCGGCGCAGTTGGACAAGCCAGGAGAACGTTCGCCATGACCGTATCGAGCATCGTCGGTAATCCGCGGTACTTCACCAACACCGGGCCACACTCTCTCGGCGTGGTCGCGGCGGCCGCCGGCTGCGCAGCCCCGGCAGAAGACGTTCTTATTGTCGGGCTCGCCCCGCTCGAGGCAGCGGCACGTGGGCAGATTAGTTTCCTCGGTAATCCGCGCCATGTCGCGATGTTGGAGCATACAGCCGCCGGCGCCGTGCTTGTGTCGCCTGAAATGCAGAACCGCGTCCCGGCGGGGTCCGTGGCGCTGGTGACGGACGATCCGTGCGCCAGTTGGGTGCGAGTCGCGGCGCTGTTCCATCCGGTGCAAGGTCCGGCGGCTGGTATCCATGGCTCAGCCATCGTTGCGGAAGATGCGGCGATCGACGTGACTGCAGAAATCTGCGCGCACGCGGTTATTGGGGCCCGTGCAGAAATCGGCGCGCGCTGCCGTGTCGGCCCAGGGGTGGTGATCGGCGATGGCGTTGTGCTCGGGGCGGATTGCCGCATCGGCGCACATGCCAGCATCAGCCATGCGGTGCTGGGTGCGCGGGTTTACGTCTATCCTGGCGCGCGCATCGGCCAGGAAGGGTTTGGCTTCACGATCACGGCGCGCGGCTTCCTGACCACGCCGCAGCTCGGTGGGGTGGTCATTGGCGACGACGTCGAAGTGGGAGCGAATACCACGATCGACCGCGGCGCGCTGCGTGACACAGTGATCGGGGCCGGTACCCGCATCGACAATCTCGTGCAGATCGCTCACAACGTCCGCATAGGACGCCATTGCGCCATTGCGGCGCAGGTTGGGATCTCGGGATCGGTCGAGATCGACGATTTCGTCGTTGTGGGCGGTCAGGCCGGTGTCGCCGAACACATGCACATCGGCCGAGGAGCCCGGATCGGCGCCCAATCCGGCGTCATGTCCGCGATTGCGGACGGCGCCGCGGTGGTCGGGAGCCCCGCACGACATTCGCGCGATGTGTTTCGCGAAATTGCAGCTTTAAAAAGACTGGCCCGGCGCCAGGGTGGGATGGGGAATGGGATCACGCCATAGAACGTGCTTGGCACGGTAGCGCAGGGGGCCGCGTCAACTTGTGCCGCTGTAATCGAGACGGTGCATGCTGCCTGGGCCGCGCCCGGTGGCGGTTACGCCGCGGCGGTCGCAACTCCGCTGACCTCGGCCCACGTCTGGAAAGCTCGAGTGCGGGCAGCGCGATACTGGTCAGCAGGGAGGCGATCGCGACGAAGCTGGAACAGGTTGTTGATTTGATCATGGGCGGAGAGGAAGCGTTGGGCCTGGCCCGCTGACTTGAAGCGCTTCACCTGCCGCTCTCGCCTTCGGGTAGGCTGATGCGAATTCTCCGCCCGGTTGTTCAGGCCCTTGTGCCTCCGGTGCTCGACCGAGGGCATCACCTCGCGTTTTGCCGCGCCGTAGCTTGCGAGCTTGTCCGTGATCATGACGCGCGGTGCCCGGCATTGTCACTTGAGCAGCTTTCGCAGCAGGCGCCTGGCGGCGTTCGTGTCGCGCGGGCGTGCTCGCGCATGACGGGGGCTATCGGCTTGTGGGGACCGGACTTCCGAGACTTTGCTGTTCAGACCGCGTCAATGTGCGTGGCGATGCCGGTGATGAAGGTCCGGATAGTGGGGATGCTTATGCACCATCGGCTCGTGGCGATGCGCATGGGTGTGCGGCTCGCCGACGGGATCATCCGGCGCATGGTCATGCTGGTGATGTGCGTCGTGGACGTGCCGATGCGTATGCTCCAGCGCCTCGTGGACATGCTCGTGGTCATGCCGCTCGGCGAGATGTAGATAGAGACCGACACCCATCAGGACCGCTGCGGCGACCAGCTGAGCCGTTACCGGCTCACCGAACAGGCCGATCGCGAGCACCGCGCCGATAAAGGGCGCCGCCGAGAAATAGGCGCCTGTCCGGGCTGAGCCGAGATGGCGCAGGGCCAGGACGAAGAGCACGAGGCTGACGCCGTAGCCGAAGAAGCCCACCACGCCAGCGGCGGCAATCTCTCCCGGCGGCGGCAGGGTCACCCCTCTCCCCAAGGCAAGAGCGAGGTTCACCGCCCCCGCGACCAAGCCCTTGATCATGGCGATTTGGACGGGATCGGCGGATGAGAGCTTGCGGGTCAGGTTGTTGTCGATACCCCAGGCGATGCACGCGCCGATGATGGCGAGCGCGCCAAAGCCGACACCCGCCGGTCCGCCTTGCCAGGACAGCAGCACCGCGCCAGCAAGAATCGCCGCCGCGCCGAGCAGCAGGCGCCGATCCACGTTCTCCTTAAAGACCACCCAGGCGATGCCCATGGTGGCCAGGCCCTCGACATTGAGCAGGAGCGCGGCGGATGACGACGCCGTTTGTGCGAGGCCGATCATCAGCAAGATCGGCCCGATCACGCCGCCCGCCAGCACCACCAGGCCCAGCCACGGCAGATCCCGCCGTTCAAGCGGCGCTTCCGCTGCCGGGCCACCGCGCGCCCGCCGCGCCACGTGAAACACGCCCAGGCCAAGACCCGATCCGAGGTATAGCAACCCGGCCAATAGCCACGGATCGACACCTCCGCCGAGTAGCAGCTTGGCCAAAGGCGTGCTCGCGCCGAAGAGCGCCGCCGAGCCCATGGCCATCACCACACCGCCGTAAGACCCTAATCCCACCATCGCCCACTCAACCCGCCGGCAGCCAAACGGTAAACGTCGCCCCCCGCCCCTCATCGCTTTCGATCAGGAACTGCCCGCGATGGCGGTTGACGATGTGCTTGACGATCGCGAGCCCGAGCCCGGTGCCGTTGATTCCCCGGGAGCGGCTCTTATCCACCCGGTAGAAGCGTTCGGTCAGGCGCGGCAGATGCACCCGCGGAATGCCGGGCCCGTCATCCTGGATCCAGAACATGAGCCCGGGCTTGTTCGGCCAGCGCCCCCCCGGCTGCACCGCCGCGATGCCGACGCGGATCCGCCCGCCCTGTTTTCCGTATTTCAGCGCATTATCCACGAGATTCTGGATCACCTGCGCGAGCTGGTCCTCATCCCCCGTCACCGCCGGCAGATCGGCGGGCGGCGACCATTCCAGCGTCACCTGCCGCTCGCGCATCCCCGGCTCGAAGGCGGCGAGCAGGCGCGAGATCAGGTCCGCCACATCCACCCGCTCCTGCGGCACCTGATGCTCGCTCAGCTCGATGCGCGACAGGCTGAGCAGGTCGTCGATCAGCCGGTTCATCCGCAACGCCTGCTCGGCCATGATGGCCAGGAAGCGCGCCTGCGCCGGCGGATCGTCGGCGGCGGGGCCGCGCAGGGTTTCGATGAAGCCCATCAGGCTCGTCAGCGGCGTGCGCAGTTCGTGGCTGACATTGGCGACGAAATCCGCCCGCATCCGCTCGACCGCGCGCTCACGCGTGCGGTCGGAGAGGATGAGGATCGCCCGCCCGCCATCCCCGAGCGGCGGATCGAGGCCGATCACCGAAGCATGCACGTCGCGCGGCACCGGCCCCGGAATGCTGAGATCGACCGCCTGGGGCTTCGGTTCCGGTTCGGGCAGCAGGGCGAGGTCGATGGCGGCGCGCAAGGCCGGCCGGCGCAGCACGGCGGAGAGATCGGCGCCCAGCAACTGACGCGCGGCGAGGTTCGCGCGCTTCACCGCGCGATCGGCGCCGAGCACGATCAGCGGGTCCGGCAGGTGCTCGACCACGGATTCCTCGCTGCGCAGCAGCCGGCCGATCAACTCGTTGCGATCGGCGAGCAGATGCGTCACCCGTTCGGCCTTGACCGCGACGATCCGGGCCGGCGGCAGGAAGCGGATGGCGGGCGCGGGGCCGTAGCCGGCGCCGTTATTCGCCGCGGTCCGCAGCGTCTCGGCCAGCGCGTCCTGCTCCGCCGTCCAGGCCGCGGCGAGCGCGAACGCGGCGACGACCACCGCCAGCGCCGCCAGCAGCGCCGGCAGCACCGTGGCCGCGCCGGTGGCCGCGAGCACCAGCAGCGCGGCCACCGGCACGCCGGCGATCAGGGTGGCCGTCTGCCACACGACGGCCCGTCCGAGCATGCGCGGTCCCGCCGGTCAGACGCCGGGGGACGACAGATCAACCGGTGCCGGCCGGACGATATGCGCGCCGCCGCCCTGGTTGATCTCGAACACCGCGAGGCCGCGCCGCACCCGCCCGTCCGGCATCAGCGCCAGCACGCCGTCCACGCCGGCGAAGCCGTCGGTGCGGGTCAGCGTCGCCGTTCCGCCGCCGGTCTGGCCGAGCACGCGGGCGATCGCCGCCGCGTCATAGGCGAGGTCGGAGAGGGGCGGCGGCGTCTGGCCGTTATAGCGGGCCTGATAAGCCTGCTCGAAGGTGGTCCGCGCCGCCGGGTCCGGCGCGGCGAACCAGGCGCCGGCGATCGCCCCGAGGGTCGGGGCCTGCCGCGCCCACAGCGCCGGGCCAAGGATGCGCACCTGCGGCTGCGTGATGTCGTAATACGGCAGCACCGACGTGATGTCCTGCAGCGGCCGGCCGGCGGCGCCGAGCAGCAGCGCGTCGAAGGGCGGCGGCGGCACCGGCTCATTCGCCAGATCCCGCGCCTGCTGTCGCGTCGCGGGATCGGTGGAGGCCCGCAGCGCCTTGATCCGCGCCTCGCGCCCACCGCGCCGGCCCTCGAAATCCGAGACCTGCTTGAGCGCGTTGTTCAACCCCTGGAAGCCGCCGGCATAGCGGACGCTGGCGACCGGGGCCGCGCCCTGATCCGTCTCCGCCTGCGCCAGCGCATCGGCGAGCGCCGCGCCGAACGGATCGTCCGGCACCACGGCGGCGAAGCGGGAATGCCCCTCGTCGCGCGCCGCCGCCACCAGACGGCGCACCTGCTGCGCCGGGGTGATGCCGAGCGTCCACACGCCCGGCCGGGCCTGCGCGCGATCGGAGGTGAAGGCCAGCACCGGGACATTGGCCGGCTGGGCCACGGCGGCGACGGCGGCGGTTTCCTGCGTGGTCAGCGGCCCGAGGATCATCACGTCGCCGGCTGAGATCGCGTTCTTCGCCGCCGCCGCCGCCCGGTCGGGCAGGCCCGCCGTGTCCTTCACGTCCAGCGCCGGCGCGCCGGGAGCGGCGAGCGCCAGCTTCGCCGCGTTCAGCAGCGCCTGGCCGAGCGGCGCCTTGTCGCCGGTCAGGGGCAACAGGATCGCGACCCGCGCCACGGGCGCTGGCGGCGCCCCCGATTGCGGAGTAACGGGGATGGCGCCATTGGCGTTCACCAGCGCCAAGGAGGACGGCCCGCCCGCCCCGGTGCAGCCGGCAAGCACGGCCGTGGTGGCCAGGAGCAAGAATGCCCGACGAAGCATGCGCTGAACCCTTTTCCCCGTCCGCGCCCGGCGCGGACTCTGATCAGCCGATATCCGGCCTTGTGCTGGTTTCCACGCCGATCGGCAACCTCGCCGACATGAGCCCGCGCGCCGTCGCCGCCCTGGCGGGCGCCGATCTCGTGCTCTGTGAAGACACCCGTGTGACGGCGCGGTTGCTCGCGCATCATGGCATCACCGCGCGCACCGCCGCGTTACACGAACATAACGAGGAAGCGCGAATTCCGGGGCTGCTGGATCAGTTGCGCCAGGGCCGGCGAATCGCCCTCGTCTCCGACGCCGGCACGCCGCTCGTTTCCGATCCGGGCTACCGGCTGGTGCGGGCGGCGCTGGAGGCCGGGCTGCCGGTCGGCGGGGTGCCGGGGCCGAACGCGGCGGTGCTGGCGCTCGTGCTCTCCGGCCTGCCGCCGCACCCTTTCCTGTTCCTCGGCTTTCCGCCGCCGCGTCAGGCGGCGCGACTCGCCGCCTTCGCCCGGCTGCGCGCCGCCGAGCGCGCCGGCCTCACCGCCACGCTGATCTGGCACGAGGCGCCCCACCGCCTGGCCGAGGCGCTGGCCGATATGGCGCAGGTCTTCGGCCCGCGCCCGGCGGCGGTGGCGCGCGAGCTGACCAAACGCTTCGAGGAAGTCCGGCGCGGCACGCTGGAGGCGCTCGCCGCCCATTACGCTGCCGAGGCGGCGCGCGGCGAAATCACCGTGGTGGTGGGGCCGGCGCCGGAGGAGGTGGCCGGGGAGGATGAGCTGGACGCGCGACTGCGGGAGGCGCTCGCCGGCAACAGCGTGAAGGACGCGGCGGCGCTGGTGGCGACGGCGCTCGGCCTGCCGAAGCGGACCGTGTATGCGCGGGCGTTGGAGTTGAGCCAGGCTTGAGCGGAGGGAAGGAAAGGCCAGGGGCTCTGCCCCTG
>DATJWY010000116.1:0-6625 GCA_035500775.1 Acetobacteraceae bacterium
CGAGCGGGTGGACGCGCTCGCGACGCGGGCGCGGATGGCGGGGCGGTAAGGATGTTGTTCTTCCGGAACCTCGTGGGCATCTCCCCCAGTTCCGCCGTCCGCCGGTGGCCGGGCGGTTTGGCCTGAAACGGGAGCCCTATATGAACCTGCATAAATATTGACCCATCGAAGGCCAGGGGCGTTGCCCCTGGACCCCACTGGGGCCGTCGGCCCCAGACCCCTTTTCATTAATGATTCCAAATTCGTGCGGGTCTGGAGGGCGGAGCGGCCCAAGGTTCCATCGGCCGGAACGGCCGATGGAATGGCCGCGGAGGGGCTGCCCCCAGCGGGGTGCTGGGGCAGCGCCCCGCTGCTTGCCCGCATAGGTCAATCATTATGCTCGTTGGTATTACAGGTCGGCCGTGTCGACCAGAACGATTTCCGCATCCTCCTGTGCTGTGATGCGCAGCACCTCCTCGTCCTGCACGGCCGCGCCGTCACCGGCGGCGACCCGCGTCCCGTTCACCTCCACCACGCCCGCGGCCGGGACCAGGTAGGCCTTCCGGCCGGCGCCGAGGCGATATTCGGCTGTCTGACCAGCCATCAGAGTGGCGCCGGCCACACGGCCGTCGGCGCGGATCGGCAGGGCGCCCTCATCGGACGGGATGCCGCTCGCCAGGGTGACAAAACGTCCGGCCCGATCGGCCTTCGGGAACGGCTTCGTCCCCCAGGACGGCGCGCCGCCCCGCTCACGCGGCATGATCCATATCTGGAAGATCTTGGTCGCCCCGGGCTCGAGGTTGTACTCCGCGTGCCGGATGCCGCTCCCGGCGCTCATCACCTGGACATCCCCGGCCTCGGTGCGCCCGAGGTTGCCGAGACTGTCCTGGTGCGTGATCGCGCCCTGGCGGACGTAGGTGATGATTTCCATGTTGGCGTGGGGGTGCGGCGGGAAGCCGGCCTCGGAGGCGATCGCGTCGTCGTTCCAGACCCGCAGCGCACCCCAGTGCATGCGCCGCGGGTCATGGTAGTCCGCGAACGAGAAGTGGTGGCGGGTGTCGAGCCATCCGTGGTGGCCGCCACCCAGGCTGTCATAGGGTCGCAGTTCGATCATTGTCCGCTCCTTGCCCCCGTGACGGGGCGCTCTTCGCCGTCGGACGGCTCACCCCGTATGCACGGTCGGCGGCCGTCCCTTGGCGGTGTGTCAGGCGTTTCCGAGCCTCGCATCGATCGAGTACCGGCCCGCGCCGGTGACGTAGAGCAGGAGGAAGCCGCCGATGATGCTGATGTTCTTGTAGAAGTTGATCGCGTTCCCGTAGCGGGCGGCGCCCTCCATCGTCCAGAACGGGTGCCCGATGAGCGCGGTCCCGAACGTGTAGAGCGCCAGCAGGAGAACGAGCGGGCGCGTCCAGGCCCCGAGGGCGACGGCGAGCGCGACAAAGACCTCCATCACGATCGCCACGAGCGCGGAGATCGAGGGCGCGGGCGCGCCTGTCTGCGTCATGTAGCTGACCGTCCCGGTGTAGTCGGTGAGCTTGCTCAATCCGAACAGGACGAAGAGCACGATAAGCAGGATGCGGGCGAGGAGGATGGCCTCATCCTTGACCCGCTCGGCACCAAAAGTCGCCATGGCGATTTTTCCGTTTTGCATGCTGGTCTCCATTCAAAGATTTGCGGTCCGTCGAGAACGAAGATCGTGCTGGCGCGATAGCGAAGAAAGAGAAACAATCGAAACTCATCGTTTCTGGAATTTGCCATGGCCCGTTTGCCTGACCTCGAAGCCTGGGCGGTGTTCGCCAAGGTGGCGGAGACAGGCTCCTTCGCACGGACAGCGACCGATCTCGGCCTCTCCAAGGCGACCGTGTCGAAGGCTGTCGGGCGATTGGAGGCGCGGATCGGCGCGAGTCTGCTGAACCGCACCTCCCGCCGCCTGTCCCTGACCGATACCGGCCGACGGGCGGCCGCCAGCGCCGCCCGCATCCTGGCCGAGGGCGAAGCGGCCGAAGCGGAGGCCATGGAGCAGTCCGTGGCGCCCCGGGGCCTGGTGCGGCTGGCCGCGCCGATGTCCTTCGGCATCGCGCACGTGGCTCCAATCCTGCCTGAGCTGCTGGCGGCCTACCCGGAGGTTGCGGTGGACCTGCACCTCGGGGACGAGGTGGTGGACCTGGTCGGCGGGGGGTTCGACCTGGCGCTCCGCATAGCAGCGCTGGCCGATTCCAGCTTGCGGGCGCGCCGGGTCTGCCGCATCCGCCGGCTGCTGGTGGGCTCGCCGGCCTATTTTGAGCGCCGGGGGCGCCCGGAGCATCCCCGGGATCTCGCCGGACATGCCTGCCTCGGCTACGCCTACCTGCCCGTGCCCGATCGCTGGCGCTTCGTCCATGCCTCCGGTGAGGAGGTTGCCGTCACGCCGCGCGGCCCACTACGCGCCAACAATGCCGACGCACTGCAACCGGCGCTGCGGGCGGGACTGGGACTCGCGGTGCAGCCGGAGTTCCTGGTCTGGGAGGATCTGGCGGCAGGCCAGCTGGCAGTGGCGATGGAGGGCTGGTCCATGCCGCCCATCGCGCTGAACATCGTCACCCCACCCGGCGGGCACCGGCCAGCCCGCGTCGCCGCCGTGATCGAGTTCCTGGCGAACCGCCTGTCCGTCGCCCCCTGGGCGACACCCGCCAAAGCGTAAGCGCCCGGTAGAACCCGATGCGCGGGGCGCGGGCCCGTCGCCCGTCCCCCGACCACGTCGCCGTTGGGGTCTGACAGAGGCCCTTGCGCGAGTGGCGGACCGGCCCTGGCGATCTCTCCAGCCCAGCCCGGACGACCAGCCCTACATCCGCACCGCACAGGCCGCCGAGGTGGCCTCTGCGCGTCTGACGGTTCCGTGAAGGCACGAAACCGATCGGCGCCGCGGGAGTATTCTTCTCACACCCCGCCGTCCGCGGCGAAGACATGGCCGCCTCCGCCCCCAGGCAGGTTCCGGCCCACTCCGCCACCTGAAAAGGGCCCAGGCGAGAGGGGATCGCGGATCCACCGAACGACAAGGGCATCCAAGGATGAAAGCTGTCGTCTATAACGGCCCCGGCTCCAAGTCGGTCGAGGAACGGCCGAAGCCCGAACTCCTGGAAAATACAGACGCCATCGTCCGCGTCACCAAGACCACCATCTGCGGCACCGACCTGCATATCCTGAAAGGTGATGTCCCGACCTGTAAGCCGGGCACCGGGCTTGGTCATGAAGGCGTCGGAATCATCGAGGCCGTGGGCAACTCGGTCACCACGTTCAAGCCAGGCGATCATGTGCTGATCTCCTGCATCACCTCCTGCGGCAAGTGCCGTTACTGCAGGCGGAGCATGTACTCGCATTGCGTGACCGGCGGCTGGCGCCTGGGGAATCTCATCAACGGCACGCAGGCGGAATATGTCCGCATCCCCCATGCCGACACCAGCCTCTACCCGATTCCCCCCGGCGCGGACGAGGAAGCGCTGGTCATGCTCAGCGACATCCTGCCGACCGGGTTTGAATGCGGTGTCCTGAACGGCAAGGTCCAGCCAGGGGCGACCGTCGCCATCGTCGGGGCCGGGCCGATCGGCCTCGCGGCGCTGCTGACCGCGCAATTCTATTCGCCCGGCCGGATCATCATGATCGACATGGACGCCAATCGCCTGGACGTCGCCCGCCAGTTCGGCGCGACCGACCTGCTCAACAGCGGCGCGTGCAACGTGGTCGAATCGGTCAAGGCGCTGACGCAGGGGGACGGAGTCGATACCGCCATCGAGGCGGTGGGCATCCCGGCGACGTTCCTCCTTTGCCAGGATATCGTGGCCCCGGGAGGCACCATCGCCAATGTCGGTGTCCACGGCACCAAGGTTGACCTGCACCTCGAAACCTTGTGGGCCCATAATATCTCGATCACCACCCGGCTGGTCGATACGGCGACGACCACGATGCTGCTGAAGACGGTGGAGGCCAGGAAGCTCGACCCTCGCCGCCTCATCACGCATCATTTCACCCTGGACAACGCCCTGGACGCCTATGACACCTTCGCCGCCGCCGCCAAAAACAAGGCCCTGAAGGTGATCATTACCCCCTGATGCCGGGGGTATCCCACGAACACGCGCGACAAGGGGCAATGCCCCCGGCACACAGACACGGTGACGTTCCAACGGGGTGCCCCGGGGCTGGCGGATCGTCCGACGGAAAACACCAGCCTCGCGGGCGGGGGACCAACAGCCGGACCATGCAACGCTTCCTGCTGCTCGCCGGGGCTGGCCTGCTCGTGCTGGGGCTGCTCTGGCCCTGGCTCGGCCGCATCGGCCTTGGTCATCTGCCCGGCGATATCCGCATCGAGCGCCCTGGCTTCACCTTTTATGCCCCGCTCGGCACCTGCCTGCTGATCTCGGTCGTCGTCTCGCTGGCGCTGCGGCTGCTCGCCTGGCTCTGGTCCCGCTGAGGCGGAGGCCGCCGCCCGAGTCCGGAGACCGATCCGCCTCGGCCCTTACCCTGGGCGCGATTCCGCTCTACTCCTTGCCGCGTGCCGGATCTGGAATAACCCCGGCCGGGCTTACCCGACGCCATGCCAGAGATCGTCGTCGCGCCGCGCCCGCCCCTCGCTCTCCAGCTTGAGCAGATGCGCGACCACGCTGCGCTCCGCGACCGGCCGCAACGGAACGGCGAGCATGCCGTACATCATCTCCACGAGCCCGCCGGCGCTGTGCGGGTTCTCCCGCAACGCCGCGGCGATCGCGTTCTCACGCGCCATCCGGTGCGCCAGCATGGCGCGGACCAGGCGGCGCGGCTCCGGCAGCGCCGGACCATGCCCCGGCAGATACAACGCATCCTCCCGCGCCAGCACCCGGCGCAGGCTGTCGAAATACGCCGCCATGTCGCCATCCGGCGGGTTCACCACGCTGGTTGACCAGGACATCACATGGTCGGCGCTGAACAGCACTCCGCCGGACGTGGCGAAGCAGACATGGTCGGCGGCATGGCCCGGCGTGTGCAGCGCCACCAGCCCGCCGATCTCGTCGCCATCCCGCAGGGGGATGTCCGGCGCGAGGCCGCCCCCCGCCGCGTGCCAGGCCGCGACCGGCGCCCCGGTCGCCTGCTGGAGCGCGGCAACGCCCTCCACATGGTCGGGATGGGTATGGCTGACCAGGATACGCGCCACGCGCCCATCCGTGGCGGCCAGCACCGCCGCGATATGGCCGGCATCGTCCGGCCCGGGGTCGAGCACGGCGTAGCCGTCATCCTGCGCGATCAGATAGGTGTTGGTGCCGTGATAGGTCATCGGGCCCGGATTGGGCGCCACCAGCCGCGTGATGCCCGGCGCGACGGGATGCGGCGCGTAGCGGCCGGGCTCCGGCTCGGTCAGGAAAGCCATCGGGGCAGCCTCCATGCTGATCCTCCTCGCCACGACACCCGGCGAGCTTGTCCGCCCGCTTCTCTCATCCGCCTGCCTGCATGGGCGATCCCTCGCCCGCCGGCAAGGATGCGGGGAACAGGGTTGACGGCGACCAAGAGATCAAGGACGCCTGGATCAGCGACGGAACGCGACAACGTTGTTTATCCGGTTCCGTATCGGCCAACTCCTGCTCCTCACCCCGCACCGGTTTTCCCCTGTCCATCGCACCGCACCTTGCCGCGCACCTTGCCGCTCTGGCGCTGGCCCTCGGTTTGGATGCCGCCTGCGGTTATCCGCCGGCGCTTTACCGGACCATACGCCATCCGGTTGTCTGGGCGGGCACTCTTATCGCAGCTTTGGACAGGCATCTGAACCGGCCGGAACTCGGCTTCCGGCAACGCCGCGCGCGCGGGATCGCCGCGGTGCTGGCGCTTCTGCTCGCCGCCCTGCTGCCCGCCCTGGCGCTGGAAGCGGTCGCGCGCGGAGCCGCCGGGATCGTGCTGCTCGCCCTGCTGACGAGCCCGCTGCTGGCCCAGCGCAGCCTGCACGATCACGTCCGGGCGGTGGCGGACGCGCTGGAGCGCGGCGGGCTCGCGGCCGGGCGCGAGGCCGTCTCGCATATCGTCGGCCGCAACCCCGCCTTCCTGGACGAAGCCGGGGTCGCGCGGGCCGCCATCGAAAGCCTGGCGGAGAATTTCTCCGATGGCGTGGTGGCGCCCGCCTTCTGGGCGGCGGCGCTCGGCCTGCCCGGCATCGCCGCCTACAAGGCGGTCAACACGGCGGACAGCATGATCGGCCATCGCACGGAGCGGCACGCCGCCTTCGGCTGGGCGGCGGCGCGGCTCGATGACCTCATCAACCTGCCCGGCTCCCGCCTCGCCGCGCTCTGGCTGATCCTGGCCGCCTGCCTGCTCCCCGGCGCGTCGCCAGCAAAAGCCGCGCGTGGCATGCGGCGGGACGCGCGGCATCACCGCTCCCCCAATGCCGGCTGGCCGGAGGCGGCGATGGCCGGGGCGCTCGGGCTGCGGCTGAACGGGCCGCGCGTCTATGGCGATGCGCGCGTCGAGGATGCCTGGATGGGGGACGGACGGGATAACGCCACCGCCGCGGATGTGCGCCGGGCGCTGCGGTTGTACCGGCTTGCCTGCGCGATCAATCTTGGCGCTGTGCTGGCGGCGTTAGCCGTCGTCTGAAGGGTTGCAGAGGGCTCTGCCCTCTGCACTCCCGCCAAAGGGCCAAGCCCTTTGGAAA
>DATJWY010000117.1:0-10413 GCA_035500775.1 Acetobacteraceae bacterium
GAGGACGAGGTCATCGCCCGCGCCAACGATACCGAGTTCGGTCTCGCCGCCGGTGTGTTCACGCGCGACCTGCAGCGCGGCCATCGCATGATCGCGCGGCTCCAGGCCGGTACCTGCTGGCTCAATACGTACAACATCACGCCAATCGAGCTGCCATTCGGCGGCGTCAAGCTCTCCGGGCTAGGGCGGGAGAACAGCCGTGCGGCGCTTGAACATTACAGCCAGATCAAGAGCGTTTACGTGGCCATGAGCCGTATCGATGCGCCCTACTGACCCTCTGGCCTTCCCCTCTGATCAGTCCCGAGAGACGGAATCGTGCAGATGACTGACGAGACGTTCGACTACATCATCGTGGGCGCGGGTTCGGCCGGTTGCGTTCTCGCCAACCGGCTGACCGAGAGCGGACGCGAGACGGTTCTGGTGCTGGAATACGGCGGATCGGATAACTCGATCCTCATCCAGATGCCGAGCGCGCTCTCCATCCCGATGAACATGAAGAAGTACAACTGGTTCTACGAGACGGAGTCGGAGCCGAATCTGAACGGCCGCCGCCTGCACACGCCGCGCGGCAAGGTGCTCGGCGGTTCCTCCTCGATCAACGGCCTTGTCTATGTCCGTGGCAATCCGAACGACTTCGACCGCTGGGAGGAAGAGGGGGCGACCGGCTGGGGATATCGCCATGTGCTGCCCTATTTCCGTCGTGCCGAGACACGGCAGGAAGGCGGCGACGCCTATCGCGGCGACAGCGGCCCGCTGCATACGTGCTACGGCACGCTGCGCAACGAGCTGAACCATGCCTGGCTGAAGGCGGCGGAGCAGGCGGGGTACGAGCCGACCCCGGATATCAATGGCGGCCGCCAGGAAGGTTTCGGCCGCATGGATATGACGGTCCACAACGGCCGTCGCTGGAGCGCCGCGAATGCCTACCTGAAACCGGTGATGCGTCGCCCGAATCTCGCGGTGCGCACGCATTGCCTCGCGACATCGATTATGCTGGAGGGCAAGCGCGCCGTCGGTGTGCGCTATCGCCAGGGCGATAACGAGCGTGTGGTGCGGGCCCGCAAGGAGGTGATCCTCTCCGGTGGACCGATTAACTCGCCGCAATTGCTGAAGCTCTCCGGCATTGGTCCGTCCGAGGAACTCGCCGCGCACGGCATTCAGGTTGCGCATCACCTGCCCGGCGTTGGCGAGAATCTGCAGGATCATCTGGAATTCTATTTCCAGATGGCCTGCACCAAGCCGGTGACGTTGTATTCGGCGATGGGATTGCTGTCCCGTGCCTGGATCGGTGCCCGCTGGTTGCTACGGCATGATGGTCTCGGGGCCACCAATCATTTCGAAAGCTGCGGTTTCATCCGCAGCCGCGCCGGCGTGCGTTACCCGGACATCCAATACCATTTCTTGCCCCTGGCCGTGACCTATGATGGCACCTCGCTCGCCAAGGAGCACGGCTTCCAGGCGCATGTGGGCCCGATGCGCTCCAAGAGCCGCGGCTATGTGCGCCTCGCCTCCCCCGACCCCATGGTAAAGCCGCGCATCCGCTTCAACTACCTGAGCCACCCCGACGACTGGGTGGAGATGCGGGCCTGCGTGCGGCTGACGCGGGAGATTTTCTCCCAGCCGGCCTTCGACGCCTATCGCGGCCGGGAGATGCAGCCGGGCCCGAATGTGCAGACCGACGAGGAAATCGATGCCTTCATCCGTCAGAAGGTGGAGAGCGCCTATCACCCCTCCTGCAGCTGCAAGATGGGCCGGCCGGACGATCCGATGGCGGTCGTTGATCCGGAGACGCGGGTGATCGGCATGGAGGGGCTGCGCGTGGTCGATTCCTCGATCATGCCCTCGGTGACGACCGGCAATCTCAACGCGCCGACGATCATGATCGGCGAGAAGGCAGCCGACCATATTCTCGGCCGCACGCCGATCGGCGCGTCCAACGCACCGGTTTACGAATTCCAGAATTGGCGGGTGGCACAGCGATGAGTCGCAGCAGAACGCAGCCGACACGCGCTATGTCGGAAATATTCAACGAAAACGGCGCACCCATCCTCGGCGGCCCGCGCCGCTCCGCGCGATAACGGCGTATTCCGGCAGGGTCGGACGGAACGAAGCAATGCAGAAATTTTCGGGTTTTTCCCTTGTAAGCCAGACACTTGGCGGACATAAGGGGTGGCAGAAGCAGTGGCGTTCGCCGGAGCCGAAGCCGGAATACGACATCATCATCATCGGTGGCGGCGGGCACGGGCTCGGTGCCGCCTACTTCCTGGCGAAGCAGCACGGCATCCGTAATATCGCGGTGCTGGAGCGCGGCTGGATCGGCGGCGGTAATTCCGGCCGCAACACGACGATCATCCGCTCCAACTACCTGTTTGACGAGAGCGCGGCGCTGTTCGAGCACTCGGTCAAGATCTGGGAGAACCTGTCGCAGGAGCTGAACTACAACGTCATGTTCTCGCAGCGCGGCTGCTTGATGCTCGCGCATACGGTGCATGACGTGCAATCGTTCAAGCGCCATGTACATGCCAACCGGCTGCAGGGCATCGACAATGAGTGGCTGACGCCGGAGCAGGCGAAGGAGTTCTGCCCGCCGCTGAACATCTCGCCCAATCTGCGCTACCCGGTGCTCGGCGGGGCCTTGCAGCGGCGGGCCGGTACGGCGCGGCATGACGCGGTGGTCTGGGGCTTTGCCCGCGGCGCCGACGCGCTCGGTGTCGATATCATCCAGAATTGCGAGGTTACCGGCATCATCCGTGACGCGAGCGGCGCGGTGGCCGGTGTCGAGACGACGCGTGGCCGCATCAATGCCCGCAAGATCGGCGTCTCCGCCGCCGGTCATACCTCGGTGGTGATGGCGATGGCTGGCGTGCGCATGCCGCTCGATTCCACGCCGCTGCAGGCGCTGGTCTCCGAGCCGGTGAAGCCCGCCTTCCCCTGCATCGTCATGTCCAACACCGTGCACGCCTATATCAGCCAGTCTGACAAGGGCGAGATGGTGATCGGCGCCGGCACGGACTCCTACAATTCCTATAGTCAGCGCGGCGGCATCCATATCGCCCAGCATACGCTGGACGCGATCTGCGATCTGTTCCCGATGTTCCGCCGGCTGCGCATGCTGCGCAACTGGGGCGGCATCGTCGATAACACGCGGGACCGTTCGCCGATCATCGGCAAGACCCCGGTGCCTGGCCTGTTCGTCAATTGTGGCTGGGGTACGGGTGGCTTCAAGGCGACGCCGGGCTCGGCACATGTCTTTGCCTGGACCCTCGCCAAGGGCGAACCGCACCCGCTTGTCGCGCCCTTCACCATGGATCGCTTCCGCGACGGCATGCTGATCGACGAATCCGCCGCCGCTGCGGTTGCGCACTGAAGGTTGAAACCATGCTGCTGATCGAATGCCCGTATTGCGGCAAGCGCCCGGAACTTGAGTTCAGCTATGGCGGCGAGGCACATATCGCGCGCCCGGCCAACCCGTCCGCCCTCACCGATTCCGAATGGGCGGAATATCTCTACGTCCGCACCAACCCGAAGGGCGACTACGCCGAACGCTGGCGGCATGCCCATGGCTGCGGCCGGTTCTTCAACGCGCTGCGCAACACAATCAGCGACAAGTTCATCGCGACCTACAAGATGGGCGAGACGCGTCCTGACCTCGCCGGCAAGGAGGCCGTATGAGCCCGTCTTTCCGTACCGCCTCCGGCGGCCGTATCGACCGGCGCCAGAGCCTGCGCTTCACCTTCGATGGCCGCACCTATGTCGGCTATCAGGGCGACACTCTCGCCTCGGCCTTGCTCGGCAATGGCGTGCATCTCGTCGGCCGCTCGTTCAAGTATCACCGGCCGCGCGGCATCCTCTCCGCCGGGTCGGATGAGCCGAACGCGCTCGTCGGCGTCGGCCAGGATGAGGCGCATTACACGCCGAACCTGCGCGCTACCCAGGTCGAGCTTTATGAGGGGCTGAAGGCGGAAAGCCAGAATCGCTGGCCGTGCCTGCATTTTGACGCCGCGGCGGTGAACGATCTCGCCGCGCCATTCCTGCCGGCCGGGTTCTACTACAAGACCTTCATGTGGCCGAAGCGGGCCTGGAAGAAGCTGTACGAGCCGAAGATCCGCGCCATGGCCGGGCTTGGCCGCGCGCCGGAAGCATCCGACGCCGACCATTATATCAGCCGGTACGCCCATGCCGATGTGCTCGTGGTGGGCGGCGGCCCGGCCGGGCTCGCGGCGGCGCTGACGGCGGCGGATGCCGGGGCGCGCGTCATCCTCTGCGATGAGCAGGTGGAATTCGGCGGCTCGCTGCTCGCCGATACGGCAGCGACGATCGAGGGGCGTCCGGCAGCCGTTTGGCTCGCGGAGACCGTGGCGACGTTGGCGCGGCATCCGCGCGTGCGCATGCTCTCGCGCACCACGGCCTTCGGCTACTACCCGCACAACATGGTCGGCCTCGCCGAGCGTGTGACCGATCACATGGCTGATCCCGATCCGGACCTGCCGCGTGAGCGGCTCTGGCAGGTGCGGGCGCGGGAGATCGTCTTCGCCGCCGGCGCTCTGGAGCGGCCGCTCGTCTTCCCGGGCAATGACCGGCCGGGTGTGATGTTCGCGGATTCCGCGCGCATCTACGCGACCCGCTACGGCGTACGTGCCGGCAATCGTGCCGTGATCCTCACCGCGCATGACGAGGCCTATCGCGCGGCGGTCGAACTGCACCGCGCGGGCGTCGCCATCGCCGCGATCGCCGATATCCGCGCCGAACCGCAAGGTGCGCTGGTCGAGGCAGCCCGCGCCGCCGGCCTGCCGATCCGCACCGCCACCACCCTCACCGGCACGCAGGGCCGGTTGCGCGTCTCCGGCGCCACCCTCGCGGCGCTCGGCAAGGATGGCACGGTCGGCAAAAACGAGCGGATCGCCTGCGACCTCGTATTGATGTCGGGCGGCTTCACCCCGAGCGTACACCTGTTCTCGCAGACGCGCGGCAAGCTGCGCTTCGACGCCGAGCAGCAGTTCTTCGTGCCCGAAACCTCGGTCGAGAACGAGCGCTCGGCTGGCGCTTGCCGTGGCGTGTTCGGCCTCGCCGAGGCGCTGGCGGATGGCGCGGCCGCAGGCGCGGCCGCGGCCCTCGCCGCCGGCCATGGCGGCCCACGGGGAGCGCGCGACTTCACCGTCACAGGGGCGACGACCGGCAAAGGCGGCTTCATCGGTTCGCTGCCGCATGACCGCAACCCGGCCTTCGCCAAAGCCTTCGTCGATTTCCAGAACGACGTCACCGCCAAGGACATCGTGCTGGCGACGCGCGAGGGCTTCCAGTCGATCGAGCATGTGAAGCGCTACACGACGACCGGCATGGCGACCGACCAGGGCAAGTCGTCGAACATGAACGCGCTCGGCATCGTCTCCAAGGCGCTCGGCGTCGAGGTGGAGAAGGTCGGGCTCACCACTTTCCGCCCGCCCTACACGCCGGTCACCTTCGGCGACTTCGCCGGACTCGCGCGCGGCGATCTGTTCGACCCGATCCGCACCACGCCGATCCATGACTGGGCGGTGGCGCAGGGCGCGGTGTTCGAGGATGTCAGCCTGTGGAAGCGCGCCCGCTATTTTCCCCAAGGCGACGAGACGATGGACGAGGCGGTCGCCCGCGAATGCCTCGCCGTGCGCAACGGCGTCGGCATCTTCGATGCCTCCACCCTTGGAAAAATCGAGGTGGTGGGGCCGGATGCGGCCGAGTTCATGAACCGCGTCTACGTCAATGCCTGGACCAAGCTCGCACCCGGCCGCTGCCGCTACGGCGTGATGCTGCGCGAGGAAGGTTTTGTCCTGGATGACGGCGTGGTCGGCCGCATCGCGCAGGACCGCTTTCACGTCACCACCACCACGGGCGGCGCGCCGCGCGTGCTGGCGATGATGGAGGATTACCTCCAGACGGAATGGCCGGACCTCAATGTCTGGCTGACCTCGACGACCGAGCAATGGGCGGTGATCGCCGTGCAGGGGCCGAAGGCGCGGCTCGTGCTGGAAGGTCTGGTCGAGGGCATCGACCTCTCGCCGAAGGCGCTGCCGCATATGGCGGTCGCGGAGGGACGGATCTGCGGCGTGCCGACGCGCCTGTTCCGTGTCTCCTTCTCCGGCGAGCTTGGCTTCGAGGTGAACGTGCCCGCCGATCACGGCCGCGCCGTGTGGGAAGCGATCTTCGAGGCCGGCAAGCCGCATGGCATCACGCCCTACGGCACCGAGACGATGCACGTGCTGCGCGCCGAGAAGGGCTACATCATCGTCGGCCAGGAAACCGACGGCACGGTGACACCGGACGATGCCGGGCTCTCCTGGGCGATCGCCAAGGCGAAGCCGGATTTCATCGGCAAGCGATCGCAGGCACTGCCGGCAATGACCCGCGAGGGGCGGCGCCAGCTCGTTGGCCTGCTGACCGAGGACCCGAAAATCGTACTGGAGGAAGGCGCACATCTGACGGCGCAGCGGAACGAGAAGCCGCCGACCCGCGCCCTCGGCCATGTCTCCTCCTCTTATTTCAGCGCGACGCTCGGCCGCTCCATCGCCCTCGCGCTGATCGCCGACGGACGCGCCCGCATCGGCCAGACCATCTATGTGTCCCTGCCCGAGGGCGACATCCCGGTGCAGGTGACGAAACCCGTGTTCTACGATCCGGAAGGAGCGCGTCTCGATGCCTGATCTGTCGCTGGCCCGGCGTAGCCCGCTGGAGCGCTTCGCCGCCGGCCGCGGCGCGGCGCTGACCGCCCTGCCCGCCGCAACCCGCCTCATGCTGCGCGGCCGTCCCGCCGCGATCGACGCGGCGGAGGCGGCATTCGGTCAGACCCTGCCGCGCACCGCCTGCCGCGCGACGCAGACGGAACGCCGCGCCGCGCTCTGGCTCGGCCCGGATGAATGGCTGATGCTGGCGCCGGATGACGAGGCCGCGCCACTGTTCGCGACGCTCACCGAAGCGATCGGTGCCGCTCCGCATTCCCTGGTCGATGTCAGCCATCGCCAGGTCGCGATCGAGATTTCCGGGCCGGACGTGGAGGCGGTGCTGAACACGGGTTGTCCGCTCGACCTCTCGCTTGATGAATTCCCGGTCGGCATGTGCACGCGCACGATTTTCGGCAAGAGCGAGATCGTGCTGTGGCGCACCTCCGCCGCGGGGTTCCGGGTGGAGGTGTGGCGGTCCTTCGCGGCCTATGTCTGGCGCATGCTGGAAGAGGCGGGTCGTGAGTTCCGCGTCTGACCGACGCCTCGCTCCGGCGCAGGAGATGACGGGCGGCACTGCCGCGCCCGGCTGGGTCTGGGCCGGAACCGGCGGCCAGGCTCCGCGCGGGCAGCGGCCGCCGCTCTCGGTCGGCATCATCCTGGCCGAGAATTTTACTCTCTCCGCCTTGTCGCTGTTCGTCGATCATCTGCGTCTTGCCGCCGATGAGGGCGACCGCAGCCGGCCGATCCATGCGCGCTGGGCGGTGATGAGTCCGCACGCGACGCCGATGCGGTCGAGTTGTGGCGTCCCGGTCGGCCGCACCAGCAAGCTGATCGACCCGGCGCAGCTCGACTACATCGCCGTGGTCGGCGGTATTCTGCATCCGAGCCGGCGTAACGATCCCGAGATCGACGCCTATCTCCATGCCGCCGCGCGCGCCGGGGTGAAGCTGATCGGTATCTGCACCGGCAGCTTCATTCTCTGCCGTGCCGGGCTGATGGAAGGGCGGCGGACCTGCGTCAGCTGGTATCACTACCAGGATTTCCAGGATGAATTCCCCGAGCAGACGGCGGTCGCCGACCGGCTGTTCATCGAGGAACGGAACCGCATCACCTGCGCCGGGGGCGCCGGGGCGGCGGATCTCGCGATCCATCTGATCGCCCGGCATCTCAGCCGCTCGGCGGCACAGAAAGCGAGCCAGGTGATGCTGTTCGACCGCGCCCGGGCTGGCACCGATGTGCAGCCGCATCCGCCGATGGCGGAGGCGGTGGCCGATCCGCGCATCCGCCGCGCCATGCTGCTGATGGAACAGAATCTCGCCGATCCGCTGCCGATCGTGCGCATCGCCGAGCGCCTCGGCCTCTCCACACGGCAGATGGAGCGTTTGTTCCAGGCCGCGCTCGGGCAGCGTCCCGCGGCGTTCTACCGGATGCTACGCCTGCGCTACGCGCGCTGGCTGATCGACAATACAGAGCGATCGGTAACCGACATCGCACTTGATGCCGGCTTCGCCGATTGCGCGCATTTCTCGCGGGAGTTCAAGAAGGTGCATGGCTTTGCCCCGTCCGATAACCGGCCACGCGCGCGGCGGGACCGGGGCTCCGCCGCGACGCCGGCGCCGCAACATCCGGTTCAGGCCGCGGCGCCGGAACTCGCCGGAATGCGGGTATTTGACTAGGAATTTTGCGCTTATGTCGCTATAGCACAATTTTGTGTCGCTTGGGCGAAAGTATGGGGTGCTCGCCGCGCGCACAGTGCGGTTCGCGGACGAGAGGTTCGGCCGCTTTGCGGATAATGGCCGAGGCGTCTCCGGCCACCAAGCTAAGGACGGGTTCAATGTCGGATACGGCTGCTCCCTCGCTCTCCACCCTGCTGCTGCGCCGCCGCCTTGGGCACAGCCTCGAGACGCCGTTCTATACGAGCCAGGAGATCTTCGAGACCGATCTCGACGTGATCTTTGGCCGGCATTGGATCTATGTCGGCGTGGAGCCGGATGTCGCCGAGCCGGGCGACGCCATGGTGGTCGATATCGGCCGCAATTCGGTCGTGATCGTGCGCGATGACGAGGATCGCATCCGCGCCTTCCACAATGTCTGCCGCCATCGCGGCGCGCGCATCGTGACGCAGCAGAAGACGACGATCGGCAACCTCGTCTGCCGCTACCATTCCTGGACCTATGGGCTGGACGGCAACCTGCTGCATGCCGAGCACATGGGGCCGAAATTCGACCCGTCCTGCCACGGGCTGAAGCCGGTGCATCTGCGCTCCATCGCCGGCCTGCTCTTCATCTGCCTCGCCGATGAGGCGCCGGCGGATATCGACGAGCTGGAACGGGTGATGACCCCCTATATCGCGCCGCATCAGGTCGCGAACACGCGGATCGCCAAGCAGGTCGATCTGATCGAGCGTGGCAACTGGAAGCTCACGTTGGAGAACAACCGCGAGTGCTACCACTGCGGCGGCAACCATCCTGAACTGACCGTGCCGCTGTTCGCCTACGGCTTCGGCTTCGCGCCGGACGCGCTGGACGATATGGGTCGCACCGAGGCCAACCGGTATGATTGTCTGGTGGAGACGATGCACGCGGAATGGGAAGGCGAAGGCTTGCCCTCCCGCGAGATCGACCATCTTGATGACCGCGTTACCGGCTTCCGCACCCAGCGCCTGCCGCTTGACCGCGCTGGTGAAAGCCAGACCATGGACACGAAGGTCGCCTGCAACCGTCTGCTCGGCAACCTGACCCGCAAACAGCTCGGCGGCCTCTCCTTCTGGACGCAGCCGAATAGCTGGCACCATTTCATGAGCGACCACATCGTCACGTTCAGCGCCATTCCGCTGTCGCCGGACCGCACGCTGGTCCGCACCAAATGGCTGGTGCACAAGGACGCGGTTGAAGGCGTCGATTACGACCTCGCCAATCTGACCGGCGTGTGGGAAGCCACCAACCAGCAGGACGCCGACCTGGTCGAGTTGAGCCAGCAGGGCGTGCAGAGCTCCGCCTATGAGCCCGGCCCGTATTCCGAATACACCGAGGGTCTCGTGGAGAAATTCGCGGCCTGGTACATCGACCGCCTGAAGGCGTCCTTCGGCTGATGACGGCGCTCGACAGCAAGGACGCGCTCGCGTCGCTCCGGGTCCCGTACTGGGACCCGGAAACCGAGGAAGAGCTGGTCTGCCGCGCGGTGCGGGATGAAACGGCGGATGTACGCAGTTTCACCTTCTCCGCCCGCGCGTCACGCCGCTTCACTTATCTGCCCGGCCAGTTCATCACCTTCGAGATCCCGCTCGACGGTGGCACGGTACAGCGTTCCTACACCATCGCCTCGACGCCAACCCGGCCACACAGCCTGACCATCACCGTCAAGCGCGTGCCGGGCGGACCGGTGTCGAACTGGCTGCACGACCAGCTGCGGCCCGGCATGGCGCTGCGCGCGAGCGGTCCACTCGGCAGCTTCTCCGCCGCGCTGCACCCGGCGCGGAAATACCTGTTCCTCTCCGCCGGCAGCGGCATCACTCCGCTGATGTCGATGGCGCGGGCGCATTTCGATCTCGGCGACCCGGCCGATATCCTGTTCGTACACAGCGCCCGCTCCCCGGCCGATCTCATCTTCCGCGCCGAACTCGCGGAATTGGCGCGCGGGCGAGGCAGTTTCCGCTCCATCGCCTTCTGCGAGGCGGACAGCCCGGGGGAGAGCTGGAACGGTCTGCGCGGCCGGCTGA
>DATJWY010000118.1:0-6852 GCA_035500775.1 Acetobacteraceae bacterium
ACCAGCACCTCATGGTGCCGCGCCAGCTGGTCGATCAGCGCGGTATCCAGCGGTTTGGCGAAGCGCGCATCCGCCACCGTCGCCGGCAGGCCGCGCGCCGTCAGCTCCTCGGCCGCCAGCAGCGCATCCGCCAGCCGCGTGCCGAGCGACAGGATCGCCACCCGGCCGCCCTCGCGCAGCACCCGGCCGCGCCCGAGCGCCCACGCCTCGCCGCGTTCCGGCAAAGCCACCCCGGTGCCCTCGCCGCGCGGATAGCGGAACGCGCTCGGCCGGTCGTCCAGCGCCGTCGCCGTCGCCACCGCGTGCACCAGCTCCGCCTCGTCCGACGGTGCCATCAGCACCATCCCCGGCAGGCAGCCGAGATAGGCGAGGTCATACGCCCCGGCATGCGTCGCCCCGTCGGCGCCCACCAGCCCGGCGCGGTCGATCGCGAACCGCACCGGCAGGTTCTGCAGCGCCACGTCGTGCATCACCTGGTCGTAGGCGCGCTGCAGGAAGGTCGAGTAGATGGCGCAGAACGGCGCCATGCCCTCCGTCGCCATGCCCGCCGCGAAGGTCACCGCGTGCTGCTCGGCGATGCCGACATCGAAGCAGCGCCCCGGGAAGCGCTTGGCGAAGCGGTCCAGCCCGGTGCCGGACGGCATCGCCGCCGTCACCGCCACCACCCGCGAATCGCGCTCCGCCTCGGCGATCAGCGCGTCGGCGAACACCCGGGTGTAGGAGGGCGGCCCGGCCGGCGGCTTGACCTGCTCGCCGGTGACCACGTTGAAGCGGGAGACGCCGTGATACTTGTCCGGCGCCGCTTCCGCCGGGGCATAGCCATGCCCCTTGCGGGTGATCACGTGCAGCAGGATCGGCCCGGATTCCTCCGCCTCGCGCAGGTTGCGCAGCACCGGCAGCAGGTGGTCGATGTTGTGCCCGTCGATCGGGCCGACATAGTAGAAGCCGAGTTCCTCGAACAGCGTGCCGCCGGTCAGCATGCCGCGGGCGAATTCCTCCGCCCGCCGCGCCGTGCGCTCGATGCCGCGCGGGAAGCGCTTGGCCATCCGCACCGCCAGCTCGCGCAGGTTGAGGAAGCTGCGGCTCGACATCAGCCGCGACAGATAGGCGCTCATCGCCCCCACCGGCGGCGCGATCGACATGTCGTTGTCGTTCAGGATCACCAGCAGGCGGGATTTGCGCGCCCCGGCATTGTTCATCGCCTCATAGGCCATGCCGGCGCTCATCGCGCCGTCGCCGATCACCGCGACGACATGCCGCTCCGGCAGCGTCTCGCCGCGCGCCGCCGCGTCCGCCGCCTGCAGCTCATGCGCCACCGCCATGCCGAGCCCGGCCGAGATCGAGGTCGAGCTGTGCGCCGCGCCGAACGGGTCGTATTCGCTTTCCGCCCGCCGGGTGAAGCCGGAGAGGCCGCCGGGCTGGCGCAGCGTGCGGATGCGGTCGCGCCGGCCGGTCAGGATCTTGTGCGGATAGGCCTGGTGGCCGACATCCCAGATCAGCCGGTCATACGGCGTGTCGAACACCGCGTGCAGCGCCACCGTCAGCTCGACCACCCCGAGCGACGCGCCCAGATGCCCGCCCGTGGTGGACACCGCGTCCACCGTCTCCGCGCGCACCTCGTCCGCCAGCTGCCGCAGCTGCTCCGCCGACAGGTTCTTCAGGTCCTGCGGCCAGCGCACGCGGTCCAGCAGCGGCGTCGCCGGACGTCCCCCAACGCTCACCCGCGTTGCCCCACCCGTTGTCCCAGCAGGATCCGATCCGCTCGCATGGCTCATTTCTCTTAATTCCTGCGTGAGATCACATAGGAGGCGAGCGCCCGCAGGTTATTCGCTTCGGGCCCAAAGCTATCGAGATGCGCGGCCGCCTGATCGGCGAGCATACGCGCATGCGCCGTCGCCCGCTCGACGCCGAGCAGCGAGACCACGGTGGCCTTGCCGGCCGCCTCGTCCTTGCCGGCGGTCTTGCCGGTTTCCTCGGTGGTGCCCACCGCGTCCAGGATGTCGTCGGCGATCTGGAAGGCGGCGCCGAGATCGCGGCCGTAGGCGACGATCTGTGCCCGCAGCGGAGCGGGGGCGCGGCCGAGGATGGCGCCGGCCTCGGCGCTGTACTGGATCAGCCGGCCGGTCTTGAGCGCCTGGAGCCGCGCCACTTCCGGCAGGGTCAGGGCACGGCCTTCCGAGACCATGTCGATCATCTGGCCGCCGACCATGCCGCGCGCGCCGGAGGCGAGGCCGAGGGCGAGCACCAGCTCGCAGCGCGCTTCCGGGTCGCTGTGCGTATCCGGCTCGGCCAGCACCTCGAAGGCGCGGGTCTGCAACGCGTCGCCGGCCAGGATGGCGGTCGCCTCGTCGAAGGCCTTGTGCGTCGAGGGCTTGCCGCGGCGCAGATCGTCGTCGTCCATCGCCGGCAGGTCGTCATGCACCAGCGAATAGGCGTGCAGCATCTCCACCGAGGCGGCGACGCGGGCGGCGCAGGTCTCGGAGACGGCGAACAGCGACGCCAGTTCCATCACCAGGAAGCCGCGCATGCGCTTGCCGCCGCCGAGCACGGCGTAGCGCATCGCCTCGATCAGGCGGGCCTCGCCACCCGTGGCGGGAGGCAGCAGCGCATCCAGGCAGGATTCGATGCTCGCGGCCCGTTCGGCCAGAGCGCGGTGCAGTGTCGCGGCGTCGTTCCGCGGCAGGGTATCGGGTGGCATCAGTCCGCCTCTCGCAGCGTCAAGGTCCCGTCGGCCCGTTCGACGATGGCCTGCACCCGGGTCTCGGCCTCGGCCAGCTTCGCCTCGCAATGGCGCCGGAGAGCGGCGCCGCGTTCGTAGCAGGCGATGGCCTCCTCCAGCTTCTGCTGTCCGCCTTCCAGGCCACGCACGATCCGCTCAAGCTCGGCGAGGGCATCCTCGAAGGACAGGCTGGAGATCTCATCCGGCATGGGCATTCATCTCACGGGGAAGTCTCGGTGGTAACGCGCGAAGCAGGGCACGGAAAGGGGATTGTGGCGCGTCAATGGCACAGTGTGACCCTGCTGCCGCAATCCGATGGATTTGCGGCATCTTGATAATGTGCTTGAACGGTTGCGATGGCTCTGTTTCGCTCAGATCTGCATCAACGCTCGCACATGGGCGGCGGTGCAGGCGGCGAGCGCGTCCAGGTCGTAACCCCCCTCGAGAATCGACACCACACGGCCCCGGCAATGCCGCTCGGCCGCGGCCACCAACTGGTCGGTGAGCCAGGCAAAGTCGGATGCGTTGAGGCGCAACTGCGCCAGGGGATCGGCCTGGTGGGCGTCGAAGCCGGCAGAAATGATGAGCAATTCCGGGGCGAAGGCATCGAGGGCCGAGAGGCCCTGTATGTCCCACAGCATGCGGAAATCCAAGCCCTTGGCGCCGGCCGGCATCTCCATGTTGACGATGTTGCGGGCCACGCCGTGTTCCCGGGCATGGCCGGTGCCCGGCCAGGATGGGGATTGGTGGCTGGAGAGGTAGAGCAGGTCCGGATCGGCCGCGAACACCTCCTGGGTGCCGTTGCCGTGATGCACGTCGAAATCGACCACGGCGATGCGCCGCACCGACCAGCGGGCGCGGGCGTGCAGGGCCGCGATCGCGGCGTTGTTGAACAGGCAGAAGCCCATGGCCCGGTTCGGCTCGGCATGGTGGCCCGGCGGGCGCACCGCGGCGAAGGCGGCGCGCGCCCAGCCCTCCATCACGGCGTCCACCGCCGCGACCGCACCGCCGGCGGCGTGCAGCGCCGCGTCCACGCTGCCGGGGCCGGCCAGGGTGTCCGGGTCGAGCTCGATCAGCCGCCCCTCGGCGGGGTGCAGTTCCAGGATCGAGGTGATGTAGGCCTGCCCGTGCACCCGCCGCAATTGCTCCACCGTGGCGAGCGGCGCCTGCTCGCGGATCAGCGTGGCGAAATCCGGGTGTTCCAGCGCTTGCAGCACGCGGCGGAGCCGGGCCGGGCTTTCCGGGTGGAACTCGCCCGGATCGTGCCCGAGGCAGGCGGGATGGGTGAACAGGGCGACCTGGCTCATGCGGTATTTCCGGCGCCCGCTTCTTCCGCCCGGTCCGGGCGGCGGCGGATGACGAAGCTCAATACGCCGCCTTCCTCGCTGAAGGACAGCAAGGCGTGGCCGGTCTCCTGGCAATAGGCGCGGAAATCGCCGATGGCCGCCCGGTCGGTGGCCAGCACGCGGAGCCGTTCCCCCGGCCGCATGCCCCGCAACGCGCGATTGGCGCGCAGGACGGGGAGGGGACAGCTCAGGCCCTTCACGTCGAGCGTGGTCTCTATCATTTTGATATCCTGGCCCGGCCGCCCTCCCCGGGCAAGGGAGCCCTGCGTCTGGTGCGGACACGATCCCGGGCAGGCGCGGACTCTCCCTTGAGCGCACCAGCCCGGCATCGCATAACCGGGCCATGACCCAGTACCGCGCCGGCATCGATTTCGGGGGCACCAAGATCGAGATCGCCGTCCTCGACCGTGACGGCGCCGTGGTGCTGCGGCACCGGGAGCCGAATCCCGGCACCTATGACGGGGCGATGCGCGTCATCGCCAGTCTGGTCAACGCCGCCGAGGCGAAGCTCGCCGCGCGGATGACGGTGGGTGTCGGCATTCCCGGCGCGATCATGCCCTCGACCGGCCTCGTCAAGAACGCCAACTCCACCTACCTCAACGGCCATCCGCTCGACCGCGAATTGTCCGCCCTCCTGGAGCGGGAGGTGCGGGTGGAGAACGACGCCAATTGCTTCGCCCTCTCCGAGGCGACGGACGGCGCCGCCACCGGCAAGCGGGTGGTGTTCGGCGTGATCCTCGGCACGGGCTGCGGCGGCGGCATCGTCGTGGATGGAAAGGTCATTGGCGGGCTGCACAGCATCGCCGGCGAGTGGGGGCATAACCCGCTGCCCTGGCCGCGGATCGACGAGTTCCCGATGCCGCGATGCTTCTGCGGCAATGTCGGCTGCCTGGAGCGTTTCGTCAGCGGCCCCGCCCTCGCCGAGGATTGCGACGGCCCCGGCCACCGGGACGCGAGCGGCATTCCCGCCCGCGCCGCCGCCGGCGAGGAACGCGCCATCGCCGCGCTGGAGCGCCACGCCGACCGGCTGGCGCGCGGCCTCGCCCAGATCATCAATTTCCTCGATCCCGACGCGATCGTGCTCGGCGGCGGCCTCTCCAACATGGCGCATCTCTATGAGCGCGTGCCGGCGCTGCTGCCGCGGAACGTGATCACCGACCCGGTGATGACCCCGATCCTGCGCAACCGCCATGGCGACAGCTCCGGCGTGCGCGGGGCGGCCTGGCTATGGCCCGCGCTCGCGCGGTAGGGCGGCTTCATCAGCCGGACCGATCTGGTCCGGCTGATGGGGCCCTGTCGCGCCGCCGCGTGCGCTGACGCCGGTGCCCATACTCTGCCGCGACTGCGATGCCATCGTTCCCGAGCCGGGGGGTGCGTGTCCGGTCTGCGGCGGCCCGCGCCTCGTCCGGCATCCCGACCTGTTCCGCCTCGCGGTCGCGCATGTCGATGCCGACGCCTTCTTCGCCAGCGTCGAGAAGCGCGACCGGCCGGAACTCGCCGGTCGGCCGGTGATCGTGGGCGGGGGGCGGCGCGGGGTGGTGTCGGCCGCCTGCTACGTCGCCCGGCTTTCCGGCGTGCACAGCGCCATGCCGATGTTCCAGGCCCTGCGCGCCTGCCCGGACGCGGTGGTGATCCCGCCCGATTTTTCCAAGTACAGCGCGGCCGGCCGCCGCCTGCGCGAGATGATGCTGGCGCTGACGCCGCTCGTGCAGCCGCTCTCCATCGACGAGGCCGATCTCGACCTGGCCGGTACCGAGGCGCTGCACGGCGCGCCGCCGGCCGTGGTGCTGGCCCGCCTCGCCCGCGCCGTGGAGGCGGAGCTGGGCATCACCGTCTCGATCGGGCTGGCGCCGAACCGGATGCTGGCGAAGCTCGCCGCCGGGCGGGACAAGCCGCGCGGCTTCGCTGTGCTCGGGGCGGAGGCGGCGTCCGTGCTCGCGCCGGGTGGGGTCGGGCAGCTTCCCGGCGTCGGCCCGGCGCAGGCGCGGCGGCTGGCGGCGCTCGGCATCACCCGGATCGGCCAGCTGCAGGCGTTGGACGATCCGGCGGCGCTGCGCCTGCTCGGCGAGGATGGCCCCGCCCTGGCGCGGCGGGCGCGCGGCGAGGATGCCCGGCCGGTCACGCCCGGGCGGGAGGTCAAATCGGTCAGCGCGGAGATCACCTTCGAAACCGACATCAGCGACCGCGCGGCGCTGGAGCGGCAGCTCTGGCTGCTCTGCGAGCGGCTCGGCCGGCGGCTGCGGGAGAAGGAGGTGGCGGCGGGCGGGGTGGTGCTGAAGCTGAAGACCGCGCGCTTCGCCCAACGCGCCCGCGCCCTGCGCCTGCCGGGGCCGACGCAGCTGCCGGAAACCCTGTTCGCGCATGCGCGCGGCCTGCTGGCGCGGGAGGCGGACGGCACCGCCTTTCGCCTGATCGGCATCGGCGCGCACCCGCTGGCGCCGGCGGCGGAGGCGGATCGCGGCGACCTGGCCGACCCCGAGGCGCCGCGCCGGGCGGCGCGGCAGGCGGCGCTGGATGCGCTGCGGGCGCGCTTCGGCGACGGGGTGATCGGGCGCGGGCGGGGGCTGGTGCCGAATTGACCGCTTCAAGACCAGGGGGCTTTGCCCCCTGCACCCCCACTGGGGCCTTGAGGCCCCAGGCCCCCAAACGTTTGATTTCCTTAAAGTCATGGGGTCTGGGGCCGTACGGCCCCAGCGGGTCCAGGGCAGAGCCCTGGCCTTTCAGGTTGCATCGACGCTTATGGTGCCGGAACGACCTGGTAGTACACGCCGCCAGCGCCATAGTTCG
>DATJWY010000119.1:0-10879 GCA_035500775.1 Acetobacteraceae bacterium
GATCTGGATCCCGCAGATAGCAATTTCAATACCACCCGAGCCGGATCAATAAGAGCGCGTCCCATGAGGTTTTTCCGGGCCCACCCCGCCGACCCGGAATTTGGCCCTCATATGAACAAGGTATATATGGGCCCAAACCTGAGCGCCGTTCCCAGATCAGGCTCCGCAAGACCCCGGATGAGCAGCCACCGATACTTTATGCGAGCCACTTGCCGCACTCTGGACCCGGGCGCGCGGGGCGTGCCTCCACGTGCCGTGGCGAGCGCCCACTCGCGGACGGACGGTGCACGCCCTTGATCATCAACCGCTATCTGATCCGGGAAATCAGCAGGCCGCTGGCGGCCATCCTGGGCGTCCTCGTCGTCTTGTTCGCCAGCTACAGCGGCGCTGGCTTCCTGGCGGAGGCGGTCAATGGACTGCTGCCGACCGACACGATCATAGAAATGATCGGCCTGAAGGTGCTCATCGCACTGGAAGTACTGATCCCGGTATCGCTCTATATCTCGGTGGTACTGTCATTCGGCAGGCTGTACCGCGACTCTGAATTTACCGCGATGTTCGCGCTGCGTGTGACACCGGCAAGGGTGATGGGCGCGGTGCTTACCTTGTCGGGATGCCTGGCCATTGCCGTGGCCGGGTTGTCGTTGGTCGGGAGGCCCTGGGCGTATCAGAAGTTGCACGAGCTTTCCCGGCGCGCCGAGGTCGTACTCGATGTCAACGCGATGGAGGCCGGCACCTTCTATGTAGGCCAACACGGAAACCGGGTGATCTTCCTCACTCATCGCGAAGGACCGGGGACCCCGGCACGGGATGTGTTCGTGCTGCTTCGGCACGAGGATCGCAGGGAGATCATTTACGCCCGGTTGGCATACCCGCTCCCGAAAACGACGCCGAACAGCGGCTCGGACGTTTATATGAGCGATGCTCATATCTATTCGATCGGCGGTGAAAACGGGAATGCCGATAAAATCCTGCACGTGCAGGGAATCATCGTGAACCCGAATAGTCGCGACATCATGCCGGCCGAATACAGTTCCGTGGCGGCCAGCAGCGCACAGCTCGCAACCTCCGATTCCGCCGCAGACATTGCTGAATTCCAATGGCGGCTCTCAACACCCATATCGACGCTCCTGCTTGGCATGATGGGGGTACCGCTGAGCCGCACGAAGCCGCGGCAAAGCAAATATGCAAGATTTGGCACAGCCATTCTGATTTATTTTGGATACTACTTGCTATGCACTTCGGCGCGGACCTGGGTTCAGCACGGCGTGGCCGCCAAGTTCCCGGGAATCTGGTGGGCACCAGCGTTGCTCGCCCTGGTTCTGATCATCGCCATGTACGGACCGAGCCTGGACCTCAAATTCAGACACGGACGCGCATGACACAACTTTCCGCAAGCCCGATGATTGCCATTTCGGACAACATGGTCGGCGACCATGACGCTGCTTGATCGTTATATCGAGGCCGCCGCTCTCAGGGCTTTTGCTCTGGTCGCCGTGGCATTAACTACATTGTTCAGCCTGCTCGAATTTGTCGAACAGCTCAGTTCTGTCGGTCAAGGTCACTACCGCTTGATCGACGCCCTGGTCTACGTGCTGCTGACCACCCCGGCCCGACTGCTGCAAGTGACGCCGATATCGATGCTGTTGGGCAGCTTGCTCGCGCTGGGCGCCCTGGCCAGAACCTCCGAGCTGACGGCGCTGCAGAGTCTCGGCATCTCCGAGATCCGTATCATCGGATCGATCGTCAAACTCGCCGTCCCCATCGTCATTGCCCTGTTTTTGCTGGCGGAATTCGTGATCCCGCCGGCTCAACAACTCGCGCAGGAACACCGCACGTCCGCTCTGTCCTCTTTGCCCGCTTCGGCACCTCTTCGTAGTGGCGATAGCTTCTGGGCGCAGAGTGATCGTCAGTATCTGAACGTGCAGCAGTTTGAATACGGAAACGTCCCGAAGGATATCGATATCTACACCTTCGCCGACGATGGCAGCCTGGAGAGCTTTATCCACGCGGATCGCGCCGATATTCGCCCAGACGGCACCTGGCTGCTGACCGACGTGCTCAGGAAACGCCTCGACTCTTCGCAATTCCAGACCGAGCATCTGGCCTCGCTTCCCTGGCACTCCTTCATGCTCCGCAAGCAGACTCAGCTTTTGATGCTGCCCCCGGAGAGCTTGCCGCCGATTGCGCTATATCGGTACGTCCACGATCTTAAACAGCGACACCAGCAGGCGATACGCTATGAACAGGAACTATGGACAAGGATCAGCATCCCTTTGTCGATAGTCGCCATGATAATGATCGCCGCCCCCTTCGTATTCGGACCGCCGCGCGCACAGAATACCGGGCAGCACCTTATGATCGGCGCGATCGTTGGCATCATATTCTCAATGAGCCAACAGATCGTGGACCATCTGGGCCTGCTGCTCGACCTCAACCCGGCGGTTACCGCGTTGGCGCCCTCGCTGCTGTTGATGGCTTTGGCGGTTTATCTCTTTCGCCGCGCACATAGATAGCGCGGCGAACCGCTCATTCCACGGTATCCAGCTCCTTGAAAAACTGCGCGTTTCGCGCCCGCTGCCCGGCAAGAAGGCCAATCAAAATCGCCCCAAAACCGAATATCTCGAACCAAAAATAGTACAGGGGCGCCTTCAGCAGAGCGAAAACAAAAATACCCAGAGTACGATAATTGGCAGACATCACCGACCATCGGCGGACCCTCGGCGCGAATACCTCGCGGTACCGTTGCCGGATGGCTGCCGTGCGCTCTGGCTGCGATTGCAAAGTCGCAGCCAGTCTTTTGTGAAATTCCACGGCGGCACCGGCCACCAGGAACTGGACTCGCGCATACAGCCGATGCAGCAGGTCCGGAAGCCACCGCACCAGGGATGCAGGCCTGGCGTCCCCTGGCGGAGTGTGCAACTCCAGCAACTCCGCGGATTTTCGGCCCCAGCCCCAGAAGTTATATTCCTGCCGCTGCACCTCATAAGCGGCAGCCTGGACGGCATGGCACGCGCCGGCGGCAATGACGAGGATCCATACCCAACCACCATATTGCCGGCTGAGCGTCACTGCCAGACCCGTATAGACAGCAATGAACGTGACGTAATCGCAGATTCCGTCGAGGATCTTGCCCGTCTCGGACTGCGAATGCGTGAGACGCGCAAGCTGCCCGTCGGCACCATCCATCACATGCCATGCGATCATCAGGATAAATCCCGCAATCGCATAGCGCAGATCTTGATAATGGCAATAAGCGAATCCCGCCGACATGCCGAACAACATGCCCGCCACGGAAACGGCATTGGGATGGACGTGCATATTCGCCAATAACGGCGTGAGGCGGCTCGCTATCGGATGTATGAAATAGAGATTCGTTACCTCCTCAATCTCCGACGTTCGCCGGACTGGCTCAGCGGCCTCCATGAATTTCGGCTCTCCACTTCACTTGTCGCTTATATGACTGTTCGCCGCGAATAAGTCAGAACTGCCCCGACTCGAGCAGTTCCTCAGCTTTCTTGAATGCAACGGGATCGTCGACATCGACCCAGATCCGCCCCTGAATGTCGAAAACGCGCGCCTTGTTCCATCGCGCCAGCACATTCATGGCCCCGGAGATGCTGTCGTCTCCGTGAGCCTGGCTTTCCTCCAGCGCATCGAAAATGATCGGCGTGCACAGGAAGACGCCCGTGTCGAAGGCGTTAAAGTCGCGGATCACCTTGCCGATATGCTCGATCCGGCCGTTTGAGCATTTAACGCGCGTGACGTCTTCCGGATCGTTGAGCGGGCTGTCGATGTTGAAATCGACGCCCAAGGTGACAATGTCCGGCTCAAGCGATGCAGACATCACGCCGCGGAAAATTTCCGGATCGACCAGGTGATCGCACATCGTCAACAAGAAGGGCTCGTCGAGATACCGCTTCGCTGTGAGCAAGGAGACCCCGTTGGCACGGTCCCAGCTTTCATTGACGATGTGCGTGATGCGAATGTTTTCCCGTGCGGAAAACGCATCGAGCTCCTGTCGCAGCTCGTCGCCCCGGTAGCCGCTGACGACGAAGAACTCGTCGATCCCGGCGCTGCGAGCGCGATTAATCACGCGCTCTATCAGCGGGATCCCCTTGATGGGGATCAGCGGCTTGAGGTCGCCTTTTTCTCTCAGCCTGGCGCCCTGCCCCGCGGCTACGATCAGGCACTTCATAGGACGGCAGGCACCTTCACGGCATGAGACACCTTCACGCTGTGAGCGCGTATGAAGGCCTCGATCATCTTATACGCATCGTCATCCGTGTATTGCACCGCCGGATGCTTGCAGAAATAGGCACTCGGCGCCTCAAGCACGCCTCCGACACCATTCTCCAGTGCCAGCTTGCAGCAGCGGATCATATCGATGACGACACCGGCGGAATTCGGCGAATCCTCCACCGACAGCCTCAATTCCAGATCCATCGGGACATCACCGAAGAGGTGCCCCTCGATCCGCAGGAAGCAGATCTTATTGTCGTTCTGCCACGGCACGTAATCGCTCGGGCCTACATGGATGTTGTCGTCCTCAAGGCGCTTTTCGGCGACCGACTGCACGGCTTCCGTCTTGGACGTCTTTTTCGACGCCAGACGCTGCTGGTTCTTCATGTTAAGGAAATCGGTGTTGCCGCCGGTATTCAACTGATAGGTTCTGAGCAGCTTCACCCCACGCTTCGCGAACAGGTCTGTCAGCACCCTGTGCACGATCGTCGCGCCGAGCTGGGATTTGATGTCGTCGCCGATGATCGGCAGATTGCGCGCCTTGAACCGCTCAGCAAATTTCTTGTCGCTGGCGATGAATACCGGCATGTTGTTGATGAAGCCGACACCGGCCTCCAACGCGCATTCCGCGTAGAAGCGTGCGGCTTGCTCCGATCCGACCGGGACATAGTTCAGAAGGATTTCCGCGCCGCTGCGCTTCAGCTCGCGAACGATCTCTTCTTTCGTAAGTTCCTGCGCGTCGGAACGAATGAACGTCCGATCATCGGCATAGGCGGCCATGTGTTCGGAGATGCCGTCGAGCACCTGCCCCATGCGCACGATCACCCCGCTGTCGGGGATCTCTTTCTGGAAGATTTTCGTGCAGTTCGGCTTGGAGAAGATGGCCTGGTTGACGTCCTTACCGACCTTGCGGGCGTCGACATCGAATGCCGCGACGACCTCGATGTCGCATGGCAGGTAGCCACCGATCTCCTTGTGCATCAAACCCACGACGCCATCGATGCAGCGCTCTGGGGTATAATAATGGATGCCCTGGATCAGTGCGCTCGCACAGTTACCTACCCCCGCAATCGCGATGCGGATGCCGCCTTTATTCGCCATGGTGTACCCTGTTCGTAGCTAACCCGTTTGGAAGAACTAACGTCGCCAAATTTTGCGGCGATGTATGCTGCTGGATTTTCCGGAATAGCGCATAAAAAGCGACACTCCGAACTTCGGAGTGCGTCGCTCTCTTTCCGCAGTCGTGGCCGCAACCGAACCACGACTCCCGTGCGCTTTGCGCAGCGAACGCCTTGAACCCGAGACTCCTCGGCCCCGGGCCTGCCGCTTTCACGCCAACCGTCGACAACCCACCTACCCCGCCAGGCGCAGCGCGCCCAGAAGCAATCATCGATCTACCGAGTTCCTCTCCAACGCAAGAGGGAAATCAGCGATACCGCCTCGGTTGAGGGCCGTCATGTCTCAGGCCCGTTGACGCAGCGCCTATGCCTCATGGCCGCCATGATGGCTACGCCGATCTCGTCAGCGCGGTCTTTCCCGGCCTTTGATCCCCTGGGCATCGCCGGGTTCGCAGGCCGCGATGATGCGATGCATCCCCTACCCCGCACAGGCGTATAACTCACGCCGCTTCCGGAAGATCGCGAATAGGCGAACATTCCAACGCACTGTACAATTGATGTTCTCGATACTCCCGCACATATCTCGGGCTGATCCGCGCAACGCGTGACTTGGTACGGACCGATGCGTACCAATGCACGAGGCGCGTCTCTGCTGAGAGAACGGCGTTCAACCGTACGTCGCGACTGATCCGGAACCACTGCTCGGAGATTTCCGGCGGCAATGGATAGAAGACCCGCGGCTCCTGAATGGTCAGATCGCCCTCCTGGTAGTGATCGACCACCTCTTGGAGCAGGTCTGGCCCCAGCGCGTAGGCTTGCGCCTGACGATCGGGCGGCACGGCGAGCATCGCATGAAGATAGTCCGCGAGCAGGCGTGAATTTGCCTCCGCACCCATCACAGCGTTGTTAACGCTGCGGAAATAAAATTTTTCCACCCGCCTGAACGTCTTCCAGCCACCCGGCATCCGCCGAAGGACCTTGCGTAACAGATCAAGGATCAGATGACGAGTCCACACCACGGGCGAATGGGAGGCACGCACAATTTGGGGCCACACGATGAACTCGGAGCCGACAAACTGCGGTGTATTGAGCAAGGGGAGAAGAGAGGCTGTCGTGATCGTGTCCAGATCAAGATACAAGCCGCCTTGCAGGTACAGTATTGTCGCCCGTAAAATATCAGTCCGCGCCACAGGGCTGTCGAGCCTGCCGTAGAGCGCGGCCAGCTCGCCGCCAACGCCGAGCATACGCCCGGCCTCGGTCAAACACGCGACGGGATCGATCCGGGATAGATGCACGCGAGGCGCATGTTTGAGCGCGCGCAACTCGGCACCGTCTTCAAGGGCGTCGGTGTGATGGAGGATGATTTTCGGCAGCCCGCTGCGCTCAGCGGCTGACAGAATGGCGAAGACATAGGCCCACGGCAGGCTGGCACCGATCCCGCAAAAGTGCACTTGGTGGGGGATCGTCATTGAGATTTGGCTTGCCGGCGGTCTGGTGCTCGTCGGTCAAGCTATTCCATGGCTATTTCGAAGTCCATTGGGCCCATTTGGCGCGCGCTGCCTTATTCCCGCCCCCCGGTTAAAAGACTGCCCGGCCGATCGGCGGGGACGTTGCCATCCCGCCATTATTCTTGTACGTTACAAAAAGTTGAATCCAACCCGCCGCATTCAAGCTCGGCCCGGTGAAGCGGCTCCACCGCTCAATGACATTGCGGCCGTTTCGGGCGATCTGCCGAAGCCAGGCCCGGATGGCTTCAGCTAACCGCAATTCTTGTCCGGCAATCCCCACCCCCTGGGTGTCGCGGTCACCCGGCGGGCATTCTTGGCCAATGCGCGCGGCATAGGGCGCGGCGGCCTGGCGATTGCCGACACGATCGCCAGTGTGTCATGGCTTCCATTCAATCAGAGCATGGGCCGTGTCGGATTTCTGGTGACGCCGTCGGCCGGCCAGATGGCGGTCCACGCCATCCCCACGCGCGACTCTGCGCGCCGACCGATCAATCATGTGTCTACAGAGACGCCTCCAGGAGAGCCCACCACTTGAGCCAGGGGCTCGCCCGGGCATTGTCACGGTATCGGCGTCTGATCCGGCGGAAAGCCGGGCGCCGCCCGCGCCGGCAAGCCCGGCACCCGCGCCGGTTGTTGCCCCGCCCCCGCGCGCCATGCGATCCTGGGCCGACCATCAGGATATCAGGTGATCCATGTCGGCTCCCGTCGTGCAGGACTGGCTCAAAGGCGCGCACGCGGGCCCCCGCCCCGGCCGCGTGGTGCCGGTCATCCTCTCCGGGGGCAGCGGAACCCGGCTCTGGCCGGTCTCGCGGGAGACCTTTCCCAAGCAATTCTGGCCCCTGACCTCCGACCGCACGCTGATCCAGGAAACCGTGCTGCGCGCCACCGGCGAGGGCTTCGCCCCGCCCGTCGTGGTGTGCAACCAGGCGCACCGCTTCATCATCGCCGAGCAGCTCCGGCAGGCGGGCATCGAGGATGCGCGCATCGTGCTGGAGCCGGCGGGGCGCAACTCCGCCCCCGCCGTCGCCGCGGCGGCCTTGCTGGTGGCGCAGGAAGATCCGCAAGCCGTGCTCTGGATCATGGCGGCGGACGCGGCCATCACCCGGCCCGAGGCGCTCGCCCCGGCGCTGGACCCGGCCGTGGCGGCGGCGCGCAGGGGCCGCTTCGTCACCTTCGGCATCACCCCCGTCAGGCCGGAAACCGGCTACGGCTATATCGAGGCCGGCGCCCCCCTCCCCGACGTGGCGGGCGCCCATGACCTCATCCGCTTCATCGAGAAGCCGGACGCGGCGCTCGCCGGCGAACTGATCCAGTCCGGCCGGCATCTGTGGAATTCCGGCATGTTCGTCTTCACGGCGGAGACGATCATCGAGGAGATGCAGCAATATGCCCCGGCCGTGCTCGCCGCCACGCGGCGCGCGGTGGAAGCGCGCACCGGCGACCTGACCTTCATCCGGCTGGATCCCGAGGCGTTCAGCGCCAACCCGAATATCAGCCTCGACTACGCCGTCGCCGAGCAGACCACGCGCGCCGCGGTGGTGCCCGCCGATCTCGGCTGGTCCGACGTCGGCAGCTGGCAGGCGCTCTGGGAGATCGGCGCCAAGGACCGCGCCGGCAACGTCGTGCAGGCAGCCGAGGGCGGCAAGGTGCTGCTGGAGGGCGCGGAGGATTGCTTCGTCCGCAGCGAGGGCATTGTCACGGCCATCGCCGGCCTCAAGGACGCGGTGCTGGTGGTGACCCGGGACGCGGTGCTCGCCATGCACCGGGACCGCGCCCAGGATGTCAAAACCATCGTCAGCCGGCTCCAGCGAGAGGGGCGACCGGAGGCGACGAGCCACAACCGGATCTACCGCCCCTGGGGCTCTTACGAGCGCCTGACGGCCGGCGACCGCTTCCAGGTCAAGCGCATCCTGGTCAAGCCGGGCGAAAAACTCTCGTTGCAGAAGCACTATCACCGCGCCGAGCACTGGGTGGTGGTGGCCGGCACGGCGATGGTCACGCGGGATGGCGAACAGGTGCTGCTGCGGGAGAATGAGAGCATCTACCTGCCGCTCGGCTGCGTGCACCGGCTGGAAAACCCCGGCCGCATCCCGCTCGTGCTGATCGAGGTGCAGTCCGGCGCCTATGTCGGCGAGGACGACATCGTGCGGTTCGAGGACACGTACGGCCGCCCCTGAGCCGCCAGCGGGACCGGCGCCCGGTCATCATCCCCGGGTGCCGCCGCCGGCCAGCCGCCTTCCCTCACCCGCCCGGCCAGGAACGCCCCGAACGCCGCGAACACGCGCCGCATCTGCGCCGCCTTGTAGGGGAACAGGTCGGGCGGATCGATCAGGTGGATGATCGCCGCCACATCCGCCTCGAACAGCAGCAGCCGCCCATCCGGCGCCTCGGCGCAATCGATGACGAAATAGTCCAGCCCGACCCGCTCGCAGAGCGCCGCGAAGGCCCGCCGGTGCCGCGCCGCGAAGCCGGCATCGAATTCCGCCATCGCCCGCGCCTCATCCTCCCGCTTGGCGGCGCTCTCGGTCATCCCGGCATTGAGGTAATGCACCATCCAATGCGACGAGACGGCCATGTGGCACAGGAACGGGCGGCCGCCGATGAACGCCACCCGGTATTTGCGGAACAGCCCGTCGGCGCTCCGGTAGTCGATGAAGCAGGAGACGAAGAAGCGCGACGCCGCTTCCCGCTCCAGATAATGCGTGAGTGCCGCCGCATCGGCGATCCGCGCCAGCCCCTCCCCGGCATGGCTTCCCTCCGGCCGCACGAGCACCGGACCGGCCGCGCCCGGCAACAGCCCGTCCAACCCGCCGTGTGCCATGGCGGCGAGCAGATCCTCCCGGCCGCGCGGCGCGAGCGGCGGCGCGAGCACGCCTTGCAGCCCGGCGCAGGCCTCAGTCAGCTCCGCGCGGCCCAGGCCGGGCACCCGGACCGGATCGTTCACCACCGGCCGCGGCCAGCGGCGGAACAGCGGCGCCAGCCGGCGCAGCGTGGCGCGGTCGCTCTCGCTCACGGCGAAGATCGCCAGATCATGATCCGGCACGCAGGCAGGCAGCGCCTGACCGGGCCGCACGAACAGCAGATCGAGCCGCACATCGAGATGCGCGGTGATGAAATCGAGCGGAATGTTCACCTGCAAATCGCCGGGCGCCACCAGCGCCAGCACCCGGAGCGGCGCCGACCCGGTGGGTGAGGCCACGCGGTAGATCTGGCAGGCCTCCAGCGCCGCGCCTTGCAGCGCGAGGCCAGCCTCCCGCCGGAAGCCAAGGAAGCAGAGCGTGGCGACATCCAGGGCAGCGCCGACCACCTGTTCCGGCGTCTCGGGCCCTGCGGAAACCTGGCGGATCAGCTCTTCCGGCCGTTGCCCGGCATAGACCAGGGCGGACAACGCCGCGACCCCATGGATCAGCGGCGGGGCGAGCGCCTCGGACAGAATCGGAATGGCCTCGTCGCCGCCAAGGGTCACGCTCTTGCTCATCTACTCCCCCCTGCTTTTCAGGGGCGGCCTACAATCCCACGGACGCCCTGATCTCCGTCGGGGATAAGGCTGGCATCTGAAGATGCCGCTAACAGGCAGGGGAAAATAACCAACCCGGCAAAAGCCCCCGGAAGTGAGCCCCATAGGCATTAAGATTGGCTCTGGACCCGGCTCGGGGTGGTGCGATCGTGCCCTCGGTCAGTCTCACGCTGGTGCGGAAGCCGGGCGGCGGCGGGGGCAACTCTAGTGCCTCCAGGGTGCAGGCGGTCAGGTTGCCCGGCATGATGCGCCACTCAAGCTGTGCGATCAGCAGCCGTCCCTCCGGCGCGAGCAGACGGCGCGCTTCCGTCGCTGCCCGTGCGGGGTCTAGCCGGTGCCAGCAACTGGCGGCCACCCCCTGCCCACCTCGGCCGGATCACATTTCCGATTTCACACACTTGCATGTTGCGCGCCGGTGGAGCGCCCCCAAAAGTGCCGCCTCCCAAAAAGTGCCGTCTTCCAAAAAGAAGAGGCGCCTAGACATGACGGTTTAT
>DATJWY010000120.1:0-4459 GCA_035500775.1 Acetobacteraceae bacterium
CCGAGCGCGCGCAGGACGTGCTGCGCCGGCTCTACCGGCCGCTCTACCTGATCGAGACGCCGATCGTCTTCACCAACATCGAGACCGCCGAGCTGACCAAGTACGCGGCCAACTCGTTCCTGGCGATGAAGATCACCTTCATCAACGAGATGGCCGATCTGTGCGAGAAGGTCGGCGCGGACGTGCATGACGTGGCGCGCGGCATCGGGCTCGACGGCCGCATCGGCCGCAAGTTCCTGCATCCCGGCCCCGGCTATGGCGGCTCCTGCTTCCCCAAGGACACGCTGGCGCTGATGCGCATCGCCCAGGATGCCGGCGCCCCGTCCCGCCTGGTGGAAGCGACGGTGCAGGTGAACGACGCGCGCAAATCCGGCATGGCGGCGCGCATCGCCGCCGCCTGCGGCGGTTCGGTGCACGGCAAGACGATCGCGGTGCTCGGCCTCACCTTCAAGCCGGAAACCGACGACATGCGCGACGCGCCCTCGATCCCGATCGTGGGGCGGCTGGTGGAGGGCGGGGCGATTGTGCGCACCTTCGATCCGGTGGGCACGGAGGTGGCGCGGCCGCTGCTGCCGGAGAGCGTGGAATACAGCGCCGACGCGCTGGATGCCGCGACCGGGGCGGACGTGCTGGTGGTGGTCACGGAGTGGAACGAGTTCCGCGCGCTCGCGCCGCAGCGCCTGGCCGAGCTGATGCGCGGCCGGGTGGTGATCGACCTGCGCAACATCTTTGACCCGGCCGCCATGCGGGCGGCGGGCTTCGACTATCTCGGGATCGGGCGTAGGGGATAGGGCACACCATCGGCCGGACCGGAATCGGTCCGGCCGATAAAATTGTTTGCCAAGTCTAAAGATCTGGAATGTTTTCACTATGCAATCATAGCGAAAACGCTCCAAACTTCCGTCAGGCCGCCCAGCCGGGCGGCTTGCCACGCGGACGGACGGACCCTATAGGCCCCTCACCCGCGGCATCCGGGTCCGCGAGCAGGGGAATTATCCATGGCCGATATGTCTGCGCCCGCCGCCTCGGGCGACCGTCCCGCTCTGGCCGCGCAGCAGGCGATCCTCGCCGGCCCGCTCACGCCCGAGCGGCAGATGGCGAACGCCATCCGCGCCCTCGCCATCGACGCGGTCGAGACCGCGAAATCCGGCCATCCCGGCCTGCCTATGGGCATGGCCGATGTCGCGACCGTGCTCTGGACCCGGTTCCTGAAGTTCGACGCCGCCGACCCGCACTGGCCGGACCGCGACCGGTTCGTGCTCTCCGGCGGCCATGGCTCCATGCTGCTCTACGCCCTGCTGCACCTGACCGGGCATGCGGGCATGGAGACCGAGCAGCTCCGCCGCTTCCGCCAGTTGCATTCCGCCGCCGCCGGCCATCCGGAATACGGCGAGCACCCGGCGATCGAAACCACCACCGGCCCGCTCGGCCAGGGTTTCGCCACCGCCGTCGGCATGGCGATCGCCGAGCGCATGCTCGCCGCCCGCTACGGCCGCTCGCTGGTCGATCACCGCACCTGGGTCTTCGCCGGCGACGGCGACCTGATGGAAGGCATCAGCCACGAGGCGGCGAGCCTCGCCGGGCATCTGCGGCTCGACCGGCTCTGCGTGCTGTTCGACGACAACAATATCTCGATCGACGGCGACACCAGCCTCTCCTGCTCGGACGACGTGCTGCGCCGCTTCACCGCCCTCGGCTGGGCGACGCGGCGGATCAACGGCCATGACCCGGAGGAGATCGCGTCCGCGCTCTCCTGGGCCACCCGCTCCCGCAAGCCGACGCTGATCGCCTGCCGCACCATCATCGGCCTCGGCGCCCCGACCAAGGCCGGCACCGCCGGCGTGCACGGCGCCCCGCTCGGCGCCGCCGAGGCGGCCGCGGCGAAGCAGGCGCTCGGCTGGACCGCCGCGCCGTTCGAGATCCCGGAGGAGATCGCACTTCCCTGGCGCGAGGCCGGGCAGCGCAACGCCGGCACCCGCCGCACGTGGCTGAAGCGCCTCACCCGCCACCCGATGCGCGCCGAGTTCGAACGCACCCAGGCCGGCAAGCTGCCGGAGAGCTGGCATCACGCCATGGCCGCCTACAAGGCGGAGATCGCGGAGAGCAAGCCGAAGCTCGCGACACGGCAATCCAGCCAGAAGGCGCTGGAGGTGCTGGTCCCGGCCATCCCCGAGCTGGTCGGCGGCTCGGCCGACCTCACCGGCTCCAACCTCACCCTGGTCAAGGCCATGGGCTCGGTGACGCCGGGCCAGTTCGGCGGCCGCTACATCCATTGGGGCGTGCGCGAGCACGGCATGGCGGCGGCGATGAACGGCATCGCCCTGCAGCGCGGCCTGATCCCCTATGGCGGCACGTTTTTCGTGTTCACCGACTATCTGCGCCCGGCGCTGCGCCTCGCCGCGCTGATGCGCCAGCGCGTGATCCATGTGCTGACGCATGACAGCATCGGCCTCGGCGAGGACGGGCCGACGCATCAGCCGGTGGAGCATCTCGCCAGCCTGCGCGCGATGCCCAACCTCCTGGTGCTGCGCCCGGCCGACGCGCTGGAGACGGCGGAATGCTGGGAGATCGCGCTGCGCAACGCGGACGGGCCGAGCGCGCTGGTGCTCTCCCGCCAGGCGCTGCCGGCGCTGCGCACCAGCGCAGCGGAGAATAGCTCCGCCCGCGGCGGCTACGTGCTCGCCGAGGCGAACGGCCCGCGCGCGGCAACCCTGATCGCCACCGGCTCCGAGGTCTCGATCGCCATGCAGGCGCGGGACAGCCTCGCCGCCGAGGGGATCGAGGTTGCGGTGGTGTCGCTGCCGAGTTGGGAGCTGTTCGGCCGTCAGAGCGAGGAATACCGCGCGAACGTGCTCGGAGAGGCGCCGCGCTTCGGCATCGAGGCGGCAGGCGGCTTCGGCTGGGAACGCTGGCTCGGCCAGGATGGCGTGTTCATCGGCCTCAACGGCTTCGGCGCCTCCGCGCCGGCCGAGGTGCTGTATGAGCATTTCGGCATTACCCCGGCCGCTATTGGCGCGGCGGTGAAGAAGCGGATCGGCCGGGCGGGATAATATCGAAGGAAGGCCAGGGGCTTTGCCCCTGGACCCCACCAAAGGCTTAGCCTTTGGAATCCTTTTGTTTTTCTGACTGCGTTCCTGGTTTCCGATCGGCATCGGAGGGCTGACGCGGCCAGGAAAAAAGTGATCGGTTTCCAAAGGCCTACGGCCTTTGGCGGGGTCGAGGGGCGGAGCCCCTCGCCTTAAGCCTCGTAACTGCGCCTCAAAGTGCCCGCAGGAACTGCACCAAATCCTGCTTTTCCGGCGCCGTCAGCTTCGTTCCCAGGATCAGGTTGAAGAATTCGACCGTGTCCTCCAAGGTCAGGAGGCGGCCGTCATGAAGATAGGGCGGCGCGTCCTTGATGCCCCGGAGCGGGAATGTCTTGATGGGTCCATCGGCGCTGGCCAACATGCCATTGATCATCACCGGCTTATAGAAACGCTCGGCCTGCAGGTTGTGCATTGTGTTGTCGGTGTAATACGGGGCGGCATGGCAGATCCCACACTGCCCCTTGCCGAAGAAGATCTCCTGGCCGTGCAATTCGGCCGGCGTCGCCTTCGCCGGGTCGAGCATGCCATAGACATCGAGCTTCGGCGCCGGAGGAAAATCCAATATTTCCTGGAACTCGGCCATGTCATGGACCTGGCTGCCGCGCTCCAGAATATTGACGCCCTTCTTGGTCGCGATGACCGGATCGCCGTCGAAATAGGCCGCACGCTGTTCGAATTCGGTGAAGTCTTCAACCGTTTTGAGGGCGCGCTGCGAGCCGAACAGCCGCTGGATATTCACGCCGCGCAATGACGGCGTTTGGATGCGATGCCGGAATTCCTGCGGCCGGATATCGCCAACGAGATGAGTGGCCCCGTTGGTGTGCCCATTCTGGTGGCAATCGAAGCACGCCACGCCGCGGCTCGGTTGCTCCGAACGGCGATCCTCGGTCTGGTTGAATTGTTGCTGCGGGAACGGCGTCAGCAGCAGGCGCAACCCCTCCAATTGCTTCGGATTGAGGATGCCGTTGAATAATTCGTAATAATTTTCGATCGTTACGAGCTTACCCTGAGAAACATCCCCCAGATCAGGCCGCGTGGTCAGGTAAATGGGGGCGGGAAACTCGGCCAGGAAGTGATCGGGGAGATCGAAATCCAGATCGAACCGGGTGAGATCCCGCGCCTCCTGCTTCTGGATTTCGCTGATTTCGAAATGGGGAAAGACCATGCCGCCTTCCGGATGATTGGGATGCGGCAGCGGGTAGAAGCCTTTGGGAAACAGGTCCTTGTCCCGGATCTCGTCCGGGGTCATCGCGGCCAGTTGGTCCCAGGTCGTGTCGGCGGGCAGCTTGACCCGCACGCCCTCCTGCAGAGGCTTGCCCCGCGACATCGTCGCACCCTGCGCCGGGCGGTCGGCGAGGTCGTAGCGCTCGGCG
>DATJWY010000121.1:0-12674 GCA_035500775.1 Acetobacteraceae bacterium
CGCAGCGTCACCGTCTTGCGGCGCTTATTCTCCGGCAGCAGCATGCGGGAAGCGCCAACCTCGTCGATGACGTCGATCGCCTTGTCCGGCAGCTTGCGGTCATTGATGTATTTCGCCGACAGTTCCACGGCGGCACGGATCGCCTCGTCCGTGTAACGGACCTTGTGGTGCTTCTCGTAATTGGTCTTGAGCCCGCGCAGGATCTTAACCGCGTCCTCGAGCGACGGCTCGTTGACGTCGATCTTCTGGAAGCGGCGAACGAGCGCCCGATCCTTCTCGAAGTAGTTGCGGAACTCCTTGTAGGTCGTGCTGCCGATGCAGCGCAGGTTGCCGGACGCGAGCGCGGGCTTCAGCAGGTTGGAGGCGTCCATCGCCCCGCCGCTGGTCGCGCCGGCGCCGATCACGGTGTGGATCTCATCGATGAACAGCACCGCCCCGGGCTGGCTTTCCAGCTCGGTGACGACGGCCTTCAGCCGCTCCTCGAAATCGCCGCGATAGCGTGTCCCGGCCAGCAGCGCGCCCATGTCGAGCGCGAAGATGGTGGATTTGGCCAGCACCTCAGGCACGTCGCCCTCGACGATGCGCTTCGCCAGCCCCTCGGCGATCGCGGTCTTGCCGACGCCCGGATCGCCCACATAAAGCGGGTTGTTCTTGGTCCGGCGGCAGAGGATCTGGATCGTCCGCTCGATCTCGGTATCGCGCCCGATCAGCGGGTCGATCTTGCCGGCTGCCGCCTTCTTGTTCAGGTTCACGCAATAATTGCTGAGCGCGTCCTGGTTGCGACGCCCCGGCTTTTCGTCCCGCTCGGCCTCATGCGCGGAGTCGCTTGGCTGCGATCCCTGCACCGGCCGCTGTGAGGAGCGCCCCGGCGCCTTGGCGATGCCATGGCTGATGAAGTTCACGGCGTCGAGCCGGGTCATGTCCTGCAACTGCAGGAAATAAACCGCATGGCTCTCGCGCTCGCTGAACAGCGCGACGAGGACATTGGCTCCGGTGACTTCGTCGCGCCCGGAGGACTGAACATGGATCGCGGCGCGTTGCACAACCCGCTGGAAGCCGGCGGTCGGCTTCGGATCGCCGGCCCGGTCGGTGGCGAGCCCGGACAGATCCTTGTCGAGGAATTCGATCAGATCCTGCCGCAGCTTATCCAGATCGACGCCGCAGGCACGTAGGACTGTGGCCGCGTCGCTATCGTCCGCAAGGCCGAGAAGCAGGTGCTCAAGCGTCGCATATTCATGGCGCCGCTCGCTGGCGAACGATAAGGCACGGTGAAGCGTCTGTTCGAGGTTGCGTGACAGCATTTACGTGACGCTCCTTCGCACTAGGCTCCGCGTTAGGTCCACCTCTCGAAAGTGGGGAGCATGGCACAGAGTTCCGGAACCTTGGAGTGATTTTTCCCCGATCTCGAGATGGGGCTCGAGCGACAGATTACACCCCTATTCTTTCTCGATCGTGCATTGAAGCGGATGCTGGTTCTGGCGCGCCAGGTCCATCACCTGGGTCACCTTGGTCTCGGCCACCTCGTACGTATACACGCCGCACACCCCGACACCCCGGCGATGCACGTGCAGCATGATCCGCGTGGCTTCCTCGCGCGTCTTCTGGAAAAATCGCTCAAGGACGTGAACGACGAACTCCATCGGCGTGTAGTCATCGTTCAGCATCAGCACTTTATACATGGCCGGCTTGCGCGTCTTGGGGCGCGCCTTAACGACTACGCCGGAATTCGGCCCTTCGCCGCCCTTCTTGTCACTATCGCTCATGATCCGATCACCCCGGCACTCTTCAGCAAGCGCCACCCAGGAAAAGCCCAAGATACCCGAGTTCCAAGGGGACCATATCGGATGGTCCGGCGCGACGAAAAGGGTGATGGTTGAGTAAGGCGGCGTTTGTGCCGCTCAGCTTGCCGCCAACAGGCCGGGCGGCACCAGTCCGGGCGTCCCGGAGAAGTCCGGCGCCGGGCGGCGAGCCGGCGGCCATCTGGCCGCGGCCGGATTGCCGGCGCGGTTTTACCCGCGCCGGCGACAGGCGTAGTTTAGGACGCGCGGAAGACTTCGACCGCCGCCGAGACGCGGGCCGTCAGCGGCGCCGAGGCCTGCTCGGCGAGCTTCAACGAGCTCTCGGTCAGGCGGCCGGACTCGGCCAGCGCCTTCTCGAACGCGGTCCGGGTGAAGCTGGTCTGCAGATCGATCGCTTCCTTCAGCGACTTCACACCGGCGAGGGCGCGGATCACGCTCAGCCCCTCATCCAGGCTGCCCTGCGCCTGGGTCGCCACCTGCTTGGACAGGTCCTGCAGGCCGGTAGCCCAGATCTGCCCGGACTTCACCACCGCCTCAAGATTGCCCTGGCTAAAAGAAACCAGCTGTTCTGCTACTTTCGTCACCTTTTCCACCCCTTCTTTGACCTGTGCCTGAGCCCGTTCGAAACCCGCGGCCGCCGCCTCGGCGCCGGAACCCAGAGATCCGAACCCAATCGCGGCAACTCGCTCAGGTGCGCTCGTCTCCACGCCATTGCCGCCGGCCGTTGCTTTAAGTGCCATGTTATTTCCCCTTTCATGTCGGTCCCAGAACGGCGAACCGGTCGTCCTGGTCCGGCAACGGGATGACCTCCGTTGGCCGGCCACGATTGTGTTAGCTGCGTTGCAACAAACGCACACTAAGCCGTCATCGAACTCCGAGTCAAGGCGCCGTTGTGCGGTGCACAAAAATCTGAAGGGCGGTCGCGCCCGCCTTTTTCTCTGACAGTTCCTCCTGCCAGTTGAGCCGAGCCGCCATGGCCAACTTACTGAGTGTTAACCCAAATCCTGTTACCAACCCTGGACAGAGCCAGGGTCGGCTCGATACAGTCCGCGCGTCGGTGACGGGGGCCGGGATGGCTGATTCTTGCAACGAGCGCGGATCAACTTTTGCGCGAGGTCGCAGCGCGGCGCTGGCCCTTTTCGGGGGAGCCGCCCTGCTGGTTTGCGCGACCGCCGATCCAGCCCACGCCCAGGTCGGCTCGGCCCGCTACAGTTCGATCATCGTCGATGACGCCACCGGAAAGGTGCTGGAGGCGGTCAATGTCGATGAGCTTCGCTATCCGGCGAGCCTCACCAAGCTGATGACGCTGTACCTGGCCTTCGAGGCGCTGCGCGATCGCCGCATCACCCTCAACGACGTCGTGCCCGTCTCCCCGCACGCGGCCTCCATGCAGCCCTCCAAGCTCGGCCTCGTCCCCGGCACCAATTTCACGGTCGAGCAGGCGATCTACGCGATCGTTACCAAGTCGGCGAACGACGCCGCCTGCGCCCTCGGCGAATTCCTCGGCGGCGACGAGCCCCGTTTCGCCCAGATGATGACCCTGCGCGCCCGCGCCCTCGGGATGAGCCGGAGCAATTTCCGCAACGCCTCCGGCCTGCCCGACCCCGAGCAGACCACCACCGCCCGCGACCTCGCGGTGCTGGCGCATCACCTGATCCGCGATTTCCCGGACGAGTATCACTACTTCAGTACCCCGAGCTTCACGTTCCACGGCCGCGCCATCTACAACCACGACCACCTGTTACAGTCCTACGAAGGCGCCGACGGGCTCAAGACCGGCTACACCGAAGCCGCCGGACACAATCTCGTGACATCAGCCGTGCGCAGCGGCGTGCGTCTGATCGGCGTCGTCATGGGCGCCGGATCGAATGCCGAACGCGACATCCACATGGCGAACCTGCTCGATGGCGGGTTCGAGCACATGGACGTGCAGGTCGCGCGGCGTGAAGAGCGCATGCACATGCCCGCCCTGATCGCCTCGGCCTCTGCCGCGACGCTGCATTCCTCCGCCCGCTTCCGCTATGCCTCGGCCCGATTCCCGATGCATGGCCACGCCGGCCGGCACATGACCGCGCAGGCCATGGTCCGCCCCGTCGTCGCCGAATTCGATGCCCCCGCCGGGCGTCCGCACCGCGCGCATGCCGCGCACAAACATCTGACCCGGACGGTGAGCGCCGATCCCGGTTCCTGCCATTTCTCCAAGCGGCACGGCTGCAGCACCCTCGCCAGCCGCTGAATCGCCCCACGCCAGACCATGATCGGATCAGGTTAACTGGTCCGATCATGGTCTGGCGCCTTGTGTTGAGAGCGCGATTCGCGCTTGCCGACTGTCAGCCTCAAGCGATCGCGCTCTAGCGGGACAGGCCCCGCCCGCTCCCGGCGGGGCCTGGCGGAAATGGCGGAAATGGCGGACACGATCAAATCCCTGACATGACGGCGCGGCCGGCGTCGTTCGGCGCGCGTCCTGCCTCCAGGGCAAGCCGCCCCTTGCATCCCCGGGGCTGGCTGCGCAAGTAATCGGGTCTCGTCCCGGACACATGCGGGACGGGAAGGAGTTTTGGTATGGACGGCGGCGCCGAAGCACGGCGAATCACGATACACGCACCCGAGGATTTCGTGGGCATGCGGGCGGCGGGGCGACTCGCGGCTGAAACCCTCGACATGATCACGCCGCATGTACGGCCTGGCATCACCACTGGCGAGCTGGACCGGATCTGCCATGAATTCATCGTGGCGCACGGCGCGATCCCCGCGCCGCTGAACTATCGCGGCTACCCGAAATCGACCTGCATCTCGATCAACCATGTCGTCTGCCACGGCATTCCGGGCGAACGCCGGTTGCAGGAAGGCGACATCCTGAATATCGATGTCACCGTCATCCTGAACGGCTGGTACGGCGACACCAGCCGGATGTACGTCGCCGGCCAGCCCTCCACCCGCGCCCGTATGCTCATCGATGTCACCTACGAGTCGCTGATGCTCGGCGTGGCCGCCGCCAAGCCCGGCGCGACCCTCGGCGATATCGGCCATGCCATCCAGAGCTTCGTCGAGCGGCAGCGCTTCAGCGTGGTACGGGATTTCTGCGGCCACGGCATCGGCCGGGTGTTCCATGCGGCGCCGAACGTGCTGCATTTCGGCCGTCCTGGCGAAGGCCCGGTGCTGCGTCCCGGCATGTTCTTCACCATCGAGCCGATGGTGAATGCCGGCCGCCCGGAGGTGAAGGTGCTCGATGACGGCTGGACCGCGGTAACGCGCGACCGCAGCCTGTCCGCCCAGTTCGAGCATATGATCGGCATCACCGAGGACGGATGCGAGATCTTCACCGTCTCCCCGGCCGGGCTGCTTCATCCCCCTTACGCCGTCTGACCTGAACCAGCCACGGCGTGGCCCGGCGCTTCGCGCCACGCCGTAAGGTTCTTTTCGAGAACCAAACGAGATGGCACAGTCGTCGCGGACGAAGGCAGCGGCGGCAAAATGCAGCAGGCATCCACCAAAACGGCCGATCTCCTCGCTGAACTCGAAGCCCTGGCGGCCCGCACGCAAATACAGCGGCGCCCGGCGCCGACGCGGGCCGCCGATCCGCCGCCCGCCGCCTCCGATCTCTCCCCCCAGGCCGACGATCCGCCTCCCCCGGTCGCGGCCCTGCCTCTCCCCGCCGAAGAGCCCCCGCCGCCGGAGACCGCGACCAGCCGCGCCCCCTCCAGCCCGGTCAGCGCGCAAGGGCACCGCGCCCGCATGCGCGCCCGCCTGCTCACCGCCGGCCCGGCCGCGCTCAACGACCGTGAGTTGCTGGAGATGCTGCTGTTCATCGCGGTGCCGCGCCGGGACACCAAGCCTATCGCCCGTGCCCTGATCGCCCGCTTCGGCAGCTTCGCCGCCGCCATCGCCGCCAGCGCCGTGGAGCTACAGAGCGTGGAGGGTCTCGGCGAGGCGGGCATTGCCGCGCTCAAGACGGTGCAGGCCGCGGCGCAACGGCTGATCCGGGCCGATATCGCGGACCGCCCCGTGTTCCAGAACTGGCAGGCCTTGATGGACTACCTGAACGCGACCCTCGGGCGCGAGAAGGTGGAGCAATGCCGCATCCTGTTCCTCGACAGCCGCAACCGGCTGCTCGCCGACGAGGTCCAGACCAGGGGCACGGTCAACCACACGCCGGTCTACCCGCGCGAGGTCGTCAAGCGCGCGCTGGAACTGCACGCGACGGCGCTCATCCTGGTCCACAACCACCCGAGCGGCGACACCACCCCCTCCGCGGCGGACATCGCCATGACCCGGGATATCCGCCAGGCCGCCGAGGCCCTGTCCCTGGTGCTGCACGACCACGTCATCGTCGGCAACGGCACCTGGCTGAGCTTCCGGCGAGAGGGGCTGCTGTAATACCAACTGCCTTATTGATCGACCCATCTGAAAGGCCAGGGGCTTTGCCCCTAAACCCCACTGGGGCCGTCGGCCCCAGACCCCCAACTGTTTGATTCCCTTAACCCGCGCCTCCGGCGGCTCACCCGAACCAGCTGTAGCCCAGGCGCAGGACCACATCCTCGCTACCCTCCCAGATCATCCGCAGCGCGACGGCCAGAACGATCAGCACGCCCACCCAGGCGATCCACGGCCGGCTCTGCAACAACCGGGCGAGCAGGGTCGCCACGGCGCCGGTCATCACCACGGAAAGGCCGAGCCCGACCACCAGCACCAATGGGTGCTCGCGCGCCGCGCCGGCCACCGCCAGGACGTTGTCCAGGCTCATCGAGAGATCGGCGACCAGGATCTGCACGATCGCCTGCCGCATCGTCTTGCGCGCGCCCCCCGCCGGGGCCGCCTGCGCGGGAGGGGCCGCCCGCAACTCGCGAAAGCTCTTCCAGCACACCCAGAGTAGCAGCAGGCCGCCGGCCAGGGTCAAGCCGATCACCTCGAGCAGCCGCACGGTGACGACGGCGAGCGCCACCCGGATCAGCGTGGCGGCGATGATGCCGATCAGCACCGCCCGCCCCCGCTGCTCCGGCGCGAGCCCCGCGACGACGAGGCCGAGCACCAGGGCATTGTCGCCGGCGAGGGTGAGGTCGATCAGCAGCACCTGGACCAGGGCCACGAGCTGCGGAAGAAGATCATGCACGGGACGTGTATCCTTCTGCGGGCTTGCGGAGGCGAACCGCGGGGATTAGTGCAAGAGCGCCGCTGGACAGCGTCGTTCCGCCGCACCCGTTTGCCCCGAAGGCCCGAGCAAGACCAGCGGCCCCGGCCGCAATCGCGGGGGCGCGGCGATCAAGGCCGGAGGTTTTTTCCGCGCGCCGTATCCCGAGCTTCCGCCGGGCCGGCGCCTTTCGTCGTTCATATCGCCGAGGATACGATGGTCCCCCGCTATACCCGCCCGCAGATGGCCGCGATCTGGGCCCCGGTTAACCGCTTCCGCATCTGGTTCGAGATCGAGGCGCTGGCGGCCGAGGCGATGGCGGAGCTTGGCACCATCCCGGCCGAGGCCGCGCGAATCATCCGCGAGCGCGGCGACGCCGCCCTCGCCGCCATCAGCGAGGCGGATCTCGACCGGATCGACGAGATCGAGCGCGAGACCCGTCACGACGTCATCGCCTTCCTCACCTGGCTGGCCGAGAAGGTCGGGCCGGAGAGCCGCTTCGTGCATCTCGGCATGACCAGCAGCGACGTGCTGGATACCTGCTTCTCGGTGCAGCTCACCCAGGCGGCGGACATGCTGCTGGCCGAGCTGGACAGGGTGCTGGCGGCGCTGAAGCGGCGCGCCTTCGAGCACAAATACACGCTCACCATTGGCCGCAGCCACGGCATCCATGCCGAGCCGACCACGTTCGGCCTCAAGCTCGCCGGGCATTACGCGGAGTTCGCCCGCGGCCGCGAGCGCCTGCTCGCCGCCCGGGCCGAGATCGCGGTCTGCGCCATCAGCGGCGCGGTCGGCACCTATGCCCATATCGACCCGCAGGTCGAGGAATACGTCGCCCAGCGGCTCGGCCTCGCGGCGGAGCCGGTCTCGACCCAGGTGATCCCACGCGACCGCCACGCCGCCTTCTTCGCGACGCTCGGCGTGATCGCGAGCGGCATCGAGCGGATCGCGGTCGAGGTGCGGCACCTGCAGCGCTCGGAAGTCCGGGAGGCGGAGGAGTTCTTCCACCCCGGGCAGAAGGGCAGCAGCGCCATGCCGCACAAGCGCAACCCGGTGCTGAGCGAGAACCTCACCGGCCTCGCCCGCCTGGTGCGCGGCGCCGTGGTGCCGGCGATGGAGAACGTGGCGCTCTGGCATGAGCGTGACATCAGCCATTCGAGCGTCGAGCGGGTGATCGGCCCGGATGCGACGATCGGGCTCGATTTCGCCCTCGCCCGCCTCGCTGACATGGTGGACCGGCTCGTCGTGTACCCGGAGCGGATGCTCGCCAATCTGGAGAGCCTGGGCGGCGTGGTGCACAGCGGCGAGGTGCTGCTGGCCCTGGCACGGGCCGGAGTGCTGCGCGAGGACGCATACCGGATCGTGCAGCGCAACGCGATGGCGACCTGGACCGGCCTCGGCACGCCGGAGGGCCGCGGCTTCCGCGCCAATCTGGAGGCGGACCCGGAAGTGGCCGGGCGCATCGACGCCGCGACGCTCGACGCGGCGATGGATGCCCGGGCGCATCTGAAGGCGCTGGACCAGACCTTCCAGCGCGTATTCGGCGAAACCGGGCCGGCGTTGGCGGAATAAAAGGCCAGGGGCTCCGCCAAAGGCAAGCCTTTGAAATCCTTTACATAAGTAATCGGGGGTCTGGGGCCTCAAGGCCCCAGTTGGGGTGCAGGGGGCAAAGCCCCCTGGCCTTGCTTACAGCCGCCGCGCTCCCGCCATTTTCCGTCCCTCGGATCGCCGCGATCGGCGCGTATCTCTTTGCGCACGAACCCAAGGAGTTCGACCATGCGCAAGATCCTGCTTTCCACCCTCCTCCTCTCCGGCCTGTTCAGCACCGGCGCGGCCGGCATCGCGGCGGCGGCGCCGATGACGCCCCCCGCCCTGGCCCGGCAGGACGGCCCCTCCAAGCTGATCCACCAGGCCCAGTACTACCAGTACCAGTATTCGTATGCCCCGGCGCAGTACTACGAGGACGGCGATGACTGGCGCGAGCGCGAATGGCGCCGCCGCGAATACTGGCACCGGCGCCACGAGGAACATGAGCGCTGGGAGCGTTGGCACGAGCACCATGACTGGTGACAGGGGCGGCGCGTCCCTGTTATCCGGGACAGGTGTGCACCGTGGTCCTTCTCTCCCGGCCCGAGACGGATTGGCCGCTGCTGCTGGCGGCCAATCGCGACGAGAAGCTCGAACGTAGCTGGGAACCGCCCGGTGAGCACTGGGCGGACCGGCCGGGCCTGATCGGCGGGATGGACCATGCCGGGCGCGGCACCTGGCTCGCCTTCAATCGCGACGGCGTGGTCGCCGCGGTCCTGAACCGCAGCCTCAGCCTCGGCCCCGCGGAAGGCAAGCGCAGCCGCGGCGAGCTGCCGCTGATCGCGCTCGAATACAGCTCCGCCGGCGATGCCGCCTCCGCCCTGCTCGGACTCGATGCCGGCCAGTGGCGGCCCTTCAACCTGGTGGTCGCGGACCGGAACCGCGCCTGCTTCGTGCGTGGGCTTGGCAGCGGCCGGCCTCAGGCGATGAAGCTCGCGCCGGGGCTGCACATGGTCACGGCGCACGACCCGGACGACATGACGAGCCCGCGCGTGGCGCGGCACCTGCCACGATTCCGCGCCGCCGCGCCGCCCGTGCCGCCGGACTGGGGCGCATGGCGGACGATCCTCGCCGATCGCGACGGCCCGGCCGGCAGCGAGATAAACGTGCCGCTGCTCGGCGGCTTCGGCACGGTCTGCGCGTCGCTGATCGGCCTGCCGCGCGCGGGCGCGCCGCATGTCCTGTTCGCCCCCGGACCGCCCGACCAGGCAAGCTTCCGGCCGGTGCCCGGATGAACTGAAAGCAGGGGGGCGGCCACGCCAGCAAGCCCGCCCCCCGACCGCACGGCCGGAAAGGGACATGGCACCCCGCCCCGCGCGCTGCTATACCCCGACCGCGCTCGGGCAACCTGTTCATCCGAAGCGTGTACGTATGACCGAGGAATCGCGAATGGCCCGCCGCCGCCAGCTCTACGAGGGAAAAGCCAAGATCCTGTTCGAGGGACCGGAACCGGGCACGCTCGTCCAGTATTTCAAGGACGACGCCACCGCGGGGAACGGCGCCAAGAAGGGCGTCATCACCGGCAAGGGCGTGCTGAACAACCGGATCAGCGAATACCTGATGACCCGGCTGAACGAGATCGGCGTGCCCACGCACTTCGTCCGCCGGCTGAACATGCGTGAGCAGCTGATCCGGGAAGTGGAGATCATCCCGCTCGAGGTGGTGGTCCGCAACATTGCCGCCGGCTCGCTCTCCAACCGCCTCGGCATCCCGGAAGGCACCCGCCTGCCCCGCAGCATCATCGAGTACTATTACAAGAACGATGCGCTCAACGACCCGATGGTGGCGGAGGAGCACATCACCGCCTTCGGCTGGGCGAGCACGATGGACATGGACGACATCGTTGCCCACACGCTGCGGGTGAACGATTTCCTGTCCGGCCTGTTCCTCGGCGTCGGCATCACCCTCGTCGATTTCAAGCTGGAATTCGGCCGGCTGTGGGAAGGTGAGGAAATGCGCATCGTCCTCGCCGACGAGATCAGCCCGGATAATTGCCGCCTCTGGGACGTCAAAACCAACGAGCGGATGGACAAGGACCGCTTCCGCCGCGACCTCGGCCGGGTGGAAGAAGCGTATCAGGAAGTCGCCAAGCGACTGGGCATCCTGCCGGAAGCCGGGATGCGAGACATGAAGGGCCCGGAGACGATGCAATGAAGGCGATCGTCACGATCATGCTGAAGGACGGCGTGCTCGATCCGCAGGGCAAGGCGATCGGCCATGCCCTGCATAATCTCGGCTTCACCGGGGTCGGTGAGGTGCGGGCCGGCAAGGTGATCGAGCTTGAACTCACCGAGGCCGATCCCGCCCGCGCGCGCGCCAGCGCCGAGGAGATGGCCCGCCGCCTGCTGGCCAATACCGTGATCGAGGGCTTCAAGGTGGAGATCGCCGCATGAGAGGCGCCACGGTTCTGCTCGCCGGGATCGCCCTGCTCGCCGCCGGTGGGACGGCCGAGGCCCAGCGGGCGAGTCCGGTGGACGGCAACAAGCTGCTCGGGATCTGCACCCGCGGCCAGAGCGGCGCCGCGCCTTGCGACGCCTACATCAACGGCGTCGCCGACGCGGCGGTGGCGCTCGCCGGCGAAGGCAAGCTCCAGCTTTGCATTCCGCAGACCGTAACCGGCATCCAGATGCGCGATGTCACGGTGAAGTGGCTGCGGGCGCATCCGGAGGAGCGGCAACACCAGGCGGGTGTGCTGGTCTTGCGCGCCTTGCGCGAGGCTTTCCCGTGCAAGGGATGAGCCGGCGCTGAAACGACCGGGCGCCTCGGACCCGGATGGGGCCGTCGCCCCCAGCCCCTTCTCATGAATGATTCCAAACTTATGCGGGTCTGGGGGCGCTGCCCCCAGCGGGGCGCGGGGCAGAGCCCCGCAACTTCCCTGCATGGCTCGATCATGATGCTCGCTGGTATAAGCCGGATCCACTTCCGGCCGCTCAGGGCTGCCCCCCGCTGTCAGGACACACAGAAAAGGTTGCGCCTCATGTCGCATCCAGGCTCTGCCCAGTGCTGACATCACCCGGGCTTACAAACGAAGACGCCGCCGATCCGGATGCCGCCGCGCGCCGCGCGCTGCGCCGGCACCGGACGCTGGCCACCGGCCTGTTGCTGGTGATGGCGGGGCTGACCCTCGGCAGCTACGCGCTGCCGCCCGGCACGCTCACCGACCTGTTGCAAGCAAGCGCCAAGGCCGGCTTCGTCGGCGGCATCGCGGACTGGTTCGCGGTGGTCGCGCTGTTCCGCCATCCGCTCGGCCTGCCCATCCCGCACACGGCGATCCTGCCGAACCAGAAGGCCCGGCTCGGACAGGCGCTCGGCCGCTTTGTCGGCCAGCACGTCATCACGCCGGAGCAGGTTTCCGCCGCCGTCAGCCGGCTGGACCTGCCGGCTTATGCCAACCGGATTCTCTCCGAGCGGCAGACGGTGGAGATGATGGCGCGCACGCTGGCGACGCTGGTGCCCCGGCTGCTCGCCGCGATGGAGGATGGCCGCGCCCGCCGCATCCTCGCGCGGCTGCTGCCGCGACTGGTGGGCGGCCCCGGCGCCGGGCGGATCATCGCCAGCGGGCTGCGTGGTCTCGTGGCCGGTGGACGGCATCAGGAGGTGCTGACCTTCATCCTGACGCAGCTCAAGACCACGCTCGCGGTCAAGGAGGAGCAGCTCCGCCTCCTGATCGAGGAGCGTGTGCGTGAACAGGGCGGCCGGCTGATCGGCTGGGCGCTCGGCGCCTCCATCGCCAGCCGCGTTCTGCACTCGGTCAACGTTGAACTGGACCAGCTGGGCCAGGAAGGATCGGAAACCGGCTCCGATCTCCGCGCCGCCTTCGACGAATGGATCCGCCGCGAAATCACCCGCATGGAGGAAGAGCCGGAGCGCGCCGCCGAGATCGGCCGCGCCATCCGCAGCGTGGTCACGCATGAGACGGTGCAGACCTGGCTCGCCGATGTCTGGGTCCGGCTGCGACTGGCGGTCGAGGCGGACGCGGCCCGGCCGGACGGCCACACCATGGCCTTCCTGGAAGGGGTGAGCGCCAATCTCGGCACGATGATCGCCGGCGATGACGCCGCCCGCGCGCGCCTCGAGGCCGCGATCGAAACCCTGATCGCCCGCGCCCTGCCCGCGCTGCGCACGCAACTCGCCACGTTCATCGCCAACGTCGTCACCAG
>DATJWY010000122.1:0-16241 GCA_035500775.1 Acetobacteraceae bacterium
CCATCGCGCCGGGCGATAGCAGCAGGCAGGCGATGGCGAGGGCGGCGAGGCGCATGGGGCCGGACCTTAGAGCAAGCGAGGAGGGGAAGGCCAGGGGCGCCGCCCCTGGCCCCGGCTGGGGCCTTGAGGCCCCAGGCTCCCATTACTTAAGTATTGGATTCCAAAGGCTTGCCTTTGGCGGGGTCCAGGGGCGGCGCCCCTGGCCTTTGCTCTCAGCCCTGCTCCGGAAACAACGCCACGAGCCCCGCCTCGCTCGCGGCGCAGCGGCCGCGCTCGGTGATCAACCCGGTGACGAGGCGCGCCGGCGTCACGTCGAAGGCGGGGTTCGCCGCCTGGCTGCCGCTCGGTGTCACGCGCACCGTGGCGACGGTGCCGTCCAGCCCGCGGCCGGTGACGGTGGTGACCTCGCTTTGCGCCCGTTCCTCGATCGGGATCTCGCGCAGCCCGTCGCTGATGCGCCAGTCGATGGTGGAGGAGGGCAGGGCGACCCAGAATGGCACGCCGTTGTCGCGCGCCGCGAGCGCCTTCAGATAGGTGCCGATCTTGTTGGCGACATCGCCCGCGCGGGTGACGCGGTCGGTGCCGACGATCACCAGATCGACCTTGCCGTGCTGCATCAGGTGGCCGCCGGCATTGTCGGAAATGACGGTGTGCGGCACGCCGTGCTTGCCAAGCTCCCACGCCGTCAGCGCCGCGCCCTGGTTGCGCGGCCGCGTCTCGTCCACCCAGACATGCACCGGGATGCCGGCGTCGTGCGCCTTGTAGATCGGCGCGAGCGCGGTGCCCCAATCGACCGTCGCGATCCAGCCGGCATTGCAATGCGTGAGCACGTTGACGGTGCGGTCATGCCGGGCGGCGACGTCCTTGATGAGGTCGAGGCCGTGCGCGCCGATCGCCTCGTTCTGCGCCGCGTCCTCGTCGCAGATCGCGGCGGCCTCGGCATAGGCGACGCGCGCGCGCTCGGCGGGCGCCGTGTTGCGCAGCCGGGTCAGCATGCGCTCAAGCGCCCAGCGCAGGTTGATCGCGGTCGGGCGCGTGCCGCCGAGCATCGCGGCCTGGCGCTCCATCGCTTCCGTGCCCGGATCCTGCCGCAGCGCCAGCGCGAGACCGTACGCGGCAACCGCGCCGATCAGTGGCGCGCCGCGCACCTGCATCGTGCGGATCGCATGCGCCACTTCCTCGGGCGTGGTCAGGCGCAGGATCTCGAGCGCCCAGGGGAGTTTCGTCTGGTCGAAGATGCGCACCGTCCAGCCATCCGGCTGGTCCACCCAGACGCTGCGATACGGGGTGCCATCAATTTTCATCGGTATGCGTTCCCATCGGGAAAAAGGGGCCGGTTAAGAGACGTCAGATGCGCTGATGCAGCACGCAGACGAGGGTGAACAAGCGGCGCGCGGTCTGGAAATCAATTTCCACCTTGCCGGCGAGGCGCTGCATCATCAGCTCCGCGCCCTCGTTGTGCAGGCCGCGCCGCCCCATGTCGATCGCCTGGATGCGCGCTTCCCGGCCTTCCTGCACCGCCTGGACGTAGCTGTCCACGAGGAGCTGATAGTCCTTGATGAGGCCGCGGAACGGCCCGAGCGCGAGGCCGACGGCAAGCAGCGGCTGGTCCGCCGGATCACGGATGTCGAACACCAGCCTGCCCTCGACGATCGAGAGATGGAGCAGGAAAGGCGGCTGGAGATGGGCGCTGGCGCCGACCGGGCGAAACGTGTTCTCGACCTCAAGATCGGTGACGGCCTGCGCCCTGTCGGCCTCCTGCAACGGCGAGAGACGGGTGAGCGCCTCCCCGTCCAGGATCACGCGGGTGATCGAGGAGCGCGGCGTTTGCGTGTCCGTATCCGTGGGAAGGCTGTTACGCGTCATCGTCCGCCGGCTTGAACAGGCCCAGTTTCAGCATCAGCCCGACAGTCGCGCCTTTCACCGGCCGCAGCAAGCCCAATGCCAGGATCAGCGTCAGCGGCACGAAGATCGCGGTGGAAAGCCAGACCGGCGGGGCGTAGGCGCGGTCCGAGAACAGCATCAGGCCGATGATGACATGGCCGACGATGAAGATGGTGAAATAGGGCGGCGCGTCGTCCGCCCGCACCGCGCCGAGCGGGGCGGCGCAGACCGGGCAGCACGACCGCACGCGCAGCCAGCCGGCGAAGAGCGGTGCACGGCCGCAGGCGGGGCAGTGTCCGGCGGCGCCGCGCTGGAGCACCGTGAGCATCGGCGGCTCGGGCCAGCCCGGCCGGTCGAGCGGCCGCGGCGTGGCGCGGTCCGGTTCCCAGCGCGCGGGTTCTGTGTCGGGCATGGCGGTTTCCTTGCTGGCCGCGCGGGTCTTTCCGGACGGCCTCGCGCCGGAACCGGTGCTGCGCATGTCATGTTCGCGATGCGCCGGGTCAAGGCCGCGCGCGATGGCGGGTGCGCGGCGATGGGTGCGCGGTGACGGCCTCGTGGAGGGGGCGCGCGGAGGGAAAACTTGTCTCCGCGACGTAGCCGCGCGATACGCGCGTCATGCAGATCGTCCGTTCCCTTCCCGACCTCGTCGCCGCCCGGACCGCGCTTGCCACGGCCAAAGGCGGTTTTGCCCTGGTGCCCACCATGGGCGCCCTGCACGCGGGGCATCTCTCGCTGGTGCGCGCGGCGCGGGAGAGCGGGCTGGCCGTCGCCGTCTCGATCTTCGTCAATCCGCTGCAGTTCGGGCCGAACGAGGATCTCGCCCGCTATCCGCGCGATGAGGCGGGCGACCTCGCGTTGTTGCGCGCGGAAGGCTGCGATCTCGTCTGGCTGCCGCCGGTGGAGGCGATGTACCCGCCCGGCGACGCGACCACCATCGATGTCGGCGGGCCCGCGCTTGCCTGGGAAGGCGCGCTGCGGCCGGGTCACTTTCGCGGTGTCGCCACCGTGGTCGCCAAGCTGTTCGGGCAGATGCGGCCGCGCCTCGCCTTTTTCGGCGAGAAGGACTGGCAGCAATTGCAGGTGATCCGGCGGATGGTGAGCGATCTCCTGCTGCCGGTGGAGGTGCGGGGCGTGCCGGTCGCGCGCGATGCGGATGGTCTCGCGCTCTCCTCGCGCAACCGCTTCCTCTCGCCGGAGGAGCGGCCGCGCGCGCCGCTGTTGTATGCGGCGCTGCGAGACGTCGCCGATATGGTGCGCGACGGCGCGGCGGCGGACGCGCCGCTGCACATGGCGCGCGCGCGCCTCACCGATGCGGGGTTCGATGTGAACTACCTGGCGCTCGTGCACGCCGAGAGCCTGTGCGAGATCACGCACGCGGTGTCGCCGGCGCGGCTGATCGCGGCGGCGCGTCTCGGCAGCGTGCGTCTGCTCGACAATGTGCCGGTTGGCGATCTGCCAGTGATCTGACACGCCGGATCCGGCACGCATCGCCGTGCTGGGATGCGCGCGAGGATGCGCCGCGCTCCGTTAAGAAGTTTTTTCGCTGCCGAAACCCAACGCGCCCCACGTGTTTTTGTTGACAGCGGCGCGGATGCGCGGAATAGCGAACAAAGTGTAGCTTGACGCCGATTCGCGAAGCGACTCATCTCCTTCCGTCGAAGTCCGTGTCGAGCTTGCGCGGGAAGGGACGGTGGATGGGCGCGCGTTTGTCTGGACTTCGGGCCAGCCGGTGATGCGGCCATCGGCTCTGCTGACCGGGCTGCCTGGCGCGGCGTTACGGTCCTTGGACCGGACAAGTCGCGCATCGGCACGCAGTCGTCGCGGCGCCTTCCGATGGATGCGCGCCGTGTCGCGGCGATGCCGCGCGCGTCGTGGGATGAGAGGCGAAACGATCCATTCGCTGGAAGGGGCATTGCCGGTCGCCGGCGCCCGTGGGTTTCCGAGACAAGAACAATCAGGAGTCAGCCAATGAGTAGCGAGGATACCTCGTCCGGATCTCGTGCCCAGCCGATGGCCATCCGGTCAACCACGCGCCGTGGCGGCGCCGGCACGCGCGGCACGGCCGCGCGCGGCACCGGCACGCGTGGTACGGCGGCCCGGGGTACTGCCAAGACGACGACGCGCGCTGGCGCGGTGAAGAAGACGACGCGCGCGACGGTGGCGAAGGCCCCGGCGAAGACGACGCGCGCCACGGCGGCGAAGACCGCGACGAAGACGACGCGCGCGACGGCGGCGAAGGCCGCGACGAAGACGACGCGTGCGACGGCGGCGAAGGCCCCGGCGAAGACGACGCGCGCCACGGCGGCGAAGGCAACGCGCGCGACGGCAGCGAAAACGACGCGCGGCGCGGCGACAAAGGCCGCGGCGAAGACGACGCGCGCCACGGCGGCCAAGACCACGCGCGGCGCCAAGGCCACCACCACGCGCGGCGCCGCCAAGACCACGCGCACGGCAACGACCCGCGCCGGCGCGACGCGCACCGCCGCGGCCCGCACGGCCGCCGCGCGCGCGACGACCGCCCGCGCCGCTGGCAAGCGCGCCACCGCCGCTGCCCCCCGCGCCAAGGCGGGCACGACGCGCGCCACGACCGCGCGTAAGGTCGGCGCCAGCCGGACCACGAAGGCGGCGACGACGCCGCGCAAGGCCGCGACCGCCCGTGGCACCGCCGCGCGCAAGACGGCGACGCGCACGACGCGCGCCACGACCCCGCGCGCCACGCGCACGCCCCGGAGCCGCAAGGCCGAGCTGCCCGAGATCGAGATCATCGAGGTGCTGCCGGTGGAGCTGGACGTGATCGAGGAAGAGCCGGCTCCCGCGCCGCGCGCGCGCCGTTCGCGCAAGCGGGCGGAGGAGACGGTGGCGGCGCCGGTTGCCGAGGTGACGGAAACCGCCGACGAAACCGCCGAGACGACGGACGCCGACGAGCCGCTGGACCGCGAGATCTGATACCAGCGGCCGGTTCTTTGTGAGGCCAGGGGCTTTCCCTCCGGGGCCACTCGCCCCTGGCCCCGTCACGCGCATGTATGCTTGTGCATGACGGGGCCAGCCCCCGTTTGCTTCACAAATATCCAGTTGTAACCGGTTAACTCCCCAACCTTGCGGGGGTCTGGGGCCTCCAGGCCCCGTCGCGCGAATGCACGCCTGCGCGTGACGGGGGCGAGGGGCGGAGTGACCAAAGGTTCCATCGCTCCGTGGAAGCGATGGAATGGTCACGGAGGGAGCGCCCCTCGCCTTATACCAACTGCCTTATTGATTGACCTATCTGAAAGGTCAGGGGCGTTGCCCCTGGACCCCACTGGGGCCGTCGGCCCCAGACCCCTTTCCATTAATGATTCCAAACTCGTGCGGGTCTGGGGGCGTTGCCCCCAGCGGGTCGAGGGCAGAGCCCTGGCCTTTTTCTTGATCGGTCAAGATTTGTGGCGGTTGGTATTAGCTTCGATGTCTTGTCGGGCCTGACGCCGCGCGGCGTCAGCGCGGCTCGGCCAGCAGGTCGCGTTGTCCGAGGCGGAAGGCGAGGTGGCCCGCGAGCGCCTGACGTTGCCGCGCCTTTGCCCATTCCGCCGCGCGCCCGGCGCAGGCCGGGGTCTCGCGGGCGAGGGCGGCGGTTTCCGCGACCAAGGCGCGCGTCATCGCCAGCGCATGCCGTGGCACGCGCCAGTCGGACGGCGCCGTGCTGACCTTGAAGCCCTGCGCGGCGAACAGGCGGGTGGCGACGGGCAGCGCATGCGCGCCGAGCGGCGGACCGAATTCGGCGGGTGCGGTGAGCGCGCGCCACGCCGCGTTGCAGACGGCGCGATCCAGCGGATGCGGCGGCATGAATTGCATCTGTCCGGTCTGGATCTGCGTCGCGAGCACGGGCGCGCGCCGGGTTTCCGCGAGCGCCGCCACCCAATCCGTCGAGACGTGATGCAGCAGCGCGTCGCACAGCACGGCATCCGCCGGCGGCAGGCCGACCGGATCGACGATGTCGGCGATCACGCCTTCCAGCCGCCAGGCGCCGTGCGGGGTGTGCACCAGCATGGCGCGGCTGGGGAAGGTCACGGTCCAGCCGAGGGACATCGCCCATTGGGCAATGCCGGCATAGGCGGTCTCGATGCGCTCCACGTCGAGATCGGCGACCTGCCAGACCTGCGCGCGGCGCAGGCGCGGCGCGAGCCAGCGGATCAGCTCGCCATCGCGCGCGCCGACCGCGAGCAGGCGCGGCCGTGCCGGCAGCAGCGCGGCGAACCGTTCCGCCAGAGCCGCGCTGCGGATATCGGCATCGAAGCCCACCGGCCGGGGTTTGCTGGTCAGCATCGCTGCGTTTCCTCCACCGCGCGCAGGAAGGCGCGTGCCTGTGTTTGCCAGTCCGGCAGCGCCTGACCGGCGTGCCAGGCGCTCTCCGCCATGTCCTGCCGCAGCCGCGCGTCGAAGATCAGCCGGCGCATGGCTTTCGACAGGCCCGCCCAGTCGCCCGGCGGCGCGATGACGCCGGCTTCCTGCGGCACATGCTCGGTGCCGGCGAGGGTGGCGACCGGGAGGCCGTGCCGCAGTGCCTCGGCGACCGCCATGCCGTGCGCCTCGGAGCGCGCGGCGTGGGCGAAGAGGTCGCTGCCGTGCCAGAGCGCGGCGAGGGCGGTGTCATCCACCGCGCCGGCGAAGGTGACGCGCGGCGCGATGCCGAGGCTGTGCGCGAGGTCGCGCAGCGCCGCCGCGTGCGTGGGGTCACGCTGGTCGTCGCCGGCGATGACGAGGCGCCAGTCGAGATCCGGCAGCGCCGCCAGGGCGCGCAGCAGCAGGTCGTGGCCGTGTGCCGGGGTCAGCGCGCCGAGAGCGAGGAGGGCGCAGCCGGGCCCGCCGGAGCCGGCTGCGCGCGGCGCCGGGTCGGCGCCCGGCGGCAGCGCGATGACGGGTGGAGGCGATGTGCCGCGCTCCCGCCGTAGGCGCTCGGCGATGGCGGCGCTGCCGGTGACGAGGCCGGCGAGGGCCGCCAGCACCGAAGCCGGCACGCCCGCGCTCCCGCCATGCCGGAACAGGCCGAGGGCCCGGCGTTGGGCGAGGCGGCCGGGGCAGCCGGCGCAGCCTGGCAGCAGGGTTTCGTCCACGACCGGGATGCCGCCTTCCGGCAGGCGGTCCCACCAGGAGGCTTCGCCGCCTGGGCCTTTGCCGCCCTGGCCTGCCGCCTCCGGCGCGTGCAGGATGGCGCCGTGCCCGGCCGCGCGCAGGGAAGCGGCGAGGCGTCGCGTATAGGCGTCTCCGGTGGCCAGGCCGCCGCGCGCTGATGTCAGAAAGATGAAATCGGTCATTGCCCGGGCTTATAACATCGCCGGCGCCGCGGTCATTGGCGGACTCCGCGCGCGGCGACGTTCAGTTGCATACTTGGCTCTGGCACGCGGCCCCGGTATAAGCCGCCCCGACTACCCCGCGCCAAGCCTGAACCAAGGATCGACGCTGCAATGATGGTCACTCTGCCCCCCGATTACACGCCGTCGGAGAGCGAGGAGTTCATGAACCCGTTGCAGGTGGAATATTTTCGCCAGAAGCTCTTGCGCTGGCGGACTGATCTGCTCCGGGAAGCCGATGGAACCCTCGCCAGCCTCTCCGAAGGCGGCATTCACGAAGCCGACATCACCGATCGCGCCAGCGTGGAAACCGACCGCGCGCTGGAACTGCGCACCCGCGACCGGGCGCGCAAGCTGATCTCCAAGATCGATCAGGCGCTGCTGCGGATCGAGAGCGGCACCTACGGATTCTGCGAGGAAACCGGAGAGCCGATCGGCCTGAAACGGCTGGAGGCGCGGCCGATCGCCACCCTCTCGATCGAGGCGCAGGAGCGCCACGAGCGCATGGAGCGGGTGCACCGCGACGATTGAGGTCGCGGCGGGCGGCCCCCGCCGCCCGCGTCGCGGCCGAGCCGTGCCGCGCCAACGTCACCTCCTGGCCGCGCGGCGTCCGTCACCCGAATCGGGGGTGCCGTGTGTATCGTTCCGGCCCCGCCGCACGGCCGGGGCGTTGCGGCGGCCCCATTTTGGTGACGAAGCCGTAACCTTGTTGCCGCAGCTTGGGGCGGATGAAGCGTCCGGCATTCCCGGCTGAGCCGCCGGAGTTCGCGCTTCGCGGCGACGGCGGGAGGGCTCCTTTGCATGGCTGAGGCGAACCTTATCGACGAGCGGCTGGCGCGGCTGCGCGTCCGCTATCCCGACTCCGATCCCGGGATGGTGGCCGATGTCGTGCGCGCCGTGCTGGCCAGCATGAGCGGCGATCTGAGCGGCAAGGAGGCGCAGCTGCTCGCCGAGGTGGAGGCGCTCGGCCGCACCGTGGCCGCCGCCCGCGCCGAGATCGCGGCGCTCAGCGTGGACGACATCACCGGCAGCCACCTCCCCTCGGCGACCGACGAGTTGGACGCCATCGTCACCCACACCGCCGCGGCGACGGAGGCGATCCTCGCCTGCTGCGAACGGCTGGACGCCCTGAAGCTGGACGGCGAGGCCGCGCGGACCGTGCAGGACGTGACCACGCGCATCTACGAGGCTTGCAGCTTCCAGGACATCACCGGCCAGCGCATCCGCAAGGTCGTGAGCACGCTGAAGACGATCGAGGCGAAGGTCGCCTCCATGGTCAGCCAGTTCGGCGGCGCGGGGGGCGGCGCCACGCCGGAGACGCCGCCCGGCGATCCGGATCTTGCCTTGCTCAACGGGCCGCAATTGCCGGCCGCGGCCATGGCTCAGGCGGATATCGACGCGCTGCTCGCCAGCTTCGGCTGATCCGTTTCGCGGCCGGGGCGACTGGCGCCGGCCGCCTATCCGGGATGCATCTGGCGCGCGGCATGCGCCTCGCCAGGGCGGTTCGCCGCCATCGCGCCGACCGTCTTGCGCGCGGAGCGATAATTTCATGGTCCGCCCTGGTTTTTTTTCTTGCGTGATGGGGCAGCAGACCCTATTCCACGCCGCCTTGGCCCAAGGGGGCGATTTCGCCCAACAGGCCGTCTGCTGGTTTGGGGGTACGTGATGAACGCACTTGCTCAACTGGGGATGGTCTCGGATTTCCCGAGCGAGAACCAGAATACGTTTGCTTCCTTCACCGACGTCGGGGAGGAACGGAAGGATTATTTCGTCGAGAAGGACGGCATGAAGTTTGCCGGCACGCACCTTCTCGTCGATCTGTGGGACGCGACCAATCTGGACGATCCAGAGCTGATCGACCGCGCCCTGCGTGAAGGGGCCATTGTCGCCGGGGCTACAATCCTGCACAGCCACTTCCACCATTTCTCGCCGAATGGCGGCGTGTCCGGCGTGGTCGTGCTGGCGGAAAGCCACATCACGATCCACACCTGGCCCGAGCGCGACTTCGCGGCGGTGGATATCTTCATGTGCGGCGCCTGCGATCCGCACAAGGCGATCCCCGTTCTGCAGGCCGCCTTCCGCTCCGCGCGCGTGGAACTCAGCGAGCAGCGGCGCGGCCGCGTCGTTTAACTGAACTGTCTCTGGTCCGGGCCACGGTCTTCGCGCGAAGCGCGGAGGGCGTCGTCCGGGGTTGGGCTTTGCTCCGGCGTGGTGCCTTGTGTGGCGTCACGCCCGGGTGTGCGCGCCGGCGATTTAGAGCATGATCGGATCAGGCAACCTGATCCGATCATGCTCTAAACCTTTGTTTTTGCGAGCACCTTTATCGGTTCGGATGATTCCATCTGAGCCGATGGCGCTCCAGGGGGCGGGGAAAGACGATGTCGACGGATAGCTGGATCAACGAGACGCTCTACCCCAATTGGGGCCAGCGCTTCCGGGTGAAGCGGGAACTGGCGCGGGTGCAGAGCCAGTTCCAGGATATCGCCATTTTCGAGAGCTATTCCCACGGACGGGTGATGGTGCTCGACGGCGTGATCCAGATCACCGAGGGCGACGAGTTCGTCTACCAGGAAATGCTTACCCACGTGCCGCTGCTGGCGCATGGCGCCGCGCGCAACGTGCTCATCATCGGCGCCGGTGACGGCGGCGTGCTGCGCCGGGTTCTGCAGCACCGCACGGTCGAGCGCGCGGTGATGGTCGAGATCGACGGCGAGGTGATCCGTCTTGCCAAGGAATTCCTGCCCAGCATCGCCGGTGACGCCTGGAACGATCCGCGCGCGCAGGTGATCGTCGGCGACGGCATCGATTACGTCGCCAAGGCCGCCGATGGCGCGTTCGACGTCATCATCGTCGACAGCACCGACCCGATCGGTGTTGGCGAGGTGCTGTTCACCGACGCGTTCTACCAGAACGCCGCGCGCATTCTTTCCGCCGGCGGCCTGATCGTGAACCAGTGCGGCGTGCCGTTCATGCAGGCGGACGAGCTGCGCGAAACCAGCCTCCGGCGGGCGCAGTTCTTCCCGCATGTCTCCGCCTATGTCGCGGCGGTGCCGACCTATGTCGGCGGCTATATGACGCTCGGCTTCGCCGCCAAGGCGCCGGGGCTGACGGAGCATCCGGCGGACGCGATCCGCGCGCGGGCGGAGGCGGCCGGGATTCTCGGGGCCACCGAATATTGGACGCCGGAAATCCATTTCGGCAGCTTCCAGCTGCCGCCGTACATCGCCCGGCATCTGCCGGGCTGAGAGCGCGAACCGGCCGCTGCCCGCCTCTCCGGTCCTGCTCGCGGCCGCGCCTCACGGTGCGGCCTGGAGAAAGGCTCCGTCGGGATACGGCAGGCAGGGCGGCGGCTGGAAGTTGCTCGAAGGGAAGGCCAGGGCGCTGCCCTGGACCCGCGTCATGCGATGGCGTGCATGCGCACGACGGGCCGGGAGGCCCTTGGATCCCATTACTTTCGCACAACGTCGCCGGTGTTCAGGGCTCGTTGTCGATACAGCCAAGAAAAGTAATGGATTTCAAAGGCTTCGCCTTTGATGGGGTCCAGGGGCAACGCCCCTGGCCGTCACTTTAATATTCGCGCATCGCCACCCAGGCGTTCCGGCGCGGCGGCCGGGGTTTCGCCGATCCAGCCGAGCAGCAGATCCTGGGGCCCGCCGGTGAGCAGCAGCGCCCGTCGTCCGTCGCAATCGATCAGATGCAGCCGCCGGCGTCCGTCGAGCGGCACCGTCTCACTGACGCGCAGGAGACGGCCGACAGTGCCCCGGCCGCCCCCCGCGAGGCGGACGGCCTGGCGCGCCAGCAGGATCAGGGCGAGGACCGCGGCGAGGGCGGCGAGAGCCGTGAGGATTTGCGAGGTGGACATGGCGCGGCCTTCTGCCGGGAAGTCATGCGGCGCATCCTAGGGCAATATCCGATCAGATGGACTCATCTGGTCGGATAAAATTGCTCGCCAAACAAAAGACTTAGAGCATTCGTTTCCACTTCCGGCAGGACCGGTTCCGCCGGAAACCGGCCCGGGGCGTTGCCGCCTTATTCCGGGGCTCTATGCCTCCGGGGCGTCGCCCTGGAGCAGGGCGTGCAGCGTATCAAGCTCGGTGAGCACCTGCCGCAGCGCCGGCCGGACGCCGCTGCCCAGCTCCGGCGGCAGGTCCAACGCCTTGGCGCAGAGCAAGCCGATCATGTTCTCAACGCCGGTGAGGTCCACTCTCCGCCCGCTCTCCGTCAGGATGCGGGCGATGCTGAGGGTGCGTGCGGCACTGCCGGCCAAATGCAGCACGGCGTCGCGGGCCGCCATGTCGGCGGTTTCCAGGTGCAGGGGGGAGAAGAGATCGTGGCGCATTCTGGGGACGATGGTAGGCAGCGCTGGTTAGCGAAACCTTGCCGCCGATCCGGTATTCCGCTCGGACCTGGGGCGTGATTCTCGCCGTTGCCGGCTATTGGTGAGCAAAATCTATACAGGGACCGGCGGCGGCCCTCCGATTAACGATGGCGCAAGAAACGCCGGCGCAGAGTGCTGGCGTCGGACCCGTCCCCGGCGTTGCTGGCATGGCGGGGCAGGCGCGGCGATTGTGCCCCGACCTGTCGTGCCGGCCATGCCGGGGCGGGCGATCCGGCAGGGAATCCGCCGGGACCGGCATGACGCGGCCGCCCGGCCGGAAGGAGTTGGCCGGATGAACCTGATCGATGCCCTCAGCATTTCCACCGCCCGGATCGAGGCCGCCATCGCCATCCAGCATGGGCGGGCGGCGAAGCAGGGTCGCGTTCATCGTGGCCCGGGGCCGCGCATCTCCGGCCAGGCGATCGGCCGCCGTGCCGAGGCCCTGCCGCCGCCGGCCGGCGCGGCCACGCTCGGCGCCATGCGCTGCTCGCGCGCCGTGCTCGTCCGCACCCTCGACATGCTCGGGCAGGCCGGCGGCTGACCCGGCGACGGAATTCCGCCGGACCGGTTGCCTGACGCGGCCACCGGCGGAATCATGCGCGCCAGGGCGGCGAGCCAGGGAGGGCGCGTGACAGCACAGAGCTGGGGGACGGCTTTCCGCGCGCATGTCCGGGCGCATGTCGGGCGCCTGTGGCCACGTCCGCCGGCCGGGCAGGCCGAGCGTCTGTTCGAAACCCTGCGCCCCGTCCTGGAGGAGAGCGGCGCCCTGGTCGTCGTGACCGACCGGGGCGGGCGATTGCGCCTCGTCAACCAGGCATTGCGTGCCCTGCTCGGCGAGGCCTGCCCCGGCATCGGCGAGTCGGTTGCCCTGTTGATCGGTGAGGCACGGCGGGCGGAGACCTGGAACGCGCTCGTCGCCATCCTGGCCGGGCGCACGCGGCCGGGCACCATCCCCTCCGTGTTGCGCGGCGCCGGGGGCGGGGAGGGGCACGCGGTCAACATCGCCGCCACCGTGCTGCGCGGCCCGCGCGACGAGGTGGACGGGTTGCTCCTGACCCTCACCGATCTGACGCAGCAGCGCGAACGGGCGGTGCAGGCGGCGCAGGGCCAGAAGCTGCAGGCGGTGGGCCAGCTCGCCGGCGGCATCGCGCATGATTTCAACAATCTGCTGACGGCCATCCTCGGCGCCGCGGACGAGATTCTCGGCCGTTCGGCGCTCGACCCGGCGGTGGGGGAGGAGGCCCGGCAAATCCGCGCCAGCGCCGAACGCGGCGCGGCCCTGGTGCGGCAATTGCTCGCCTTCGGCCGGCAGCAGGCCTTGCAGCCGCGCGTGGTGACGCTGAACGACGCCGTCCGCGACCTCGCCCGCCTGCTGGAGCGGGTGCTCGGCGGCGGGGTTCGCTTGTCGCTGGCGCTGGAGGAGCCGGGCCGGCAGATCCGGGTCGATCCGACGCAGCTCGACCAGGTCGTGGTCAATCTCGCGGTGAATGCCCGCAACGCCATGCCGGAGGGCGGCGAGATCACGTTGCGGACCGGGCACCTCACGCTGCTCGCGCCGCTCGCGCGCGGCCCGGAAACCATCCCGCCCGGCCGTTACGTGACGCTGGAGGTGCGCGATACCGGGTGCGGCATTCCGCCCGAGGTGCTGCCGCGCATCTTCGAGCCGTTCTTCACCACGCGGCGGGAGGGGGGCGGCACCGGGCTTGGCCTCTCCACCGTGCATGGCATCGTCCGCCAGTCGGGCGGGTTCATCGAGGTGGAGACGGAGACGGGGCGCGGCACCTGCTTCCGGCTCTATTTCCCGCGCTTTTCCGGCGCGGCTTCCGACACGTCCGCGCCGGCGGCCGCTCCGGCACCGCCGCCCGCCGCCCCGGTGCCGTCGTCCGCGCCGCCCGCCGCCCGCGCGGTGCTGCTGGTGGATGACGAGGAGCCGGTGCGCCGCCTCGCCGAGCGGGCGCTGGCGCGGCGCGGCTGGACAGTGTTTGCCGCTGAATCGGGGGAGGAGGCGCTGGAGATCACGCAGCTGGATACGGCGCCGCCGCTCGCCCTCGTGATCTCCGACATGGTGATGCCCGGCATGGAGGGGCTCGCCTTGGTGCGGGCGCTGCGGGAGGCGCGGCCCGGCCTGCCCGCCATCCTGGTTTCCGGCTATGCCGAGGCGGCGATCGGGCGCGATCTCGCGGCCGAGGGGGTGGTGTTCGTTACCAAGCCCTATGCGCTGAAGGATTTGCTCGCGCTGGCGGAGCGGGTGGCGTCGTCGTCCGCGCCGGCCCCGGTTGCCGTGCCGGTGGCGTGACCCGGTACGCGCCGGGATAGGCAAGGCCAGGGGCGCCGCCCCTGGACCCCGCCAAAGGCGTGGCCTTTGGAATCCATCTGTTTTCTTGGCCGTGCACGTGATCTTTGGACGGCTGACAACGCCAGGAAAAAGAATTGGTTTCCAAAGGCCTACGGCCTTTGGCGGGTCGAGGGCAGAGCCCTCGTCTTGCTTCCGGTCCGACCTTTAATACCCCGGCGATCTTGTTCCAGCCTGTTGTTCTTGAAGGCGCTGGTCCGGTGCTTCACGTCTCGGCCCAGCGTTGAGCGGATCGCGCGCGGATAGGAACCGTGCCCGTCCGTGGTGACGCGATCAGGTGTTATGCCGGTGGCCGACCTGGCGGAGCGGAAGAAAGCCTGGGCCGCCGCCATGTCCCGGTGTTCGCTGAGCATGGTGTCGATCAGGTCGCCGTTGCGGTCGATGGCGCGATACAGATAGTGCCACCGACCTCGGACCTTCAGATATGTTTCATCGACGTACCAAGAATGCCGTCCGGCGCCGCTCTTGCCGTGACGGCGCTGGCGCAGTTCGGCAGACAGGATCGGCGTGAGCTTCGCCTCCCAGTCGCGGACAGCCTCGTAGCTGAACACAAGCCCGCGCTCGCGGAACATCTCGCTCAGGTCCTGCAGCGTCAGCCGGTAGCGCAGGCGCCAGAGCACCACGAGGGCGATGATGTCGCTCGGATACTGTGTCCGGTTCAGCACGCCACCGCTGCGCTCATTGAACTGCCGGCCGCAGGCACGGCAGCGAAAGCGCCGGTAGCCCTGCGCCGTGCGGTCCCGCCGCTCCGAGGTGGCCGCGGAGCCGCAGCCGACGCATTCCATCCCGGGCTCCCGAGCCGTCCTGACCTGGGCCGAAGCCTATCCGGAACCACTCTGGCCAGCTATCCAAGCTCTCCGTGGCGCGAGCGCTGACAGAACCAATCATAGAAGGCCGCTCAAAGCGGAAGGACGCGGCCGCTTCAAGTATTGGTCCACCGATCCCGGCGAATTTTGCTATCAATCTCCGGCGACGGGCAGGGACGGCCATTCTGAATGGGCCTCGGGTGCCGGCGGCGGGGTGATCGGCTCCTTCTCCGGCGATGCCGGCTGGGCGCGCTGATCGTTACCGGCGCGGGCGCCGCAGGCGGCCACCTCTATGACCGGGGCCATCGGGCAAAGCAACTATGCCTATGTACGCTGCGTATATTCGGGGCGGCGGTGCCGCTGAACCCCGCCCCCCGAGGCGATCGTCGAACGGTGGCCTTCAACAGGGCGCTGAGGCAGCCAGGACAACAGAAGTCGCCCGTCAGGGAGGAGCCCCGTGAGACCCATGCAGATCCGGTTTGTAGTGGCGATGGCCTGCTTGGCGACCACCATCAGCGTCGAGATGTCGCAGGCACAGGCGCCCCCGCCGGCGACGACGGCACCGCCGCCCACCGCCACCCCATCGGCGCCGGTCCCCAACCCCGCAGTTGGAACCCTCCGCCGCCAGAACCGGCGGCAGTATATGCACGAGCAACAGCAGCGCAACGAGGCCGAGGAAGCCGTGCAGAACCGCGCTCAGACCCGCGCTGGGGCGGCTTCCAATGCTGCCAGGACATCGCAGAGCCGCACGGCACCGCGGGCCGGGACGGCTCCCAATGCTGCCAGGACATCACAGACCCGCAGGACACCGCAGTGAGTGGCCGGGCGGCCGCTGTGCCGAGAACTCGCCCGACGCGCTACCGCGCAACCAGCCGTCGGGGCGGGCGATCGGGCGGCTCCTTAACAGCAAGCGGGAGCGGCTGTCGGCCACCGATGCGAGGATAATTGCCGTGGTGAAGGAGGCGGTTCCGGCCCCTCGGCAGGCCGCGAAGTTGGTCGAATGCTTCCAGGCCATGCTCCGCACGAAGAAGAAGGCGGCGCTCGATGCCTGGCTCGAGGATGCGGCCGGAAGTTTGCTCGCGGCTTTCGCGAAGGGCATCGCTGCCGACCGCGACGCCGTGATGGCCGCCATCACCGCACCATGGTCGAACGGCCAGACCGAGGGGCAGATCACCAAACTGAAGCTGCTAAAATGCCAGATGTATGGCCGCGCTGGCCTCAATCTGCTCCGCGCACGGCTCGTGGCCGCATAACTACGTCGCACAAAGTCTGCACCAGAACTGCGGATAAACCTATTCTGGACCCCCAGCTGGTGTTCCCAAGCGGCCGAGCTCCTGGTATCCGGGCGGAAACTTACCCGAGCTATGGCCGAAACTGGGTGACGGCGTGATCAGGCGGCGCTCTGCTCTGGCGTTTTGATGACCTCGACGCCGTTCTTGAATGTGACGCCCTGGATGACTTTGGGCAACTGGTTCTCGCCTTTCAGCCTGCGCCAGGTC
>DATJWY010000123.1:0-30473 GCA_035500775.1 Acetobacteraceae bacterium
GGCCGTCGGCCCCAGACCCCTTTTCGATAACGATTCCAAATTTGTGCGGGTCTGGGGGCGCTGCCCCCAGCGGGGTCGAGGGGCAGAGCCCCTCGCCTTACGCCGGTTTTATCTCGCCCCGGCGGCGATCACCTCCAGCCCACCCATATAAGGCCGCAGCACCTCGGGCATCCGGATCGAGCCATCCGCCTGCTGGTGGTTCTCCAGCACCGCGATCAGCGCGCGCCCGACCGCGACGCCCGAGCCGTTCAGCGTGTGCACGAAGCCGATCGCCTTCTCGTCCGACGCCGCGCGGAAGCGGGCATTCATCCGCCGCGCCTGGAAATCCCGCGTCGTCGAGCAGGAGCTGATCTCCCGCCACGCCTGCTGGCCGGGCAGCCAGACCTCGAGGTCGAAGGTCTTGGCGGCGCCGAAACCGGTATCGCCGGCGCAGAGCATCATCCGGCGGAACGGCAGTTCGAGCAGCGTCAGCACCCGCTCGGCGCTTTGCGTCATCCGCTCATGCTCGGCGTCGCTCTGCGCCGGGTGGGTGATCGACACCAGCTCCACCTTGCGGAACTGATGCTGCCGCAACATGCCGCGCGTATCCCGCCCGGACGCCCCCGCCTCGCTGCGGAAGCAATCGGTGAGCGCGGTGAGCCGGATCGGCAGGCGGGCCTCCGCCAGGATCTCGCCAGCGACGAGATTGGTCAGCGGCACCTCGGCGGTCGGGATCAGCCAGCGCCCGTCGGTGGTGCGGAACAGATCGTCGGCGAATTTCGGCAACTGGCCGGTGCCGTACACGGTCGCGTCGTTGACCAGGTACGGGACGGTCGTTTCCTCGTAGCCGTGCTCCTGCGTATGCAGGTCGATCATGAACTGGCCGAGCGCGCGCTCCAGCCGGGCGAGCGCGCCGCGCAGCACGGTGAAGCGGCTGCCGGCGAGCTTCGCCGCGGCCTCGAACTCCATCAGCCCGAGCGCCTCGCCAAGCTCGAAATGCTGCTTCGGCGTGAAGGCGAAGGCCGGGATCTCGCCGACCTGCTTCAGCACCACATTGGCGCTCTCATCCGCCCCGTCCGGCACGTCCGGGTCGAGCACGTTCGGCAGGCTTTCGAGGAAGGCGCGGACCTCGCCGTCAATGGCGGCGGCGCGCCGCTCCAGCGCCTCCATCTCCTGGCGCAGCGCGGTGGCTTCCGCTTCCAGCGCCGAGGTGTCGGCCCCTGCCCGCTTGCCTTGCCCGACCTCGCGCGCGAGCGCGTTGCGCCGCGCCTGCTTCTCCTGCAAGGCGGTGAGCCCGGCGCGCCGTTCGGCGTCCAGCGCCTGGATCGTCTCGCCGAGCGGCGGCAGGCCCCGCCGCGCCAGGGCCGCGTCGAAGCCGGCGGCATCGGCGCGTATCGCTTTAATGTCGTGCATCACTCGTCCAGCGGTTTTGGTTCAACAAGCTTCGCGGAAAAGATGGAGATCTCGTAGAGAGCGATCAGCGGCACGGCGAGACCGGTTTGGGTGATGACGTCGGGCGGCGCCAGCACCGCGGCGATGACGAAGCATCCGACATAGGCGTAACGCCGGAATTTCCGGAGGCCGCGCGACGTGACCAGCCCCACCTTGGCGCAGAGCGTGAGCAGCACCGGCAGCTGGAAGGCGATGCCGAATGCCATGACCAGCTTCATCACCAGCGCCAGATACTCGCTGACCTTGGCCTGAAGCTGGATCTGCAACCCGTCCGCGCCCGCCGGCGTCTCGAAACTGAGGAAGAAGCGCCAGGCGAAGGGGAAGATGAAGTAATAGGCGAGCGCCGCGCCGAGCACGAACAGCACTGGCGTCGCGATCAGGAACGGCGCGAAGGCCCGCTTCTCGCTGCGATACAGGCCCGGCGCGACGAACATCCAGATCTGGCTGGCGACCACCGGAAACGACAGGAACGAGGCGCCGAAGAACGCCACCTTGATATAGGTGAAGAACGCCTCGTACAGCGCCGTATAGATCAGATGCGGCGTCTCGCCCCGGCTGCGCATGATGTCGGCGAGCGGCTGCGCCAGGAAGAAGTAGATGTCGCTGGAGAAATGGTAGCAGACGCCGAAGCAGACGAAGAACGCGCCCATCGACCACAGCAGCCGCCGCCGCAGCTCCGCCAGATGCTCGACCAGCGGCATCGGTTTGTCGTCGATCGAATCGTGGTCTGTATGCGCGTCGGAGGCCACGGGAGGTCCTGAAGCAAGAGATCTGGGTGCCTGGGTTTCACCGGCGCGCCCCGCGGCGGCGCAGGAGCCGGGCAAGGCGAGCCGCCGGGATGGGCGTTGCCGTTATGAAAAGCCGGACGCGGTTACACCAGCCCCCGTTTTCCGGCCCCGTGGGTTTTCCGCCCCGGGATTAATGCCCAGCCTCCGCCTGCCGCCGCGCCGCGTCGGGCGGAATGAAGGCCGGCGGCGGCGAGGCCGGTTCCGCCTGGGCCGGCGGCTCCGCACGGGCGCCCAACGGCACGGAAGCGGGCGGCACGAAAGCAGGCGGCTCGGAAGCGAGGGGTTTGGAAGCAGGCGGCTCGATCACATGCTCCTTGCGGGCAGGCACCGACATCTCGGGGAGCGGCGCGCGGGGATGCAACGGGTCCTCGTTGACCGCCCGCCGGATCGAGCCGTCCGGGTCCACCACGTCGGCGACACGCTGCCGCACATTCATCGAGCGCAGCTCGTTCAGCGAATCGCGCACTTCATGCAGATCCGCCTCGCGCACCATCTCGTCGACATGGCCCTGCAATTCGGAGGCCATGCGCCGTGCCTTCTTGAGGGCGGCGGAAACCGCCTTGATGGCGACCGGCATGTCCTTCGGCCCGATGGCGATCAGCGCCACAATGCCGATCAGGGCGAGTTCGGACCAGGCGAAGTCGAACATGGGGCAGGCATTCTCCCGCGGACAGGCCACTCAGGCGCACCGCTCCGGTGCAGTAGCACGAGGTAGGGTGTGGGGGAACGTGGTCCAAGCCTCGCTTGCGCGGGACGCCATGTCCCCGCTCGCACGTCAGGCCGGTTCGTCCTCGCCCGCGGCCGTCGCCGGCAGCGGTGGTTCCATGAGCCCTGGCGGTGACGGGTCCGCGATCCCGGGCGGCTCGACCACCAGATCCTCGCGCCGCGGCAATTCCCGCAGATCCCGCAGGCCGAACTGGGCCAGGAAAGCCGGCGTGGTCGCCCACAAGGTCGGACGGCCCGGCGCCTCCTTCCGCCCGGCCGGCCGGATCAGCCCGGCTTCCAGCAACAGGTCGAGCGTCTGCTGGCTCAGGCTGGCGCCGCGCGTCTCCTCGATCTCCGGCCGCGTCACCGGCTGATGGTAGGCGATGACCGCCAGCGTCTCCATCGCCGCGCGCGGCAGGCGGCGGGATTGCCGCACCACCCGCGTCAGCCGGGCGGTGAGATCGGGCGCGGTGCGGAACTGCCAGCCTCCGGCCGCTTCCACGAGTTCCACCCCGCGCCCGGCATAGCGGCCCGCGAGCGCCGCCATCACGGCCTCGACCGGCGGCAACTCCGGCAGCAACTGAGCTAGAGCGCGCAGCGGCACCGGCTCGGCGCTGGCAAAGATCAGCGCCTCGGCGACGCGCAGGCTGTCCTCGGGGATCTCGGCCGCGTGCGCCTGTGGCGTTCCCAGGAACGGGTCGTTAGCGATCATTCAAGGAGCCCTTTGGAAGGCCAGGGCAGAGCCCCTCGCCGTGCACCAATCAGAACCCGCCTCACGCAGCCCCCCGATGCACCAGGATCGGCCCGAAATCCTCCTCCTGCCGCAGCATCAGCGCGCCGCCGCGCGCGAGTTCCAGCCCGGCGAGCAGCGTGCTCGCCAGCGCCGCCTTGCGCTGCAGCGGCTCGGCCGCGATCTCCGGCAGGAACCGCTCCAGGCTGGTCCAGTCCGGCAGGCTGCCGAGCATGGCGCCGAGCCGCTGCAACGCATCCTGCACGCTCCAGAGCGGCATCGGCCGCGGGCGATAGGTGCGCCGGACGGTGGCGCGGCGCATGGCGGTGAGATAGGCGCGCATCAGCCCGGGCAGGTCGGCGGTGATGCGCGAGCGATCGGTCTCGACCAGGTCCTCCGGCGCGCCGCGCCCGAACACGTCCCGCCCGAGCATCGGACGAGCGGCGAGCCAGGCGGCGGCGGCACGGATGCGCTCCAGCTCACGCAGGCGCTCGGCGAGCACGTCGGCGGCGATCTCGCCCTCCTCCGCCTCGTCCGGCCCCGCCGGCACCAGCAGGCGGGATTTCAGCCATAGCAGCCACGCCGCCATCACCAGCCAGTCGGCCGCCAGCTCCAGCCGGATGCGCCGCGCGCCCTCCACGATCGTCAGGTACTGATCCACCAAAGCGAGGATGGAGATGCGCGCCAGATCGACCTTCTGCGCCCGCGCCAGATCGAGCAGCAGATCGAGCGGCCCCTCGAACCCGTCGAGCCGCAAGACCAGCGCGTTGACCTCAGCTTCCGACATCGGGATGTCCGGCAAGGCGCAGCACGAGATCGAATGCCCAGGGCAACGCGCGGCCCAGCCCGTCGCGCAGCGGGTCGAATGCGATCCCGGCCTCATGCAACAGTTGCGGCAACAGGAACAGCAGCAGGATGACGGCGAACAGGCCGATCGGCTCCAGCCGCGCCCAAAACGCGGCCAAGGATGCGGGCAGCAGCCCGACCATGATCCGCCCCCCATCGAAGGGCGGGATGGGCAGCAGGTTGAACAGGCCGAGCGCGAGATTGTAGAGGATGAAGAGCTGCAGCATCGCCCCGGCGACCGCGCCGGGGACGGGCGGCAGAACGCCCACGCCATGCAGCGCCAGCGCCGAGAGCCAAGCCAGGACGAAATTGGTCAGCGGCCCCGCCGCCGCCACCAGCATCATCATGTGGCGCTCGTCCCGGAACCGCCAGGACGAGATCGGCACCGGCTTCGCCCAGCCGAACATGAACGCGACATGGTGCAGCGTCGCGAGTTGCATCAGCACCAGCATGCCGGGCAGCAGCACCGTGCCGATGGGATCGACATGCCGCAGCGGGTTGAGCGAGAGCCGCCCGGCGCGTTTGGCGGTGTCGTCGCCGAGCGCCCAGGCGGCGTAGCCATGGCCAAGCTCATGCAGCACGATGGCGAAGATGGCGGGAATCGCCGCAATAGCGATCTGCAATGCAATGCCGGTCATGCGAGCAATGCGTCGCGTTCCGCCGCCAGCGCCACGGGATCGAGATCGCGCCGCGCCGCCCGCGCCAGACGCGCCGCCCGGGCGAAGCGCTCCGCCGCCTCCGGGGTCAAGGCCGGGCAGGCGGCGAGCACCGAAGCGCTCTCCTCCAGGCGGCCGGAGCAATGCAGCGCGATGTCGCACCCGGCGGCGAGCGCCCCGGCGGCGCGTTCGGCCGGGCTGCCGGACAAGGCCTGCATGGCGAGATCGTCCGACACCAGCACGCCCAGGAAGCCGATCTCATCCCGGATGATCCGTTCGATGATCACGGGCGAGAGCGTCGCCGGCCGCTCCGGATCCCAGGCGAGGATGCGGACATGCGCCGTCATCATCCAGGGCAAAATGGCGGCGAGGGCCTTGAACGGCAATAGCTCGGCTTCCGGGATCACCGCCACGGTCGGCAAAGCGAGATGGCTGTCCACCCCGGCCCGGCCATGGCCGGGCGCGTGCTTGCCGACCGGCTGGCAACCGGCGGCGAGCAGGCCCTCGGCGCAGGCGCCGGCGAGGTCGGCGACCAGCGCCGGGTCCTCGGCATAGGCGCGGTCGCCGATCACGTCATGCGCCCCCGGCACCCGCACATCCAGCACCGGCGCGGCGGCCACGTCGAACCCGGCGGCGACGCAATCGAGGCCGATCAGCGCCCCGGTGAGCCAGGCCGCCCGCCGGCCTTGCGCCCGGTCGCGCAGGGCGATCTCGCCGAGCCGCGCCGCCGGCGGATGCGCGCGCCAATGCGGCGGCCGCAACCGGGCCACCCGCCCGCCTTCCTGATCCACCATCAGCACGGCGCCCGGCGGAAGGGCCGCGCGCGTCGCCGCGATCAGCGCGTGGAGCCGCGCGGGATCGACGATGTTGCGCGCGAACAGAATCACCCCGGCCGGCGCCTCCGCGCGCAGCAGCGCGGCTTCCGCCGGCAACAGGTCAGGCCCGGAGAGGCCGATGATCGCCGCCTTCATCGCCGGAGCCTGGGGCTGGACAGCGCCCGGGGAGCCGGCGCGTGCCGCCGCTCCGCCATCGATTCGTGCCGCACCGCCGTCAGAAACTCGCGACCGAGCACCCGCCGCCTTTGGTCCGCACCCGTTCGCAGAACGCGGCGGCCTCGGACAGATCGGCGAAACCGCCGGTGCGCAGGCGGAAGAAGACATGGCCGTCGCGTTCCACGCGCTGCACGGCCGGGTGCTTGCCGCCGAGCAAATCCGGCATGCGGTGCACGAGCCGCTCCCAGGTCGCCTGCGCGCCCTGCTGCGAGGTGAGCGCCGCCAGTTGCACTTGCACGCCCCCGGGCACGCCACCGGCATGCGCGCCCGTCTCGGCGGCGGGGGCGGATGACGCGGCCGCCACCGGCCTGGGCCGTTCGGCCGGCTGCGACTCGTCGGGCGACGCGGACTCCGCCTGGCGCGCGGCCGGACTCTCCGACGCGACGGCGCGACGCGGGGCGGCACGGTGGGTCGCGGCGGCCTCGTGCGCCGGCTTGCGAACCGCCGGCTTCTCCGCCGCGCGTGGCACATCCGCCGCCTGATCGTCGGCGTCCGCCGGCGAACCGGCCGCCCCCGCGGGGGGGCTGGCATCGGCGCCCGCTGCCGGCGGCGTTTGGTCGGCGGCGCCGGACTCCGCATCGGGGGCGGAGAGTTGCTCCGGCGTCGCCTCGGCCTGCTTCACCTGCTCCTGCCGGGCCGCCGCCGCGATCTGCGCGTGCAGCGCCTGCAGTTCAGGCGTTTCCGGCTGCGGCGCCAGGGCTTCCTTCGTGTTGCTCGTGCCGCCCAGCACCTGCTCATCCGCGCCGGCGATCTGCATGCCGCCCCGGTTTTCCGGCTTGACGCGCATCGGCCCGCTCTCGGCCTCGATCACCGGCACGCCCTGGCCATGGCGTCCGAGCATCGACCATCCCCCGACACCGACCACGAGCGCCGCGGCAAGCCCGCCCGCGACCATGGCCATGCGCTTCATGTCGGGATCGAGCCCCGCGGAAGGAGGCCGCCGCGCCCGGTAGGACGGCCCCGGATAATCGAGTTGGTCGGACACGGCTCAGCGCATCTCCTCTACCGGGACGACACCCAGAACGGCGAGGCCGGAACGGATGACGATCGCGGTCGCCGCCACCAGGGCAAGACGGGCGCGCGTCTCCTCGGGCTTGTGCTCCTGCAGGAAACGCAGTGCGGCATCGTCCCTGCCCCGGTTCCACAGCATATGAAAATCGCCCGCCAAGTCATACAGGAAAAACGCGATTCGGTGTGGCTCACGCGCCTGTGCAGCGGCTTCGACCAGGCGCGGCCACTCGATCAGCCGGCGGATCAGCGCCAGCTCCGCCTCTGCCTCCAGCGAGTCGAGCCTGGCCTTCGCCAGCGGCGTCGGCTCAACCGCCTGCGGCCCCAGCATCTCGGTCGCGGCACGCAGCACGGAGCGGCAGCGGGCATGGGCGTACTGCACGTAGAAGACCGGGTTCTCCCGCGTCTGCGCCACCGCCTGATCGAGGTCGAACTCCATCTGCGCATCGGATTTGCGCGTCAGCATGGTGAAGCGGACGGCGTCGCGGCCGACTTCCTCGATCAGGTCGCGCAGCGTGATGTAGGTCCCGGCGCGCTTGGACATGCGCACCGGCTGGCCGCCGCGCACCACGTGCACGATCTGGCACAGCACGACCTCGAACCGCGCTTCCGGCACGAGCGCCCGCACCGCCGCCCGCATGCGCGGGACGTAGCCGCCATGGTCGGCGCCCCAGACATCGATCAGCACATCGGCGCCGCGCTCCGCCTTGGCGGCGTGATAGGCGATGTCGTTGGCGAAATAGGTGTTGCTGCCGTCCGATTTGCGCAGCGGGCGATCCACGTCGTCGCCGAAGCTGGTCGAGCGGAACAGGGTCTGCTCGCGCGGCTCCCAATCGTCCGGCAGCTTGCCCTTGGGCGGCTCCAGCACGCCCTCATAGATCAGCTCGTCCGCGCGCAGCCGCTCGATCGCGGCATCGGCCGCGCCGGATTGGAGCAGTTCGCGCTCGGAGGAGAACACGTGCTGATGCACGCCGAGTGCCGCCAGATCCTCGCGGATGCTCGCCAGCATGGCATCGATGGTGAAGTCGCGCACCGTATCGAGCCAGATGGAGGCATGCGCCGGCATGATCTCGGCCCCGGCCAGCTCCGCGCCGTATTTCTCGGCCAGGGCCGCGCCGACGCCGATCAGGTACTCGCCGCGATATTGCAGCCCGCCGGGCACGACCGCGGCGAATTCCTCCTCGGTCAGCGTGGTGCCGAGCGCCTGCAGGTAGCGCCAGTAAGCGGCCCAGGCGAGGGCCTGCACCTGCGCCCCGGCGTCGTTGATGTAGAATTCCTTGGTGACGCTGTGACCCGCCTTGAGCAGCAGGTTGGCGAGCGCATCGCCCACCACGGCGCCGCGGCAATGGCCGATATGCATCGGGCCGGTCGGGTTGGCCGAGACATACTCGACATTGACCCGCACCCCCTCGCCGGCCCGGCTCGCGCCGTACTTCTCGCCGGCGTGCAGGATCACCGGGATCTGCGCCCGCAACACGTCCGGCCGCAGCCGCAGATTGACGAAGCCCGGCCCCGCCGCCTCGGCCGAGGCGATTTCCGGCCGCGCCGAGAGGCGCTCGACCAGGGCGGCGGCCACCGCCTGCGGCTTTTGCCCCGCCGCCTTCGCCGTCACCATGGCGGCGTTGGTCGCCATGTCGCCATGTGCCGCCTCGCGCGCGGGCGTCACTTCCACCCGGGAGGTCACCTCCGCAGACAGGTCGGGGAACGCATCGAGCAACGCGGCCACCACATGCTCGCGCATCGCGCGGAAAATGTTCTCGGTCATCTGGTCTCTCAGGGCTCTGCTGCCCCCGAGGATCCCATCCCGGAAACCGGGGAGGAAGCGCGGGAGCGTGTGGTTATGATCGCTCGAAGGCCGGGGTTTACCCCCAACGAGGCCAGCCCGCCGTCCCTTCCCGCCCCGCGCGGCCCGCTCCCGGGTCCATCGCTCGCGCCGGCCGGGGCAGAGGACAAAAAATCCGGTCCTCGCTCAGCCGGGAATGGAAAGGTCGGTCAGTCGCCTGTGCTCGTCGAGGGCGAAGCGGTCGGTCATGCCGGCGATGTAATCGGCGACCGTCAGCGCGGCGCCGGCCGGATCGGCGGCTTCCGCCCGCTCCCGCCAGCCATCCGGCAGGGTGGAAAGATCGGCATGCAGCAGGCTGAACAGGGCCTCCGTCACCCGCCGCGCCTTGCCCGTCATGCGGTTGACCCGCCAATGCCGGTACATGCGGGCGAACAGGAAGATCTTCACCGCGTGATTGGCCTCAGCCATCGCCGGGCTGAAGGCGATCACCGGACGGTCGGCTTGCCGGATCGCATCGGCCGAATCGGGGGCGAGCGCCGCGATCCGGCGCCGGCTTTCCTCGATCAGGTCGTTGACGAAGACGTTGATCACCCGCCGCAGCGTCTCGTGCCGCAGGCGCGGCTTGGCGAGATCCGGGCCGAGTCGCCGCGCCTCCTCCAGCGCCGCGCCCACGACCGGCAATCCCACGAGATCCTCCGCGCCGAACAGCCCGGCGCGGATGCCGTCATCGAGATCATGGCTGTGATAGGCGATGTCGTCGGCCAGCGCCGCCACCTGCGCCTCGGCGGAGGCGTAGGTGTGCAGGTCGAGCTTATGCCGCGCATCGTATTCGGCGATGTAGGGCGGCGGCCGGTGCAGCGGGCCGTTATGCTTGGCCAGCCCCTCCAGCGTCTCCCAGGTCAGGTTCAGCCCGTCGAAGGCGGCGTAGCGGCTCTCCAGCAGGGTGACGACCCGCAGCGATTGCGCATTGTGATCGAAGCCCCCGAACGGCTTCATGCCCACGTTCAGCGCCTCCTCGCCGGCATGGCCGAACGGCGGATGGCCGAGATCGTGCGCGAGCGCGACCGCCTCGGTCAGATCCTCGTCCAGTTGCAGCGCACGGGCGATGGAGCGGGCGATCTGCGCCACCTCGATCGTGTGCGTCAGGCGGGTGCGGAAGAAATCGCCCTCGTGATTGACGAAGACCTGGGTCTTGTATTGCAGTTTGCGGAAGGCTGAACTGTGGATCACGCGATCGCGGTCGCGCTGCCACGGGCTGCGTGTCGGGGCATCCGGTTCCGGGTAGAGCCGGGCTCGGGCGGAGAGCGGGCCTACGGCGTAGCACGCGCGGGTCATGTCCGCCGGATTAGCACCAGGGGACGGTCTTTAACAGGCGGAGAGCGACCAGGCGCGGAGAACGATCCGGCGAAAACCCGCCCCATCCGCGCCCGCGGGGTCCTCCCATCGCCGGGACCCACCTTCCCTTCCGCCACCAACGCAACTATCTCCGAAGCATGAACGCATCCTTCTCCGTTTCCGACCGCGCCGCCGCCCGGATCGCCGAGATCGTCGCCGCCGAGGGAAAGCCGGCAGCCTTGCGGGTTTCCGTGCTGGCCGGCGGATGCAGCGGCTTCCAGTACCGCTTCGAGCTGGACGAAACCGCCCGGCCGGACGACGTGGTGGTCGAGGCCGGCGACGCCCGGGTGCTGGTCGATCCGGCGAGCCTGGATCTGCTCGACGGCGCCCAGCTTGATTACACCGAGGCGCTGATGGCGGCGCATTTCACCGTGCGCAACCCAAATGCCACCTCTGCCTGCGGCTGCGGCACCAGCTTCTCCATCGACTGATCCGCCCCGTGCTGCTCGCCACCTGGAACGTCAATTCGATCCGCACCCGCCAGACCCATGTCTGCCGGTGGCTGGAGCGCGTCCGCCCGGATCTGCTGCTCCTGCAGGAGATCAAATGTGAGGAGTACGGTTTTCCAACGTGCTTCGCGGCGCTCGGTTATGAGACCGCGTTGGTCGGGCAAAAGAGCTATAATGGCGTCGCCGTGCTCTCCCGCCTGCCCTTCGCGGTGACGCAGCGCGCCCTGCCCGGCCTGCCGGAGGACGACGGCCAGGCCCGCTACCTGGAAGTGGCGGTGGACGGGCTCCGGATCGGCAATCTCTACCTGCCCAACGGCAATTCCGGCGGCGAGGCAGGGTATGCCTACAAGCTGCGCTGGATGGAGTGCCTTGCCGCACATGCCGGGGCGCTGCTGCGGGAAGACACGCCGCTCATCCTCGCCGGCGACTACAATGTCTGCCCCGAGGATGTGGACTACGCGCCCGGCGCGCTCCAGCCGGGTGACGCGCTGCTGCGCCCCGAAACCCGCGCCCGCTACCGCGCCCTGATCTGGGAGGGACTCACCGACGCGGTGCGCAGCCTGCAACCAAACGGGCCGGCCTACACGTTCTGGGACTATCAGGGCGGCGCCTGGCAACGGGATCGCGGCCTGCGCATCGACCACGCCCTGCTCTCGCCGATGCTCGCCGAGCGGCTTGTTTCGGCGAAGGCGGACCGCCGGGAACGCGGCGAGGACCAGCCCTCCGACCATGTTCCGGTCGTGGTGGAGATGAGCGCTTAGGGAAGGCCAGGGGCTCCGCCCCTGGACCCGTCACGCGAAGGCGTGCCTGCGCACGACGGGGCCTTGAGGCCCCAGGCCCCCACAAGTAATGGATTCCAAAGGCTTGGCCTTTGGCGGGGTCGAGGGGCAGAGCCCCTCGCCTTACTTCTCCGCGAACGCCTTCTCGTAAACATAGGCGCCCGGCTGCGAGCTGTTCCCCTCGTCGAAACCGAGTTCCTCCAGGATCGTCTTGGTATCGGCGAGCATCTGCTCGCTGCCGCAGATCATGGCGCGGTCCTGCGCCGGATCGAGCGGCGGCAGCCCGAGATCGGCCATGAGCTTGCCGGAGCGGATCAGGTCGGTCACGCGGCCCTGGTTGCGGAACGGCTCACGCGTCACGGTCGGGTAGTAGAGCAGCTTATCCCGCAGCAACTCGCCGATATATTCGTGGTCGCGCAGATCCTCGTTGATCAGTTGACGGTAGGCGAGTTCCGACTCCAGCCGGCAACCATGCACGAGGATCACCTTCTCGAACCGGTCATAGACGTTCGGATCGCGGATCAGGCTCATGAACGGCGCGAGGCCGGTGCCGGTCGAGAAGAAATAACAGTTGCGGCCTGGCGTGAGGTTGTCGAGCAGCAGCGTGCCGACCGGCTTGCGGCCGACGAGGACGGTATCGCCGGGCACTATCTTCTGCAGCCGCGAGGTAAGCGGCCCGTCCGGCACCTTGATGCTGAGGAATTCCAGCGTTTCCTCGTAATTCGGGCTGGCGATGCTGTAGGCGCGCAGCAGCGGGCGGCCCTCCATCTCCAGGCCGATCATCACGAACTGCCCGGTCTCGAACCGGAAGGCGGGATCGCGCGTCAGGGTGAAGCTGAACAGCCGGTCGGTCCAGTGATGGACGGTCAGCACCTCCTCGGCGGTGAGGTGCTTGTACGGCGACGGCCGCGCCTTCCCCACCTCTGTCGCCGTTTCCGGCGTCCGAACCTCGGCCGACACGTTCACCAATTGCGTCATTCCTTACTCCGTCTTGCGCTCTGCTCCGCGCCGCGCGCCGGTATTCCGGTCGGCCGGCAGGGAGTCGCCCAGGCCTGACCGACGGCGGACATAAGCTGAAGGGCGCCCAATCACGCGCAAGTAATCTGTCTACCGCGGCGCCACAAGCGTAAAGCGCGGCACCCTGTCAGGATGGGGCCGCGCTGCGCCCTCGCTGCCACGCCGGCGGGCATATGTCACCCGCCGGCACAGCTGGATGCCCCCCGTTCGGACCGGATCGCCCGAACGGGGGGCGCGTAGCGGGTCAGCGCTGCCAGTGGGCCGGAATCCAGACCCAGGCGCCGCCACGATTCGCCCAATGGCCGGGGACGAACTCGCGGTACTCCGGCCGGCGCTCGATCCAGTGCCCAGAGAACCAGACATACGCGCGGCCGTCCCAGTGCCAATGTCCGCGCTCCCAAACCCAGCGCTCGTGCGGGCCCGGCGGCGGTGGCGGCGCCAACTCGGCGCGGAGAGGCGGAATCGGCGCATAAGCGGGGGGCGCCGCGTAAGGCGAAGGCGGCGCAGGATAGGGTTGCGCCTGCGCCGCGCAGCCGGTGGCGAGAGTCAGCAGCGGCAGGACCGCGAATAATCTACGCATCAAATTCCACCTCGATGACCTATGCCGGCGGCGCAGCCGCACGCGGTCTCATCCGCCGGTTGCCCATCTTATACACGCGATCGTGATCGGAAATCACCCCTGCCGGGGCAGGTCTCCTATGGCCGTGTTCGCGCGCCGGCTCTCCAGGCTATTTGGCAAGCCCGGCCGCCGCCATCGCCCGCCGCAGATGGATGCTCACCGTGGTCCCCTGCCCGACCTCGCTCTCGATGGCGACGAAACCGTGGGATTGACGGACGAAACCATAGACCTGGCTCAGTCCGAGCCCGGTGCCAGAACCGATCGGCTTGGTGGTGAAGAACGGCTCGAAGATGCGGTCGCGGATCTCGGGCGGGATGCCGGTGCCGGTGTCGCTGACGGAGATGCGCACATAGTCGCCGGGTTCAGCATCCCGGAACGTTTCCGCATGCCGGGCGTCGAGGCTGATATTCGCGGTGCGGATGGTCACCGTCCCGCCGCCCGGCATCGCGTCGCGGGCATTGATCAGTAGGTTGATGACCGCACTCTCGAGCTGTGCCGGATCCGCTTCCACCAGACAAGGCCCGGGCGCGAGCTCGATTTCCAACCGCACCAACCGGCCGGCCGTATGCGCCAGCAGCTCGGACTTGCCGCGCGCGCGCTCGTTGACGTCGAACACCATCTGCTGCAACGGCTGCCGGCGCGCGAAGGCCAGCAATTGCTGCGTTAGGGAGGCGCCCTGACGCGCGGCATCGAGCGAGCACCGCACATAGCGGGCAAGCGCCGGATTGTCGCCCATGCGGGCTTCCAGCAATTCCAGATTGCCCTGGATGACCGTCAGCAAGTTATTGAAATCATGCGCCATGCCGCCTGAGATGTGGCCGATCGCCTCCATCTTTTGCGATTGCACCAACTTCGCCTCGGCATTGCGCCGTTCCTCCGACTCATGCCGCAGCGCCCGCAGCGCCGCCTCCTTCTGGCGGATCTGCTCGACCAACGCGTTATTGGCGTGACGGAGCGCGGCCGGGGACGGCAATTGCAGCGCCCGGGGCAGGAGCGGCCAGAGCATGACAGCGGTGATCAACGAAACCAAAGCGGTGAACGCCTTGAGGACTCCCTCATCCCAGTAATCCGGCCACCAGAGCGTCCAGATATGGAACAGATGGGTCGTGCCGCAGCTCAGGATGAAGGCGGCGAACATCCAGAAGACCCAGCCGAAGGCAACATCCCGGCGGCGCAGCACGAAAGTCGCAAGGCACAAGGCAATCGAGAAGTACGCGAGCGCGGTGACGAGGTCGGAAAGGAGGTGAAGACGCAATAAGGCCGGATCCCACGCCAGGCAGTAGCCATGCGGGATAAAACCAAGGCTAGTAGATTCTGCCGTGTAAAGGCCAGCCATCCCGACACTCCGCGAAAACTGCTGACCGGCCGTGGTGCCCTATACAAACCAATTTTACGTCAAATGGGCAACAGAAATACCACTGTCACAATGCCCGAGACAAAAGGGGACGACATCCAAAGCCCCTCCTTTCAGAACATGATCGCCTGAGATTGAAGCGCAGAGACTTGAGGCTTTCCCTCCGTGGCCATTCCACTGCTCCTGCGGAGCGGCGGAACCTTGGGTCACTCCGCCCCAAACCCCACTGGGGCCTTGAGGCCCCAGAGCCCCAATATGTTATTGTAATGAATGAAGTAATACCAACCAGCCGATTGATTGACCCTTTCAGTGAAGCAGCGGGGCTCTGCCCCGCACCCCGCTGGGGGCAGCGCCCCCAGACCCGCACAAGTTTGGAATCATTAATGAAAAGGGGTCTGGGGCCGACGGCCCCAGTGGGGTGCAGGGGCAGCGCCCCTGGCCTTCCCTGTTTCCGCAACCGGCTAGCCAAGTCGCCGGAGCGCCGCCTCCAGCCGGGCAATTTCGGCCTGCATCGTGGCGAGGCGCTCGCGGTTCTCTTCCACGATCTCCGGCGGGGCGCGGCGCACGAAATCTTCGTTGCCGAGCTTGCGCGCCGTCTTTTCCGCCTCCGCCGCGATGCGGCCCCGCTCGCGATCCAGCCGCGCCCGTTCCTGAGCGATATCGATCACATCGGCCAGCGGCAGAACCAGCGTCGCCTCGTCCAGCACCGCCTGGGCGGAACCGTGCGGCATCTCGCCCGCGAGCACCGTCACCTCGGAGATGCGCGCAAGCCGCCGGATCGCCTCCGCCCAGGCTTCCGCCCGTGCCAGGGTCTGCGGCGCGGCGTCGCGCAGCAGCACCGGGGTCAGGGTCGAGGGCGGCACGTTCATCTCCGACCGCACGGTGCGGATCTCGCTGATGAAACGGATCACCCAATCGAGTTCCGCCCGCGCCTCGTCCGCCCCGGACACCGCGACCGACTCCGGCCATGGCGCGCCGATCAGGCTGCACGGGGCGCCGTAACCGAACTGATCCCACAGCTCCTCGGTGACGAACGGCATCGCCGGATGCAGGAGCCGCAGGATCACGCCGAGCACATAGGCCGCCGTTCCGCGCAGCTCGCGCGCCGCCTCGCTCTCGTCCTGCGCCAGCACCGGCTTCGCGAATTCCAGGAACCAGTCGCAGAAACCGTTCCAGGTGAAGCGGTAGCAGGCGGCGGCATAGTCGTTGAAGCGGAAGGCCTCCAGCGCGGCCGTCGCCTCGGCGATGGCGCTGTTGGCCGCGTCCAGCAGCCAGCGGCATAGCGGCGACGACACCAGCGCCGGATCGAAGCCCGGTTCCGGCCGGATGCCATTCATCTCGCAGAACCGCGCCGCGTTCCACAGCTTGGTGACGAAGCTGCGATAGCTCTCGACCCGCGCCGGGCCGAGCTTGACGTCCCGCCCCGGCCCGGTCAGCGCGCAGACGGTGAAGCGCAGCGCGTCGGCACCGTACGTGTCGATCAGCTGCAGCGGATCGATCACGTTGCCCTTGGTCTTGGACATCTTCTGGCCGCGCTCGTCGCGCACGAGGCCGTGGATGCAGACGGTGCGGAACGGCACGTCGCCCATGAAGTGCAGGCCCATCATGAGCATGCGGGCGACCCAGAAGAAGATGATGTCGAAGCCGGTGACGAGCACGTCGCCCGGATAGTAGCGGGCAAGCTCCGGCGTCTGCTTCGGCCAGCCGAGGGTGGAGAACGGCCAGAGACCCGAGCTGAACCAGGTGTCGAGCACGTCCTCGTCCCGGGTCAGCGCCTCGTCGCGCCCATAATGCGCGCGGGCGGCGGCCTTCGCCTCGTCATCGGTGCGCTCGACGAACACCGCGCCATCCGGCCCGTACCAGGCCGGGATGCGATGGCCCCACCAGAGCTGGCGGCTGATGCACCAGGGCTGGATGTCGCGCATCCAGGCGAAGAACGTGTTCTCCCACTGCTTCGGCACGAACACGGTGCGGCCGGTCTCGACCGCCTCGATCGCCGGCTTCGCCAGTTCGGCGGCATTGCAGTACCACTGCGTCGTCAGGCGCGGCTCGATCGGCACGCCGGAGCGGTCGCCATGCGGCACCTGATGCGTATGCGGCTCCACCGCTTCGAGCAGGCCGAGCAGGTCCATCTCGGCGACGATGGCGGCGCGCGCCGCCTCCCGCCCCTGCCCCGCGAGGCCACGCACGAACTCCGGATGGGCGATGCCCTCGACCGCGACGAGATCATCCCCGATCTCGTCGAGCGTGACGCGCGCCTCGTGGTCGAGCACCGACAGCATGGCGAGGCCATGCCGCTGGCCCACGCCGAAGTCGTTGAAATCATGCGCCGGGGTGATCTTCACCGCGCCGGTGCCCTTCTCCGGGTCGGAGTAGGTGTCGGCGACCACGGGGATGCGCCGTCCGGTCAGTGGTAGGATCAGCTCCCGGCCGACGAGGTCGCGGAACCGCTCATCCTCCGGATGCACCGCGACGGCGGTGTCGCCCAGCATCGTCTCCGGCCGTGTGGTCGCGACCACCACGAAGCGGTCCGGTTCGCCGGCGACGGGATAGCGCAGATGCCAGAGATGGCCGCGCACCTCCCGGCTCTCCACCTCGAGGTCGGAAACCGCGGACTGGAATTTCGGGTCCCAGTTCACCAGCCGGCGGTCGCGATAGATCAACCCCTGCCGGTAGAGGGTGACGAACACCTCGCGGACGGCCTCGGACAGCCCGTCATCCATGGTGAAGCGTTCACGCGGCCAGTCGAGCGAGGCGCCGAGGCGGCGGAGCTGCCGGGTGATGGTGCCGCCCGACTCCCCTTTCCACTGCCAGACGCGCTCCAGGAACGCCTCGCGCCCCAGCGCCTGGCGTGACGCACCCTCGGTGCCGAGCAGCCGCTCGACCACCATCTGCGTCGCGATGCCGGCATGGTCGGTGCCCGGCTGCCAGAGCGCATCGCGCCCCTGCATCCGCCGCCAGCGGATCAGCGTGTCCTGCAGGGTGAAGGTGAGCGCGTGCCCCATATGCAGGCTGCCGGTGACATTCGGCGGCGGGATCATGATGGTGAACGGGGGGGCGGCGGACTCCGGATGGGCGGCGAACGCGCCCGCCCGCTCCCAGCCCTCATAGAGTCGGCGCTCGGCTTCGGCCGGATCGAAGGTCTTGCTCAGCATGGACGGGCTTCTAAAGCAGATTGTCGGGAACGATAAGCGGCTGCCGCCTGCGGCGCGCCGGGCTGCGCGGTCAGGCGCTGCCCATGGGGGGGAAATGCCCTAGCTGCCCTGGCTGCCCGGAGCGGGCGTCTTGTCCTGTCCGAACCGCCGCGCCATTTCCGTCTGCACGACGCGTTCGATCAAGGGCGGCAGGTTGGCATTGAGCCAAGCCTGCAATAACGGCCGGATCTCCGCCCGCACCAGATCCTCAAGCGTCGGGCCGCCACGATAGATCTCGGCCTGCGGGCCGGGCGCCGCCTTGCCTCCGGACAGCGTTGCCGGCATCGCGACCGGAGCCACCGGTGGCGTTTCCCCCTGAGCCGCCGCGACCGGCACGGCTTCGGATGCCGGTCCGGCGCCCTCCGCCCCGGGCGCCGGGCCGAGATCGAGCATTTCGGCGCCGAGCAGCAGCACATCCTCGGCCGGCGGGATCTCGGCGGGATCCGCTGGCCCGGACTTGCCCGCCTCATCCTCCATCAGGATACGGCGGATGGTATCGAGAATATCATCCATCGCCCGATCGGGATCAGGCGGGGTCTCCTTGTCAGCGCCGCTCATGGGATCAACGCCCCGGCTGGTTGGTGGCCCGGTCGCCCGTTCCCCAGAGCCGGTCGCGCACGGCGTTGTAATAGGCCGTCTCGTCATAGAGCGGCACGTTCAGGCTGAGGTCGCGCGCGGTCAGGCGGCCGACCGCCCCGGCCACGTTGTAGGAGGCGTTGACCACGCTCGCCAGGTTCTGCACCAGGGTGACGCGCGAGTTCAGCAGCGCCTGCTGGGCATTCAGCACGTCGAGCGTGGTGCGGCTGCCGACGATCGCCTCGCGCTGCACACCATCGAGGGCGATCTGGTTGGAGCGGATCTGCGCCCGGGTGCTGTCAACCGTCGCCCGCGCCGCGATCAGTGTCTCCCAGGCCTCAACGGCCTGCTGCCGCGCCTGCCGGCGCGCATCGTCCACCGCTTTCTGGGTCTTTTGCTCACTCTGCCGGGCCTGCCGGACGGCCGCGTATTCCGAGCCGCCCTGATAGATCGGCACAGACAGGTTGATCGTCGCCTGCGCACCGATGTTCCGGTAATGCGCATAGCTCTCATTATCGTTCCGGAATGCCGTCCCCTCCAGGCTGACTTGCGGCATCAGGGCGGAAAAGGCGACATCCACCGCGTCCTTGGCCGCGGCGTCGCTGAACAAGGCGGCGATCACGTTCGGGTTGTTGGCGATCGCGGTTTCGACCGCCTCGTGCTCGGTCGCGACCGGCAAGCGCAGCGGTTGCGGCTCCACCAGGTCATCCGGCGGCATCATGCCGACCTCGCGGGCGTAGGTGGCGCGCGCCGTCTGCAAATTGCCTTCCGCCGTCTCACGCTGCGCCCGCGCGCCGGCAAGCGCCGCCTCGGCCTGGGCGACGTCGGTGCGGGTGATCTCGCCCACCCGGAACCGGTCATTGGTGGCCTGCAACTGCCGGGCCAGCACCTGCTCGTTGCTGATGTTCAGCAGCAGCAGGTTCTTGTTTTCGATCACGCCGACATAAGCGTTGATCGTGTCGGAGAATACCTGCTCCTCGGTCGCGATCAGCTTGGCGCGCTCGGAGAGGACGGAGTTCACCGCCTGGTGGGTGGACGACGTCGTGTGGCCACCGCGATAGAGCGGCTGGCTGAGGGTGGCCGCCGCGGAAAATAGAACCCGGTTGGTGCGGGTAACGACCGTGGTGTTTTGGCCGCCAAAACTCTGCGTAGATAGCTTGTTGTCGCCATCGCCGTAACCGGCCGACGTCGTGACCGACACCTGCGGACGCCAGCCGGCGAGAGCGGTCGGCACCCCCTCGTCCACCGAGCGCAGATTCGCGCGCTCCTGCAGCAGCACTGGATTATTGGCGTAAGCCGCCGCCAGGGCCTGCTGCAGAGTGCGCGGCACCAACGCCACCGGCTCTGACTGGGCAAGCGCGGGCCCGGATACGAAAGCCATGGCCAAACCGACGGAAACGCGCACGCCCATGGTCAGACTCCTGCAAGTCACTGACGCCCCCGGCTCTTCGACACCGCCATCCCTGGCTGGCCCCGGCGACCGGCCGGATCACGGCCGGGGTTCACGGGGCCTTATTGCCATAAGGCAAGCATCAGCGCCACGTGCGCTCAAATCGTTGAGCGGCCGGTCTTCACTCGGAACCGGTCTTCGCTTCAGAAGATGAAGGCTGGCGCCGGCACGAAGGAAGGCAGCACGGGAATCATCGCGTCGAATTCCGCCTGCGCCCGCAGGGCCGTGCCGGAATGCTCGGCGAGCACCGCATGACCAGGGGTGCCGGGCCGCTCGATCACCGTCACCAGCCGCCCGCCCTCGCGGGCAACCTGGGCCGCGATCGACTCCGGAATCGCCGGCACCGCACCCTCGATCACCACGAGATCGTAAGGCGCGAACATGGCACGGCCCGCGCTCAGCGGACCGGAAACAAAGCTGACGGTGGGCGCGAACTCGGCGCAGGCCTGCCGGCCGATGGCGACGAGGCGGTCATCCTCCTCCAGGGCCGTCACCTTCGCGCCGCAGGCGGCGAGGATGGCCGCGCCGTACCCCGTGCCGGCGCCGACGACGAGAACATTCTCGCCCGCACGCGGACGGGCGAGCTGGAGCAGCCGGCCGATGATCATCGGCTTGATCAGGAAGCGGCCGCCGCCAAGCGGCAGGTCCTCGTCGATATAGGCGAATGGCACCTGCTCGGGCGGCACGAAGCGCTCCCGCGGCAGGGTGCGCATCGCATGCAGGATGCGCGAATCGTTGACCCGGTTGGGTCGGACTTGGCCATCCACCATGAGTGCGCGGGCCAGTTCAAAATCCGGTGCAGGCTGGGCCATGGCGGGCTCGTCTCCGTTGCGCGGCAGATTTATAGAACCAGAGACAGATGGTGCAAGGCGGCAACGGGACTGAGCGCCTTGTGCCTCACGCTATGCCGGATCCGCATTTCCGGCGGCCACCCGATCCTAAAAATGATTTATTCCAAGGCCTTACGAGTGACGAAGGGATTCCCGCGGGGGCGCTTGCCCATCACGCGTCGCGCCGGCGTCCCGGTTTCGTCAGAGGCGCTATCCTGGAACGGAAAGGCAGAGTGCGGTTTGCTGCCCCCGGGCGCTTGACCTCGAGGTGGTCTCCGGTCGATATACGCCACACATCCCTGGACCGGTCCGGTGGCAGAGTGGTGATGCAGCGGACTGCAAATCCGCGTATGCCGGTTCGATTCCGGCCCGGACCTCCAGGGTTTTCCGACACCTCCCCTTCTCCAGACACACCCTGAGACGCGCGATGCGGGCCAGGGTGACCGTCGATTCGGATGGAAGCCTCTGATACCAACCGTCTTAAAGGTTGACCCATCGCTTTGCAGGGGCTCTGCCCCTGCACCCTGCTGGGGGCAGCGCCCCCAGACCCACACAAGTTTTGAGAAATCAAACGGATGGTGGTCTGTGGCCTCAAGGCCCCAGCGGGATCCAGGGGCGGGGCCCCTGGCCGTCTATGTGTCACTCTTTAGGCGGGTTGGTATGAACCGATAAAGGGGCGCGCAAAAGCAAAGAGCCCGCGCACTCATCAGGGCCGCCCTCGCCCCAATCACGGTCTAGGCGTCGGCTGATCCCGCGACCTGCCTGTCCGCTCCGTCCCTGGCCAGCTTCATCACCTGCTCTATGCGCCGCAGCAATTCCGGCGCCCGGAACGGCTTGCGCAAGACCCGGAGCGGCTCGATGCCATCGAGTTCCCCGCCGCTGCCGAACTCCGCGTAGCCGGTCACCAGCAAGACCTCGAGAAGCGGTTGCATCGTCCGCGCCTCCCGGATCAACTCGATTCCGGTCATCCCCGGCATCGCATAATCGGCGATCAGCAGGCCGATACGCTCCCCCTCCCGTGCCAGGATCGCCAGCGCGGACGGTCCGTCCGGCGCCGTCAGCACCTCGTAGCCCGCCTCGACCAGCAATTCGCAGGCCACTTCCCGCACGTCCGATTCGTCATCCACCAGCAGGATGCGGAGCGGCGCTGCGCCAGCCCCGGAAGCCGCGCCGGCGGATGTCGGCGGGAACAGGAGCGCATGCGCCCGCGGCAATATCAACGTCACCGCCGTGCCCTCGCCCTGGCGGCTGACCAGGCGGAGATCGCCGCCCGACTGCTGGGCCAGGCCATGCACCTGCGAGAGGCCGAGTCCGGCTCCCTTGCCTGGCCCCTTGGTGGTGAAGAACGGCTCGAACGCGCGGGCGACCACCTCCGGCGTCATGCCGACGCCGGAATCCTCCACCGTCACGCTCGCATAGTCACCGGCCGGGGCGGGCCCGGCGCTGCCGCCGCCATCCACGGTGACGTTGGCGGTGATGAAGCGCAGCACGCCGCCATTCGGCATGGCATCGCGCGCGTTCAGCGCGAGGTTCAGAATCGCGGCCTCAAGCTGGTTCGGGTCCACCATCGCCGGCCATAATTCCGGGTCGAGCCGATTCTCGATGCGAATCGGCGGACCGAGCGTGCTGGCGAGCAGACTGGTCATGCCGGTGATGAGGGTATTGAGATCACTCGGCACCGGCAGCAGGCGCTGCTTGCGGGAAAACGCCACGAGCTGCGCGGTCAGCTGCTTGCCACGGCGCACCGCCTGCATGGCGCCATCGATCAGGCGCCGCTCCCGTTCCCCACCCCTTTGCCGGCTCAACAATTCGAGGCTGCTGAGCACCGTCGTCAGCAGGTTGTTGAATTCATGCGCCATGCCGCCGGCAAGCTGGCCGACCGCCTGCAGCTTCTGCGCCTGACGCAGACACGCTTCCGTCCGCTCGCGCTCGCTGACCTCCACTTGCAGCCGGTTATTGCTCTGCAGGAGCGCCATCGTCCGCTCCTCCACCCGCGCCTCCAGGGTGACGTTGAGCCGCTCCAGCTCGGCATGCTGCCGGCTCAACGAATTCGCCATCTGGTTGAAAGTGGCGGCGAGGCGGCCGAATTCCGTTCCCGGCCCCTCGGTCAGCACCGCCCGGCGGGAGAGATTGCCCTTGCCCCAATCGCGCGCGACGGCGAGCAGCTCCTCGCTCGGCCGGTGGATGTAGCGCCGTCCGAGCAGGAGGGCGAGCAACAGGGCGATTCCCTCGCCAATGCCGGTCGCGACATAGCCCCGGCTGGTCACGTCCTGCGTGCGGGCGCTGATCGCCTCGGCCGGGGACGCCAGCGTCAGGATCAGCTGGTCCTGCCCGAACGTGATCGGCAAGGCGGCGACGACGTGGCGCGTTCCGTCCGGCTCCGTCACGATGCGCGCCCCGGCGGCGTCCTGCCCTTCCGGCGGCAGCACCGCGCCGGCCTTGTCCGCGTCAGGCGAACGCGCGAGCACCACGCCATTGCGATCAGTGAGCGTCACCGCATAGGACGAATCGCCGCCGGCAAGCAGGTGCGAACCGATCCAGTCGAGGCTGAGGGCGGTGATCAGCACGCCGTCCACGCCACCCTGGGCGTCGCGCATCGGAATGCCGAGGGACAGAAAGCGCCCCTCTCCGTCCCGTCCCGTCCCGTATCCGTCGAGCACCGGCCCGGCCCGGCCGAGCACCGCCCGCGCGGTACGCTGCACCGGCTCGGCCGACGACGATACCACGCCGTTGGTGGCGAGGCAGGTGACCCGCAGGTCGGAAGCGACGGCCGCGACATAGGCGACGCCCGGCGCGATATCGGGCAGCTGACGCCGCATCGCCGCCAGCACGCCGGGGCAACCCGGCAATCCACCGCGGGCGGAAACGGTTTCGTTCAGCAGCGCGCTCAGTTGCCGCGTCTGCTCGAGCGCGCCGCGCAGCTCGCTCCCGAGCACCCGCGCGGCGAGCATCGTTTCCGCCTGGGCACAGTGCTCGCGTTCCAGCGTCAGCTCATGCCGCAGCAAGGCCAGCAGGCTGAAGGCCGGAACCGCGGCCACCAGAACCACGGCGGCCAGCCGTACCCGTAAACTGGTGCGCGAGATTACATCAAAAATAGTCAGCCTCCGGCCGGCTCGCGCCCGGTGTCACGGGATCTGCCCGCAGTTGAAAAATCCAAATCAGTTTTCAGTCTTTTAACTGCACAACCCCTTGAGCTTTTAACTGCACAACCCCTTGAGGTGAACCCTTCCAGCGGGGGTGATGCCCGGTCACGTTCTGGTGAACTGGCCACTGTATCACAAAACCGCGCTATCACGTAGTTATTACTTGCGCCGCTCGTCTGCTTGCTGTTTTGCCCCGCGGAGGCTTCCTCCCGCGAGTTGCAATCGCTTCGAAGGCGGGATTATACGTGTAAGGCCAAGCGGGTGTGGTGAAACTGGTAACCACAGCGAACTCAAAATTCGCCGCCCCGAAAGGGCTTGCCGGTTCGAGTCCGGCCACCCGCACCAGATTTTTCACCAGCAGATTTTTTCTAACAAAGGGGGTTGGCGCCCGTTCTGAACCCCGCTATATCGGCGCCCACCTGATCCCGGATAGCTCAGTTGGTAGAGCAAGCGACTGTTAATCGCTCGGTCGTAGGTTCGAGTCCTACTCCGGGAGCCAGCCTCTCCCCCCTCCCCGATCAATCGAATCCCCATCTCCCGACGCCCTGTCTCGCGCGCGCCAAAACGCGTGTGCATGATGTTTCCTTGCCGGATCGCATCATCCGCCCCGCGCCACCAATTTGACCCGCTCCCGCGCTTGAGTGACGCCGCGCCTTGCTGCCAGAGTGCCGCCGCCGTGACAGGGCCGGCCGAAAAGGCGCAGCCCTGACCGGCGCCAGCATGGGGAGCCGCATGACGACAACCGTTCTGACCCAGGCGCGTCTGGTCCTGCCCGACGCGGTGACGGAGGGCACCGTGATCCTCCGGGACGGGCAGATCATCGATGTGCAACCGGATCGGTCCCATGCGCCCGGCGCGCTCGATCTCGAGGGCGACCTGCTTATCCCCGGCGTCGTGGACGTGCACACCGACAATCTGGAACGGCAGGTGCAGCCACGGACAAATGCGCGCTGGCCTTCCCGCGCCGCCATGGTGGCGCATGACGCGCAATGCGCCGCCGCCGGCGTCACGACCGTGCTCGATGCACTCTGCCTCGGCGATTCCGGCTTCAACGAGGACCGAGTCCGCACGTTCCAGGACGGCGTCGCCGATCTCGACGCCCTGTCCGGAAGCGGCCTGCTGAAATCGGAGCATTATCTGCATCTGCGCTGCGAGTTGCCCGCAGAAGGCACGCCCGCCCTGCTGGAACCAGTCGCCCGCCATCCACGGCTGCGCATGGTCAGCCTGATGGATCACTGCCCCGGAATCGGCCAATACGCCGATCTCGCGCTCTACCGGGCGCTGCGGCGACGGGACGGGCTGAACGACGCGGCGATCGACCGGCTGATCCAGGACCTGCAGGCGCAACGCGCGCGGCTGCGCGCGCCCAACCGCCGTGCCGTGCTCGCCATCCTCGCCGATCTTCCTGTCGTGCTCGCGAGTCATGATGATCGTACCGAAGAGGAAATCGCGGAAAACCACAGCGACGGCATCAGCATCTGCGAGTTTCCGGTGACGCTGGCGGCGGCCATCGCGGCCAAGGCGCGCGCCATGCAGGTGATCGCCGGCGCGCCGAACATCGTGCGCGGCGGCTCGCACACCGGCAATGTCGCCGCCGCCGAGTTGGTGCGGGCGGGCGCGGTGGATGCGCTGGCCTCGGATTACGTGCCGGCGAGCCTGGTGGATGCCGCCTTCCGCTGCGCCGCCGGGCTGCCCGGCATTACCCTGCCGGAGGCGATTGCCCTGGTCACCGAACGCCCCGCGCGGATGGCCGGACTCTCCGATCGCGGCCGCATCGCCCCTGGCTACCGGGCGGATCTGGTGCGACTCCGGCTGCATGACGGGCTGCCGGTCGTACGCCAGGTCTGGCGGGCCGGGGAACGGGTGATCTAGCCCATGCCGGCTCGGCCGCCCGGCTTCCGCGTCGCGCTCTATTACGCGCCGTCGCCCCATGACACGCTCGCCATCGCCGGCGCCGCCTGGCTCGGGCGGGACGCCGAGACCGGGGCGCGTGTCGCCCAACCGGCCATCCCCGGCATCGACTCGGTCACCGCCGAGGCCCGGATCTACGGCTTCCACGCCACGCTGAAGCCGCCGATGCGCCTCACCACGGATTGGGCGACCTTTCTCGGCGATGTCGAGTCGCTGGCCACGAGGCTCGCGCCGTTCGACCTGCCGCCGCTGCGCGTGGCCGAACTCGGCGGCTTCCTCGCCGTCGTCGAGGCGGGCCCCTCCCCGGCGCTGCGCGCGCTGGCGGACGCGGCGGTCGAGGGCGTGGACCGGCACCGCCTGCCGCCGGACACGGCGGAGCTTGCGAAGCGGCGCCGGATTCCGCTCTCCGTGACGGAGGACGCGATGCTGCAACGCTGGGGCTACCCCTACGTATTCGACACCTGGCGCTTCCACATGACGCTCAGCCGCCGGCTGACGGATGAGGAACTGGCGGTGTTCCATCCCGCGGCGGCCGCGCATTTCGCCGGCGCACTCGCGGCGCCGCGCCGGGTGACGGAACTCTGCGTGTTCACCCAGGCGGCTTCGGCCGACGGACCGGCGCCGTTCCTGATCGCCGAACGCTTCCCTTTGCGCGACGGCCGGCCGCCCTCTCCCTAAACCATGATCCTTTTAGGTTGATCTGTAGGAAGGCCAGGGGCGCTGCCCCTGAACCCCGCCGGGGCCGTACGGCCCCGGACCCCATGACTTCATTCGCTGCAATAACATATCGGGGGTCTGGGGCCTCAAGGCCCCAGTGGGGTTTGGGGCAAAGCCCCAAGTCTCTTCGCTTCAATCTCAGGCAATCATGGTCTAACCCGGCGACAGCTTCCGCGCGGACAGGCGCGCGAGCACCGCCAGCAATTTGCGCTGGCCGTGCTCGATGCTGCCGTCATTCACGATGGTGTCCCGCCCCGGCGGCAGGTTGAGCGATCCGGCGCGGGACATGCGCCCGGCGGCGGCCACCGCGTCGTCCTGCCCCCGCGCCGCCAGGCGACGCGCCAGCACATCCGGCGGTGCCGTCACCTCGATGACATGCACGGGGAATCGCGCCGCCGCCTCGGCGGCCACGGCGCGCGTGGCGGCAGCCACGACCAACCGCCCACGCGCCAGATCATCGACGATGTCGGCAGCCAGGCCGTACTCCGCCCCGCGACACCGCCAGGTCAGGGCGAAGGCACCGGATGCCCGCAACCGGCCGAATTCAGCCTCGTCCACCACGCGATGCCGTTCGCCAGCCTTGCAGGCGCGGGTCGCCACCGCGGTGACGAAGCGGAACGCGGGATCGCCGGCAAGCCGAGCCCGCACCGCTTCCAGCAGCACATCCTTCCCCGCCCCTGAGGGGCCGACGAGGAGAACCAGCATCGCGCGCCCCTGCTTGCGGGCCGGGTCGTCGTCCCCGGATGGCCGCCGGGGCCGCCCGGTTTAGCGCGCCGGCAGCGTATAATCGAAGCGGTCGCGCGCCAGGTTGATGTTATACTGCGGGTCGTTTTCCATATAGCGCTGCCACTTGGTGACGAAGCGCCGCTTCTCCCCCAGATCCTGCGTCGTCCGCACCGCCGACTTGCTCTCGAAATGGTACATCTCGGAATACGGCGTATAGACGAGCCGGTAGCCGCATTCGACGATCTTCAGGCAGAGATCGGTGTCGTTGAAGTCGATCGCGAACCCCTCATCGAAACCGCCCACCTGCGTGAGCACGCTCTTGCGCGTGGCGAAGCAGGCGCCGGTCATCGCTGAGTAATTGCGGATGAGGTGGGTGAAGCCGTTATAGCCGATAAAATCGCCCGGGAAGGAATGATAGATGTGGGCGGTGCCGTCATTGACGCCGATGACGGTGCCGACATGCTGGATCGTCCCGTCCGCGTGCAGCAGCCGGCCGCCGACCGCGCCGATCTCGGGATCCTGGGACAACTCCATCAGCGCGCCGAGCCAATCCGGATTGATCACTTCCATGTCGTCGTTCAGCATCACCAGATGCTCGGTGCGGCACTGGCGAATCGAGAAATTCGCCTTGCTGGCATAATTGAAGGGCCGCACAGGCAGCGTGTAGTTCTCGACCCGCACCCCTTCGCGGCCAAAGCGCGCGATCTGCTCCGGCGACAGGCTGCTGTTATCGACGACGACGATCTCGAAATTGCGGTAGCTGGTTCGCGACAGGATCGAATCGACCAGATTGTCCACCATGTGGAAGGGCGGCCGGCCCGGCAGCTCGATCGTGTTGTTGTTGGTCAGAATCAGCAGGGTAACGCGCGGCGTGCCGATGATCTGCCGGCGCACGCGGAACGTGCCGGGCAGCAATCCATCCTCGACCGTGGCCGTGGAGCCGTATTTCTCGTGCACATGATCGGACAGGGCACGGAACCCGGCCTGCAGGGCATAGGGCTTGGCATCCACGACGGCCGCGCTCGATCCCGGGATCGCCCGCCAGTGATAGAGCAGATGCGGGATATGATGGATCGCCTGCGTCGCCCGCGAAATGCGCAGCATCAGGTCGTAATCCTGGGCACCGCTGAACTCGGCACGGAAACCTCCATGTTCCAGGAAGAGTTTTTTCCGCACCACGAGCATGTGGAGCACGTACATGACGGACTCCAGATGCTCGGGGGACCAGTCCGGCTTGTAGTAGTGGTCGATGTGGTTGCCGTTCTCGTCGATCTTGTCCTCATCGGAATAGAGGCAATCGATCGACGGGTTCCGGTGCACGGCGAGCGCCGCCTCGAACAGCGCGGTCGGCGCGAGCATGTCGTCATTGTCGAGCATGACGAGGTACTCGCCGGTCGCCATCTCCACCGCGGCGTTCGAGGCTCCGGCGATGCCGCGATTCTCCGGCAGATGCCGGATGCGGATGCGCGGATCGATGCCCTGTAGCCGCATGAGGCAATCAATCGTTTCCGGAAGCGTGGAGGCGTCGTTGCACAGGCATAGCTCCCAGAACGGATAGGTCTGGGCCTGCACGGAACGCACGCATTCCTCCAGATAGCGGGCCGGCACATTATAGACCGGCACGATGACGCTGAAGGTACGGCGGTCGCCGCCGAAGACTTTGAGAGCCGCGCGGTCGGCCTCTGGCAGCCGGGTGTACGGCGAATGCTTGGCAACGCCGCGTGCCTGGCCGAGCCAGGTCACGAAAGGCGGCAATTCTATAGCGAGGCCGAGCGAGATCAGGTGTTCGCGGATCTGCGAGCCGATGCGCAGGAAACTGAATTCCTTGGCGATGCGCTCGGCCGCCCGCTGGCCACGCAGCCACGCCTCGCCCTGGTTCTCGTACACCGCGCGCAATTGCCGGACCAGGCTGTCCTGGTCCGGCTCCGCCCAGAGATAGCCCGGCATATAGGGCCCGGCCTGCTTTTCGATCTCGATCAGGCGGTAATCGATGGGATAGCCGGTGGTCTCGTCGAAGAATTCCAGGTTGCCGGAATAATTCGTGGCGATGACCGGTTTTCCGAGCGCCATGAACTCGGCGATGTTGAGCCCGAATCCCTCGCTGCGGTGGGCGGAGACGAAGCAGTCGCAGGCGGATTGCAGCACCGCCATCTCCTCGTCCTGCAGCCTGTCGGCGATCACCAGGACGTTCTCCGCCCCGCGCAGCGAACGGCTGAGCTGACGGGTGATCTGCGGCTCCAGATTATTCGAGTGCAGCTTGAGGACCAGGAACACGCGCTCGTCCTGGCTGAAGGCTTCCTTGAACGCCTCCACCATCATCTGCGGGTTCTTGCGCGCCGAGGTGCTGCCGGCGTCGAACGCGACCATGAAGACGAGCCGGTCTTTCGGAATGCCGAACGCCTCGCGTGCCGCATCCCGTGGCCGAGCCTGCGCCGTGACCGGCAGACGGACCTTGAACACCGGCACCGGCGCGATGCTCGCGATCGACATCACCTCGAAATCGCTGTTCGTCCACACCTCGTCGAGTGCGCCGAAGCAGGCGAACCAGTCCGGCCGGAACGCCGCAAGCTCCCAGGCCCAGACAGCGACATTGTAGGCATCGTTGAATGTGCCGCGCGGATAGAGGTCGATCAGCCGCTCCATCTGGTCGGCATTGGCGAGGATGAGATTGATGCGGTACTTCACCGGCCGCTCGCGCTCGCGCCGCATGATGCGCGGGGCGCCATGCGTCACGTCGAAGGGGCGCAGCTCGAAAGGAAGGCCGGCGGCGCGGATGGCGCGCAGCAGGTTGCGCGCCGCCGTCCCGAGGCCGCTGGTCGCCGCGAACGGGCCGAAAATATTGAGGCCGAACGGCCGGGAGAGCACGCCGGGAACGCTGGTCCGCACATGGCGGAACGGGGCGACCCCGGGGCCGAACCGCCCCTCGAAGCGGCCATGCCTGGCCCAGTGCGACCGCGCCGCCTCGGGGTCGCCGCCGAGCGCCGACCGTATATCCGGATAGAGTGCGAAATAGGCTTCGTGGTCGAAATCCCGCAATTCCTCGGAGACATCCGGCGGCGGCGCGGTTTCCGGATAGAAGCCGTCGGAACGGATCGATGGGCGCAGGCCTTTCATCTCATCCGCCCAGCCGAAGCGCCGGTAATGATCGAGACCCGTGGCGAAATCGCCGCGCGCGACGACATCCGCCACATCCGGGTTCACGGCGAGATAAAGTTCCTCGCAATAGTTTTCGACGGCCTCGGCCGGCGCCTCCGGCGGCGGGGCTCCCGCCGCCGGCATCAGCGCCGGCACGAGCCCGGACTCCGGCGCCGGTG
>DATJWY010000124.1:0-3167 GCA_035500775.1 Acetobacteraceae bacterium
CAGGGTCTCGACCTCGCGCGCCCGCCCGTACAGTTTCTCGGGAATCAAAAGCCGGTCCGGCGTGTCGTGTTCACCGAGGGAAAATGCTTCGATCCGGTGCTGCGCCTGCCACGCCTGCCACGCCGCCAGGCAGCGCTGCAGATCGCTCTCCAGGCCGGAAGCGGTCTGGTAGCGGTCCTCGGCTGTCTTGGCGAGCAGCTTCATGACGATCGCCGAGACGGGGCCCGGAATGGTCGGTACCCGCTCGGCGGGGGCGACCGGTTGCCGCGCGATATGGCAATGCACCCACTCCATCGGCTCGGCGGCGGTAAACGGCAGCGCGCCCGTCAGCATCTGGTACAGCGTCACGCCGAGGGCATAGAGGTCGCTGCGGGAGTCGATCGAGCGGTTCATCCGTCCGGTCTGTTCGGGCGCCATGTAGGCCAGCGTGCCGGCGATGCTCTCGGGCGGCTCGGGCGCCTGGCGTTCGCGCGGCAGAAGCGAGGCAATGCCGAACCCGGTGAGCTTGATCTCCCCGCTCGCGGGATGCACGAGAATATTCTGCGGCTTGATGTCCTTGTGCACGAGACCGCGCCGGTGGACCTGCGCGAGGGCACCGGAGATGGCGATCGAGAGGGGCAGGAAGTCTTCCATCGCCATCGGCGCGCCGAGCCGCCGCTCCAGCGGCTGGCTGGCGGCATCCTCCAGCACCAGCATGGTCCGGCCGGGGTCGCGGACGAACGCCAGCGGCCGCACCGCCCATGTTCCGTCCAGCTCCTCCTTCAAGGCATATTCGTGCGCCAGGCGATCCAGGGTCGCCGGTGCCGGATGCTCCGCCGCGGGGAGCACGGCCAGCACGGCATGCTGGCTGCCATCGGCGCCCGGGCGCCAGGCCCGGCAGAAAACGCGGTCGCCGTCCTCCCACAAGACCTGGAAGTTGCTGTCCCCGTCTGCGACGAACCGATGAGTTGGGCTCAACTGCCGGACTCCATCATCAAGCCGGTCGCCGCTCCTGGGCTGAGAACGTCCTGCGACCGTGCCTCCGCTCCTCTGGCCGAACCAGACTTGCGCGGAAACTATGCCACAGATGCGCCAGCGTGGCGACGTCCGCTGGCGGCAAGCCCCGGAATCAACCCAACGACCGGCCAGGGTGCGTTGCTGTCGGCACTGGGCGGCGCTGAACGTCAGCTCCTGAGATCATCTCCCGGGCCGGCCTATGCCCGGCTTGGGCGCGAAGCGGTAGCGACGGGCCGGAACCGGCCGCTGTCATGCTACACTTGGTGCTTTTCTTTCGATCTGCCTGGTTATGTGCCACCAATCTCCGCCAACGCTTGGCGGAGGCGTTCGAGATCGTCCTGCATGGCCGGAATCGCTCCCTCCGCCAGGAACTTCAAGTCGAGATCTGTCGTCTGCTGAGCGGCCATCTGGAAGACTGCAAGCGCCTGGACATGGCTGCCGATCTGATCCTGAAGGTAGTTCACGTTGATGCTCGGCCACGGCTGATCGGAAAACACCACGTATTGGGCGTCAAGGACGTAGCTGGGATTGTTGGAAAGTGTGATCCCGCGCTTGGCGGCGACGTGCTCGACCAATGGCTGGAGATGCGCGGCGTCGGCGCAGATTTTCGCCGACACTGCCGCGACCTGCGACCCCGGCGGCCGCGACTGGAGCACAGAGCATTCCTGGAGGTCGAAATTGATCAGCTGGTAGGCCGCCGCCATCTCCTGCGGAGGCGCCTCGGCGGGGGTGGAGCAGCCGCCCAGAGCCACGAAAGCGAGTATCCCGAGCGTAGAGGTCTTCCTCATGAAATCCTCCTCTGTTGCACTGGACCGCCCGCGCAGAGTGGTCCGGATCCTGGGGTTAGCCTCCGACACCCATTAAAGAACGCTACCATACCAGCTCAAAGCCTCATATGAATTCTGCCCCGGACAGCCAAAGTTTATACGCCCGCCGTGAGCGGACCTGAGGCTATGTCCGGCCCCGTCAACGGGCGGCCGCACTCCCCTTTAGTTTACGCCGCCCCCTTACTTCACACCGGCGACAAACGCCTTGATATCCTGCGGCTCGCCAGGCACCGCCTGCACAGCGCCGCTGGCATCGCGGAACATCAGATAAGGCGTCCCGCCGATGTTGTGCGACTGCATGAACGCGTTGTTTGCGGTGATCGCGGCCACGATCTTCGCAGGCGGGTTCACCGCCTCCGGCAAGCCGCCTTCCTCGTGCTGCACATCGAACCGCGCCTCGTCCTCGTTCAGCGCCTGCGCCGGATCCTTCGCCATCAGCAGCGCCTCGGCGCGGCCCATGGACGTCGCCTTGATTACCGCCACCGGCACGATCGAAAGGCGCAGGCTGCCGTCCTTCACGTAAGGCTGCAGTGCGTCATAGGTCGTGTGGCAATAGATGCAATTGGGGTCGAAGAACATCACGACATGCTTCGGTGCCTTCGGGTTGCCCACCTGGAACTGCGTCACGGTGCTCAGCTGCTGCCAGATCTGGGCCGCCGACGCGGTCTGCGGCTGCTGCGTCGTCGCCGCCGGCAAATATTTCTGGGCGTAACCGGCGGAAAGGTTGGATCCATCCGGCCCGAACAGGTCGCCATTAAACACATAGCGACCGTCCGCCGTCGTGTAGATGATCCCGTCCTGCCCCGGCGCCGCCTCGATGGCGAACCCGTCGATCCCAGGCGCCGCCTGGAAAGCCGCGATGATTGTCGCCGCGCCATGCGACAGCTTCGCGATCGCCGCCGCCCCCGGCGCGAACGAAGCCGGTACCGTGTAGGCGGCTGCCGGCGCGGCCGCATGGGCAGCCAGCGGCACTCCGCCCAGGGTCAGCAACGAAATCATCCCCGCGAGGCGACTCTTCGCCCCTACAAAAAGGCTTGCGGGCTCCGCACAACTATTTCGCATAAAAAATACCCTTCACATCATCGGGCACCGCGCCCTGCTTCCCCTCGGGAAGAGCATTGCATATGGCAATCCGCCGCCGTGCGAACGGAGCAATCGCAGCGAGCAGGTTACACGATTTATAGTTCAATATCATGCTTGTATCTCCTCCCTACAAACGGACGTCAGCGGCAGCAAGATGTCGGGGTTGACGTAGCGGTCGGCAGCAGTCGGGCGCATTTAATCCGGAAACTTGAAGACCAATCTTTGATCGATATTGAGGACCGCCGGTTTGTTGCCCCTGGT
>DATJWY010000125.1:0-4111 GCA_035500775.1 Acetobacteraceae bacterium
CCGGCATGGACGTGGATGAAATCCACCACCGCGCCGAAGCGGAACCGGTCGAGGATATTGCCGAGCGCGCCGCCGGCGATGGCGCCGAGCGCCCCGGCGGCCAGCAGCGTCTCCGCCCGCCGCAGCCAGAGCACCAGCGCCGCCACCACCAGCAGGGCCACCCCGGCGAGGAGCACCGGCGCGAAAGCCCCCGCCGCGTGGAGCAGGCCGAAGGTCACGCCCTGATTCCACACCATGGTCAGGTCCAGCACCGGCAGCAGCGGAATCACCCGCCGGTGCGGCAGATCCGCGGCGTTCAGGATCCACCATTTGCTGCCCTGGTCAGCCAGGAAGACCAGCAGCAGGGCGACGAGCCCGAGGCGGACGCGCCCGCTCACTCCGCCGCCGCGCGGCAGACGAGGCCGCTCTCCACCGCGTCGGCGCAACGCAGGCAGAGCGTCGGGTGCCGCGCATCCAGCCCCACTTCCGGCAGCACCTTCCAGCAGCGCGCGCATTTCTCCCCCGGCGCCCGCTCGACGGTCGCGGACGGCCCCTCGCTGGCGCCGAACGCGACATCGGAGACGATCGCGACCTCCGCCCAACCCGCCTCGTCGAGCAGCCGCTCTCCGGGCGGAACGCTCAGCACCGCCCGCATCTCCAGCGAGGAGCCGAATCCGGCATCCTTGCGCGCCTGATCGGCGGCGGTGGTGATCAGCCGGCGCAGCGCGCGGATCTGGCTCCAGCGCGCCGCCAGCGCCTCGTCCCGCCAATGCTCCGGGATCTCCGGGAATTGATGCAGATGCACGCTCTCGCCCTCGCCGAACCGCGCCGTCCACGCCTCCTCGGCGGTGAAGCACAGCACCGGGGCAAGCCAGGTGGCGAGGCAGCGATGCAGCGTGTCCAGCACCGTGCGCGCCGCCCGGCGGCGGAGCGAGTCCGGCCGGTCGCAATAGATCGCGTCCTTGCGCACGTCGAAATAGAAGGCGGAGAGATCGGTCGCGCAGAAGGCATGCAGCGCCGGATAAACGCCGGTCCAGTCATGCCCGCGCACCGCCGCCGTGATCATGCCGTCCAGCTCGGCGAGCCGGTGCAGCACGAAGCGCTCCAGCTCCGGCAGCTCGGCATAGGCGACACGCTCGCTCTCCTCGAACCCGGCGAGCGAGCCGAGCAGCCAGCGCAGCGTGTTGCGCAGCCGGCGATACAATTCCGCCTGCTGCTTCAGGATCTCGGGGCCGATGCGCTGGTCCTCGGTGACGTCGGTGTTCATCACCCAGAGACGCAGGATGTCGGCGCCGTAGGTCTTGATCACATCCTCGGGCGCGGTGGTGTTGCCGAGCGACTTGCTCATTTTCCGGCCCTGCTCGTCGAGCGTGAAGCCGTGCGTCAGGATCGCCTTGAACGGCGCCCGGCCGCGCGTGCCCACCGCCTCCAGCAGCGAGGAATGGAACCAGCCGCGATGCTGGTCCGAGCCTTCCAGGTAGAGATCGGCCGGCCAGGGCAGGCCGCGCGCCTCCAGGAAGAACGCATGGGTCGAGCCGGACTCGAACCACACGTCCACGATGTCCATCACCTGCTCGTACTCGTCCGGGTCCCGGTCATTGCCGAGGAAGCGGCTGGCCGGGGAGGAGTACCAAGCATCGGCGCCCTCGGCGCGGAAGGCGCTGACGATGCGCTCCACCACCGCCGGGTCGCGCAGCACCTCGCCGGTGCGCTTCTCGACGAAGACCGGGATCGGCACGCCCCAGGCGCGCTGGCGGCTGATGCACCAATCCGGCCGGCTCGCCACCATGCCGCCGATGCGGTTGCGGCCTTGCTCGGGCACGAAATGGGTCGCGGCGATCGCCTGCAAGGCGCGCTCGCGGATGTGCTCCGGCCCGTCCATGCGGATGAACCATTGCGGCGTGGCGCGATAGATCAGCGGCGCCTTGGAGCGCCAGGAATGCGGATAGGAATGGGTGATCTTGCCCCGCGCGAGCAGGCCGCCCGCCTCGGTCAGCGCCGCGCAGACCGGCTCCGCCGCCTTATAGACATGCAGCCCGGCGAAGAGCGGCACCCAGGGGTTGAAGGTGCCGTCCGCCCCCACCGTCTCCGGCACTTCCAGCCCGAAGGCGCGGCCGAGGGCGAAATCCTCCTCGCCATGCGCCGGGGCGGTGTGGACGAAGCCGGTGCCCTGCTCCGTGGTGACGTGCTCGCCCGGCAGCAGCGGCACGTCAAAGTCATAGCCCTGGCCACGCAGCGGATGCGCCGCCACCGCGCCCGCCAGGTCCTCGCCCTTATAGACGTGCACGACGTGATGCGTGGCGATGCCGGCATCCTTCACCACGTCCGGCAGCAGCCGGAGCGCGATCAGCAGCTTCTCGCCCGGCCGCGCCAGCGAGCCCTCGGCCACGCTGTCCACATGCACGAGCGCGTATTCGATCTCCGGCCCATAGGCGACGGCGCGGTTGCCCGGCATGGTCCAGGGCGTCGTGGTCCAGATCACCACGGCGGCGCCCTGCAGCCTGTCGTCGAGCTGCGGGCCGGCGACCAGCGGAAAGCGCACCCAGATCGTGGTCGAGGTGTGGTCGTGATACTCGACCTCGGCTTCGGCCAGCGCCGTCTTCTCCACCGGACTCCACATCACCGGGCGCAGGCCGCGATACAGCGCGCCGTTGAGCAGGAATTTTCCGATCTCCGCCGCGATCGCCGCTTCCGAGGGAAAATCCATGGTGGCGTAGCGCTGCGCGAAATCGCCGGCCACGCCGAGCCGCTTGAACTCCTCCGCCTGGACACCGAGCCAATGCTGGGCATAGGCGCGGCACTCGGCGCGGAAGGCGAGCACCGGCACCTGGTCCTTGTCGCGGCCGGATTTGCGGTACTCTTCCTCGATCCGCCACTCGATCGGCAGGCCGTGGCAATCCCAGCCGGGGACGTAATAGGCGTCAAAGCCCGACATCTGCCGGGCGCGGTTGATCACGTCCTTCAGGATCTTGTTCAGCGCGTGGCCGATATGCAGGTGGCCGTTCGCGTAGGGCGGGCCGTCATGCAGGATGAAAAGCGGCTTGCCCTTGGCGGCCGCGCGCAGACGGGCATACAGCCCCTCCCGCTCCCAGCGCTCCAGGATCTGCGGCTCCTTCTTCGGCAGGTCGCCCCGCATCGGGAAGGATGTGGCCGGCAGAAAGACGGTGTCGCGGTAATCTCGTTCGGTCATAACCTGTTCTCATGCGCGCAGCCTGCGCCAGCGGGACTAATACCAGCGGTCCGCGATGTCGAGCAGGGCATGCGTGAGTGAGGGCCGGGGGCATCACAGACCAGGGGCTCTGCCCCTGGACCCCGCTGGGGGCGAGCGCCCCCAGACCCGCATCCGTTTACTCGTGGTTTGGCTCGGAGAGGGCGGGGCGGCACAACAGGCGGGGACCCAGGCACAACGAACCCGAGGAAACATCCATCAAGATGATTGCGCTTTTCTTCCGCAATAGTTAGTATTTCTAACTAACCTTTGTGGAGCGCCCCATGCCGGATAGCCGGCCCGATGACCCGGATGCACTGCAATCGCCCATGGTGTTCGTCCGGCATGGCGACCCGGAACCAACCGAATGGATGGCCCGGCATCCCGGCTGGATCAAGGTTCCGGCAACGATGGTGCCGCGCGCGGCACCCAAGGCGGCGGCGATGCCATCTTCCGGCGTGGAACCGGCATCCTGGCCGGGCGGAACGCCCGCGGCGATGGGCGCGCCCGTTCCGGCCCGCCGCCCAGGCCGGATGACACGCGGCGGATCGCCGCCCAACCCTGCCGGCGGCCCGAACGGTCCCCGCGATCCGGTTGCAACTTACCAACGCATTCATGCCGGGTTGCATCGGCGTGGCTTGGTCCCCGATGCCGCGCCAGACACTGTGCTGTCTCTGACCACCCCACGCAGCGATACCTCATCTCCCCAACATGCCCCAGCCCCAGCGACCAACCCCAATGCCGGATTACATGTCTCGGACGATGGCGTGGCCTTCATTTTCGACGAGGAAACCAGGGGAAAGCTAAAAACCGTGAGGCATCCCCACTTGCCTAGCCTAGCAAGCGATGTGACGCTCGGAGAGGTGGTCCGGAAAAATCGGACAGTTCGATAAGTGGATTTCCCGGCGCCATTGCGGCCTGATG
>DATJWY010000126.1:0-2844 GCA_035500775.1 Acetobacteraceae bacterium
CTTGAGGCCCCAGCCCCCCAACACTTAAGTAATGGATTCCAAAGGCTAGCCTTTGGCGGGACTCGTCCAGGGGCGGAGTGGCCCAAGGTTCCATCGGCCGGAACGGCCGATGGAATGGCCACGGAGGGAGAGCCCCTGGCCTTGACTAATCCTGAGGCGTCACGCCACCGCTCCCGTGCGAGTGACCATTATAATGCCCGCGCAGCGCATCCAGCGAGCCATGGTGGTCAAACACGTTGCCGGTGACATGCAAATCGCCATCATGCGTCCAGCCGCCGCCGCCGCTCGCGATCGAGCCATCGTTGCGCAGCTTCACATACGTCCCGGATTTATGCACCAGCCACAACTCGCCGCTGGCCGCCTGCGGCGCCGCCTGCGTATCGGAAAAGGCGCGGCCGACGATCACCCCATGCTCCGCCTCGCCCTCCTGCCAGAGCACGAGCACCTGATCCCCCGGACTGGGCGGACACACCATCCCCCATCCGGCCCCGATCCATGGCGAGAGCACCGGCAACCAGCCGGAGAGCACCCCCTCGGGCTGCAACACCACCCGTGCCGTCGCCCGCGCCGGATCGACCGAGCTGACCACCCCGAAGCGCGGCTGCCCGATCCGCTGCTCCATCCCGGCGGCCTGCGCCTTCAGCGCGTTGAGGAAATCATCCATACGCCGCCTCCACCGCCTCGGCCGCGACGCTCCGCAACCGCAGCCGCTCGGTGAATCCCTCCCGCGCCGAGATCCGCCGCTCGATTTCCGCCACGTCGTAATCGCGGTCGAAATCCGTTCCCGTCCCGGCCAGCGTCACCCGGCTACGCGGCGAAAGCCCAAGCTCCCCCGGCAACACCGCCTCCACCACGCGCTCATGCCGCGAGAGATCCTCCAGCGCCCGCCGCGCGAAAACCTGCGCCTCGTCCGGTGTCAGGTTCGGCCGCACGAACACGTAGGACTGCACCCGCCCGCCGCCACCCGCCCCGCGCCGCCGCACGCTGGTCTGAAACGCCGCCTGCCGCGCCGAATTCCAGCTTTTGACGGTGACTTCGATATCGCCCGCGATCGTCAGCGCCCGCTCCAGCCGCAGCGACACGCATTGCGCCGGCGACAGCACCATCCCCACCGCATCCCCGGGCGGCGCGAAGAACAACGCCCGCCCCTCGACCCAGACATCGAATCCCTCGCGCTGCGCAAGGAAAACGAGCAAATCCCATTCCGTCGTCGCGCGCGCGAACTGATCCAGCGTCACCCGCTCATGTTCGGACTGGTAATACCGCCCGACCGGCGTCACGGTCGGCGTCACCATCGGCAGCAGCCCATGCCGCGCCGCGAGCAGCATCGCGACCTCGCTCGCCGTCCGGTTGGCGAAGGCTTCCCGCGTCCGCGCCTCGATCAGCCCGGCCGAGAGATCCCGTCCCTCGAACGTCACCTCGCCGCGCAGCGCATCGGCGCGCACATGATCGACGAGCCCCGTCACCAGGCTCGCCATCGCCCCGTCGAGCCCGAAGCGCAGTTCCAGCTCCAGCCCCGCCTGGTTCCAGATCGCCGCGTCGGAGGGCGAAAGCGCCGCCCGCACGCAAAACCGATCGGCGGCGTAATGATTGTTGCGGCCGACCTCCGCCTCGATCACCCCCGGCAACAGCACGCCGTTCGCCAGCACGACGAGCGACGGCACCCGCACATCGGCATCACCCAACCGCGCCTCCCGTACCCGTCAGGCGCTCCGGGATCAGCAACGTCACAAGCCCGGCCAGCATCGGATCGGAAAGCCCGTTGGCCTGTGCGATGCGCGTCCATTGCGTCGCGTCGCCAAGCTCCCGCGCGGCGATGTGGAACAGCGTCCCGCCCGCCACCGTCAAACTGCGCATCGCGAAAACCTCCAAAACTGTCGGGGGTCCGGGGCCTCAAGGCCCCGGCGGGGTGCGGGGCCGAGCCCCGCGGTTTTCCGAAAGAACCCAGGGGCTTTGCCCCTGGACCCCACTGGGGCCTTGAGGCCCCAGACCCCCATCACATACCGGCCCCGAACAGATTCATCCCCGCCCGCCCCAGAAATCCCTGCGCGGCGCTCATCTGCGCGAGGCTCCCCGAAGCCGCGATCACCCCGCCCAGGTCGTTCCCGCCGATCCCGGCTTCCGCCGCCGCGATCCCGGCACTCACCCCGGCCTGCGCCGCCCCCAGGCTCCCGAGCGCCGCCGCATAGGCGGCCGATCCTGGCATCGTCGCCCCATCGGCCCCGAGCGCCGCGACCACCCCCGACACGTCGCACCACCCCGAAGCCGCCATCACGTCGCCGAGCACCGAGTCCGCGAGCGAAACCAGGGCCTGCACGGCCGCCGCCGCCTCGTCCCGCACCGGCGTGCAGGCGATGCGATACGGAATCCACCACGGATGCCGGTATTCCAGATCCAGCCGCGCGATGACGACGGTGTAGAAGAACGCATCCCAGCTCAGGGTCAGCGCCGCCCCTTCGGCGCGCAGCGCATCCAGCAGCCGCGCCCGGTCCCCCGCATCCGCGCCGCTGAACACCCCGCTCCAGACGAGATCGGCGTCGTCCCGCCCCAGCGCGTCGATAACGCGCCCCCCGCCCGGCAGCGTATGCACGGCGAGCGCCTGCCCGCCGCCGAAGCGCACCTGCTCCGGCACCTCGAATGCCGAGAACATCACCGGCCCTAGCGTCAGACGCGTTTCCATCCATACCTCCGCCCTGCGCTTGTGCTGACCGACCGAAAGGGGAGGGGCGCCGCCCCTCGACCCCGCCGGGGCCGTAAGGCCCCGGACCCCATTCCTTTTGGAAAATCCCCTGCTTAAACCAGAGATTGTCCAAACTTGCGGGGGTCTGGGGCCTCAAGGCCCCA
>DATJWY010000127.1:0-11549 GCA_035500775.1 Acetobacteraceae bacterium
CCGGACGCGATCGCCCGCGCCCGGAACAATTGCTCGGCCAGCAGCACGCGCACCAGCATATGCGGCCAGGTCAGCGCACCGAAGGAGAGGGCGTAGTCCGCCCGCTCCAGCACCGGGCGCGACAGCCCCTCCGCCCCGCCGATCAGGAAGCAGAGCGGCCGCGACAGGCCGAGCCAGGTCTCGACCAGGCGTGCCAGGCGCTCGCTATCCACCGCCTCGCCGCCGAGATCGAGCGCCACCGCAAAGGCGGAGGGTGGCAACGCGGCGAGGATGGCCTCACCTTCCCGGCGCTTGATTTCCGCCGGCGCGCCGCGCGCCTCGGGGATTTCGGTGACAGCGAGCGGCGGACGCAGCCTGGCGTTGTAGCGGGCGAAGAGTTCAGCCTCCGGCCCGTCGCGCAGCTTGCCAACGGCGATCAGGCGCATGGGAGGGGTCCCGGTCGTTACAAGGCCAGGGGCTCTGCCCCTGGACCCCGCCAAAGGCAAGCCTTTGGAATCCATGACTTGTGGGGGGCTGGGGCATCAAGGCCCCAGCGGGGTCGCGGGGCAGAGCCCCTCGCCTTCAAACAGGCGTAGCCTGCGCCTCGTCCAGATCAGCGCCCCACATCTTCTCGAGCCCGTACAGCGTCCGCGCCTCAAGCTTGAACAGATGCACGACGATGTCGCCGGCATCGATCAGCACCCAGTCGGAGCCGCCGGCGCCCTCGATCAGCACGCGGCGGACACCCGCCTCGTGCAGCTTGTGCTCCAGATGCGTCGCCATGGCGCTGATCTGGCGGTCGGCGAGGCCGGTCGCGATCACCATGCGGTCGGCGAAGGCGGCGCGGCCGGAGACATCGAGCGTCACGATATCCTCGGCCTTATCGTCCTCCAGGCTGGTGACGATCACCGCCTGCAGCCGGTCGAGCAGCGAAGGCTCGGGCGGCTTCTCGCGGGCCGCGACTCGGCGCGGGCCGGCGACCGCCGCCTTCTTGCGCGGTGTGCCGGCGGTCTTGGCCGCTTCGGCAAGCAGCGTCGCCGGTTTCGGCGGCCGACGCTTGGGGTCTGTTCCGGCCGGGCCTCGCACCGTTTTACTGGCGGAGTCGGCGGGCGGTTTCCTGGCTATGTTACACTCCTACGGCAGCTTTGCGCATGGCGGTGGCGGAGGACGGGTCCTGCGGCGCGGGCAGGAACACCCAGGCGGGTGGGCGCATCCCGGCGATCGCCGGCGCTTCCCGTCCCACGAGCCGTGCCACACGCAGCCGCTGCGCCGCATGCCCCGCCAACGCCCTGTGATTGTAGGTGGGCCGGGGCAGGACCGCAAAGGGTACGGTGCGCACAATTCCCATCCAGCCGCGCCAGCGCGGAAATTGCGACAGATTGTCGGCCCCCATCAGCCAGACGAAGCGCGCGCGCGGGAACAGCCGGCGCAGCGCCCGCAGCGTGTCGAACGTGTAGCGCGTATGCAGGCGCCGCTCGATCGCGGTCGCGATGATGCGGTGGCCGTCGGCGATCGCCTGGGCGGAGGCGAGGCGGGCGGCGAGCGGCGCCATGTCGGCCGGGTCCTTCAGCGGGTTGCCCGGCGAGACCAGCAGCCAGACCTGGTCCAGCCCGAGGCGGCGCAGCGCCAGCCGGGCGATATGCCGATGCCCCGCATGGGCCGGGTTGAAGCTGCCGCCGAGCAGCCCGATGCGGACGCGGCGGCGATCGCCGAAGCGGGGCAACCTGTCCGGCCCCGGCCCTGATGCCGGATCCGACGCCGGCTCAGGCCCTGGCCCGCCCCCCCGCGCGGCGTCGCCGGCGCGGGGGCGCGGGGGGCGCGCTCCGGCGGTCGCGAAGGCGGTCATGCCGGTTACGGACGGACCTGACCCGTGCCGCGCACGACGTAGCGGAAGGTGGTGAGCTGCTCGACCCCCACTGGCCCGCGCGCGTGGATGCGCCCGGTGGCGATGCCGATCTCGGCGCCGAAGCCGAACTCGCCGCCGTCGCAGAACTGGGTGGAGGTGTTCCACATCGTCACCGCGCTGTCGCTCGCGGCGAGGAAGTGGTCCGCCACCGCGCGGTCCTCGGTGATGATCGCTTCCGTGTGCGAGCTGCCATGCCGCGCGATATGGGCGAGCGCCGCCTCCACCCCGTCCACCAGGGCGATGGAGAGCACTGCGTCCAGCCATTCGGTGTCGTAATCAGCCGTGTTGGCGGCGGGCAGGGACGGCACGATGGCGCGCGCCTCGGCATCGGCGCGGAAATCGCAGCCGAGGGCGGCGAGATCGGCGACGATGCCGGGCAGCAGGGCGGGGGCGCAGGCGCGGTCGATCAGAAGCGTCTCGGTGGCGCCGCAAATGCCGGTGCGGCGCATCTTGGCGTTGGCGAGCACCCGCCGCGCCATTGCCGGGTCGGCGGCCGCATGGACATAGGTATGGCACAGCCCCTCGGCATGGGAGAGCACCGGCACCCGCGCCTCGCGCTGCACCCGCTCGACCAGCCCCTTGCCGCCGCGCGGAATGATGAGGTCGATCAGCCCGGACGCGCCGAGCATGGCGGCGACGAAGGCGCGATCGGTATCGGGCGCGACCTGCACCGCCGCGTCCGGCAGGCCGGCGGCGCGCAGTCCCTCGGTGAGGGCGGCATGGATGGCGCGGGCGGAGTTGAAGCTCTCCGAACCGCCGCGCAGGATCACCGCGTTGCCGGATTTGAGGCAGATGCCGGCGGCGTCCGCGCCGACATTCGGCCGGCTCTCATAGATCATGCCGATCACGCCGAGCGGCTGCGGCACGCGGCTGATCGCGAGCCCGTTCGGTCGCGTCCAGCTGGCGAGGACGCGCGCCAGCGGGTCGGGCAGGGCGGCGATCTCGTCGAGTCCGGTCGCCATGGCCTCCACCCGGGCATCGGTCAGGGTGAGCCGGTCGCGGAACGCCGCGGTGCCGGTATAGGCGGCGAGGTCGGCGGCGTTCGCCGCCAGGATCGCGGCCTTGTGCGCGCGGAGGGCGGCGGCGGCCTGCCGCAGCCCGGCGTCACGCGCCGCGCCCGGCAGACGGGCCAGAACGCGGGAGGCTTCGCGCGCCGCCAGCGCCTGCGCGCGCAGGGCCTGGCTGGAGGGGTCGTTCTGTTCGGTCATGGGACCCACATTGCCAAGCCCGCGCCCGGGAAGGAAGGCCGTGCCGCGCGTGGCGGGTGCGGGAGGGACGAGGGCCTCAGAATATCGTGATCCCGCCGCCGATGTCGGCGGGGGAGGGGTTTAGGTTGACCTGCAGGAAGGCCAGGGGCTCTCCCTCCGTGGCCATTCCATCGGCCGGTCCGGCCGATGGAACCTTGGGCCACTCCGCCCCTGGACCCCGCCAAAGGCAAGCCTTTGGAATCCATTACTTAAAGTGATTGGGGTCTGGGGCCTCAAGGCCCCAGCGGGTCCAGGGCAGAGCCCTGGCCTTTCTGCTTCCCCAACATATCCCGGCAAGCCCCGGCATCCGCCACGCAGCCGCCCGCGAGCCACCACGCCCGCACCGCCCGCAGCGCCCGCCCGACCTCCGGCCCCGGCGTAAAGCCGAGCGCCAGCGCGTCGCGCCCTTCGAGCGGAAACACGGGCGATGGCGTCGCCGCCAGCCGGGCGCGCAACGCGTCCCAGTCCGGCCCGGTGCCGCCGGCGAGCCAGGTCTGCCCGATCAGCACCTCGGCGCTCTCCGCCGCCAGCGCCCGCCGCAGATCCGCAGCGTCCAGGCCCGGATGCGGCGCCGCCCCGGCGCGGAGCGCGGCGAGGCGGGTGCGTTCGGCGGTGGAGAGGCGCAGCCGCGTCGCCAGCGCCTCGGTCTTGCCGCTGGCCAGGGTGGCGAGGCGGAGCAGCGGATCGGCCGGCGCGTCGGCCGCGATCAGGCGGGCGAGCCGCGCCGGGTCCGCCCCCTCCGGCAACACCGCCGCCAGCACGCCGAGCCGCGCCATCAGCGCCACGGCTTCGTCGGGGGCCGGGGCGGCCAGGATGCGCTTCAGCTCGCTCCACACCCGTTCGGCGGAGAGACGGGCGAGGCCCGGCACGCCGGCGGCGATGGCGGCGAGCGCGTCCGGGTCCGGCGCGCCACGGCCGTAGCGGGCATGGAAGCGGAAGAAGCGGAGGATGCGGAGATAATCCTCGGCGATGCGGGTCGCCGGATCGCCGACGAAGCGTACCCGCCCCGCGGCGAGATCCGCCGCACCGCCGAAATAATCGTGCAGCGTCCCGTCCGGCTCCATGGACATGGCGTTGATGGTGAAATCTCGCCGCGCCGCGTCCTCCCGCCAGTCATCGGTCCAGGCGACGCGGGCGTGCCGGCCATCCGTGTCCTCGTCGCGGCGCAGCGTGGTGATCTCGAAGCCACGGCCCCCGCTCACGGCGGTGACGGTGCCGTGCGCGAGGCCGGTGGGCACGGCGCGCAGGCCCGCGCGGGCGAGGGCGGCCATCACCGCTTCCGGCGGGTCCGGGGTGGCGAGGTCGATATCGGCGACGGTGCGCCCGGCCAGCGCGTCCCGCACCGAGCCGCCGACCAGCCGGGCGCGCGGCAGCGCGGCGAGTACGGCACGCAGCGCCGGATCGTCGAGGAAACCGGGCCGGTGGGGGGCGCCGCTCATCGCCTGTCCATCTGGCCGTGGACGATCTCGCCACCGCTCAGTCCGGCCGGCACGTAGCGCCCCGGCCCGAGCGCCCGGCCGAAGCCGAGCCAGGCGAGCGCCGCCGCGAGGCAGAGCAGGGTCAGCGCCGCCAGCACCAGCAGGCGCGGCGAGGCGGCCGCCGCGGCGAGGCGCCAGAGCGCGAACAGGGCGATGGGGAGCAGGATCAGGGAGAGTTCAGTGAGGCGCATCACGCCGTGGCCCATCCGTAAGGGGTGGAAAGGGCAGGGGCGCTCCCTCCGTGGCCATTCCAGCTTCCGTTCCGCCCGCTGGAACCTTGGGCCACTCCGCCCCCGCACCCCGTCATGCGAAGCATGCATGCGCATGACGGGGCCGTACGGCTCCGGACCCCATTCATTTGCAAGGCCATGGCCTCTCCCTGCGTCTCAAACGCGTCAACAATACCTGGGGCCATCCCGCCGGGCGCGGTGTCGCGCCGGACTGATGCCGCCCTCTACCGGGCCAGGCAGGTGGGCCGCAACCGTGTGCGCGGCGGGGCTGACCGGCCGATAGGTGTCTGCTACGGTTCCGGCGTCCAAACGGTACCGGGAAGCATCAAGGTCAGGGCCATCGAAGAGCCGCTGCCTTCCCGGCCGGTGACGAGGGGAACATCCAATGCCGACGAGCGAACCGCAAAACCGCCAATTCCGCTTGGCCGCCCGCCCGCAGGGCCTGCCCAAACCATCCGACTGGAGCTTCGTCACCACCCCGGTCCAGCCGCCGGGCGAGGGGGAGGTGCTGGTCCGTGTCCTCTATATCTCGCTCGATCCGGCGATGCGCGGCTGGATGAACGAAGGCAAGTCCTACATACGGCCGGTGCAGCTCGGCGCGGTGATGCGCGCCCTCGCGCTCGGCCGGGTGGTGCGGAGCCAGAGCCCCGATTTCCGCGAGGGCGACATCGTCACCGGAGCGCTCGGGGTGCAGGACTACGCGACGCTGCCGGCCCGGGAACTGCACGCCGTGCCGTCGGGCATCGCGCCGTTGCCGGTGTTCCTGGGCGTGCTCGGCATGCCGGGTATCACCGCCTATTTCGGCCTGATGGATGTCGGCCGACCGGTCAAGGGCGACACGGTGGTGGTTTCCGGCGCCTCGGGCGCGGTCGGCGCGGTGGTGGGCCAGATTGCCCGCATCGTTGGTTGCCGCGCCGTCGGCATCGCCGGCGGGCCGGAGAAATGCCGCTACCTGACCGAGGAACTCGGCTTCGACGCGGCCATCGACTACCGCGCCGAGGATGTGCGCGCGGCGCTGAAGCGGCATTGCCCGGACGGCATCAACATCTATTTCGACAATGTCGGCGGCGACATCCTCGATGACTGCCTCGCCCTGCTCGCCCTGCATGCGCGGGTCGTGGTCTGCGGCGCGATCTCCCAGTACAACGCCACCGGCCCGATCAAGGGGCCGAGCAATTATCTCTCGCTGCTGGTCAACCGCGCCCGCATGGAGGGGATGGTCGTGTCCGACTACATGGCCCGGGCGCCGGAAGCATTGCGGGCGATGGGGCAGTGGCTCGCCGAAGGGCGGCTCAAGCATCGGGAGGACATTGTGGACGGCCTCGAAACCTTCCCGGAAACCCTGCTCCGGCTGTTCTCGGGCGAGAATTTCGGCAAGCTCCTGCTGCGCGTCGCGCCGGAGGCGTGATGCGCGGGTGGGCGCCCGCATCGTGAGGCAAGGCCAGGGGCTCCGCCCCTGGCCCCGTCACGCGAAGGCGTTCTGGCGCATGACGGGGCCGTGAGGCCCCGCCCCCCTTCAATGCGTAAGTAAAGGATTCCAAAGGCTTGGCCTTTGGCTTGTGGCCGAATGGCCGCCTACTATGGTTTCTATCCGTAACAATTACGTGCATGCCCTCGTATCCGGCCCAGCACAGCCTCTCCTGTGTTGACGGACCGTGACACTTCTGTGCGACATTGCTAGAAGGCGCCGCCGCTTGGCTCCACTTGCAGCTGTTCCGGGATCCCCGCCATGAAGATCGTCGCCTGCAACAGCAATCGCCCCCTTGCCGAGGCGGTCGCCGCATCCCTCAATCTGCCGCTCACCCGCGCTTCCGTCCGCCGCTTCGCTGACATGGAAGTGTTCGTCGAGATCCATGAGAACGTCCGTGGCGAGGACGTCTTCGTGGTCCAGAGCACCTCCTATCCGGCGAACGACAACCTGATGGAACTGCTGATCATGCTGGACGCGCTCCGGCGCAGCTCCGCCCGGCGGGTGACGGCGGTGATCCCGTATTTCGGCTACGCCCGGCAGGACCGTAAGTCCGCCCCGCGCACGCCGATCAGCGCCAAGCTGGTGGCCAACCTCATCGCCGAGGCCGGGGCGCACCGCGTGCTGACCATGGATCTGCATGCCGGCCAGATTCAGGGCTTCTTCGACATCCCGGTCGATAACCTCTTCGCCGCGCCGCTCTTCGTCCATGACATCCAGGAGCGTTACAGCAACCGCGACATCATGATCGTCTCCCCGGACGTGGGCGGCGTGGTGCGCGCCCGGCAGCTCGCGAGCCGCCTCGGCCGGGATCTCGCGATCATCGACAAGCGGCGCGAGCGGGCCGGCGTTTCCGAGGTGATGAACGTCATCGGCGACGTCTCCGGCCGCGACTGCATCCTGGTGGACGATATCTGCGACTCGGGCGGCACGCTCTGCAACGGCGCCGCGGCGCTGATCAAGAACGGGGCGACGTCAGTCAGCGTCTACGTGACGCATGGCGTGCTCTCGGGCGGCGCGGTGGCGCGCATCGCCTCCTCGCCGATCGAGATGGTGACGCTCACCGACAGCATTCTCGCGACGGAGGCGGTGCGCCTCGCCGACAATGTCCGGCAGATCTCCATCGCCCCCCTGCTGGCCGAGGCGATCCGCCGCATCACCGACGAAAGCTCCGTCAGCTCGCTCTTCGACTGAGCCGGCCATTCCGTCTCCGCCGGGCCCGGCCGGCGGAGACGGCCGCGTGCGTCCGGGCCACAGGCAGGTGCCCGGCCGTGTCCCGATTGCCGGCACAGTCCTGTTTTGTGTTGAGCGCTGGGCGCGGATAGTCCAAATCAGTCTTCACTCCAACCGCGCCGCGCATCATCAGCGCCTGACAGCGCACCCGGCGGTGCGGCGTGCCCTGCAAGCCTACGGCGAGACCTGATCCGTGTCCGAATCCATCACGACGACGGAAGACCTGACCCACAAGACCTTCTGGTTCCTGCGCCACGGGGAGACCGACTGGAATGCCGAGGGGCGGTCCCAGGGTCGCACCGATATTCCGCTGAACCAGAACGGCATCGAGCAGGGGAACCGGGCGGCGAAGACGCTCCGGCATCGCGGCATCCGCGCCATCGTCTCCTCGCCGCTGATCCGCGCCCGGGACACGGCCTCCATCGTCGGCGAGGCGCTCGGCCTGCCGGTGATGCTGGACGAGGGGTTGCAGGAAGTCAGCTTCGGCGACCAGGAAGGCCAGCCGATGGGCAATTGGTACGATGACTGGATCGCCGGCGGCTACACGCCGAAGGGGGGCGAGACCTTCGCCGACCTGAAGGCGCGGGCGGTGGCGGCGTTCAACCGCGCCTTGACCCAGCCGGCGCCGGTGCTTGTGATCGGGCACGGGGCGATGTTCCGCGCCCTGCGCGCCGCCATGGGCCTGCCGCCCAACGTACGCACCCCGAACGCGCTGCCGCTACTCTGCCATCCCGGAAGCGCGGCCTGGACGTTGCAGGCGTTGGGGTAATACCAACCGCCTTATTGATTGACCCACCTGAAAGGCCAGGGGCTTTGCCCCTGGACCCCACGGGGGCCTCAAGGCCCCGTCGTGCGTAAGCACGCCTACGCAGGGCGGGCTCAACCTTGCAGAATCACGGGACCTGGATCGTCATTTGTCCTGTAGATACATGGTTGCTCGTGTCAGTAGCGGCGCCCGTGAGTGTTATCGTTCCACTGCCTGCGAACGCTTCAGCCGGTCCCGTGTCAGTCATTGCCGTTTGGCGACAATCTATCTGGAGAAAATTGACCGGGATGTAAGAGAGGGAGACTGAGTTCTGCGCAGGCTTAAAGAGTGAGTTCTGAGGCGGCATCGCCGCCGTAACCGCGGAATTGGAGCTTCCGCCATTAAAACCGGCTGGTGGATTTCGGCTGTCATAGGCGGCGCAGTTTACGAACCCGTTTGAATGCACCGTCATTCCGGTCAGACCGGCACCTGACCAGGCGTTAAACGTTAGCGACAGCGAATCTCTGATCTGCGCAAGATGGACCGTGCCTGGGTTTGCAGGAAAGTTTTGATTCTTACCCGTGAATTGATCGTGCACAGTCCAAGAAACATCGGGCGGCGTAGGACTTGGGCCAGTCGAATGGCACGCTGTCAAAGCGAACATAACCGGGAGTAGAGTGAGGGGGATAGGTCTGCTCTGCATGGAGTCCTCCACCTTTCTAATCTAGAGGCCCTATTTGCATTAGGTGTTGATCCAATGGAATTTCCAATGAATTCAATAAATTATTTTTGAAGGAAATCCGCGACCACGCAAGTTGAAATACTCAATGCAAATAGAGCCAATCTAAAGCATTCCTGCGGATCTCCAAGGACCTCGGCTGCCGGGTGCAGTGGATGGGCTGCGGAAGCACGGCCGGGCATGCAGATGGTCAAGTGAACGGGTGCGCATGACGGGTCCAGGGCGGAGCCCCTGGTCTTCAACGAACTCACCCCATCGGCAGCGCGCTGACGCCGATGAGCCGCGGATGCGCCCAGAGCGTCAGCCCCCACAGCACGACGCCCACGATCACCGGCCACCAGCCGATCTCCTCCGGCACGAACCGGGTCCGCCCTCCGGCGATGGCGCCGAAGGGCACGATGGAAGTGACAGCGGCGAAGCCGCGCCATCCCTCTGGGTCGCGTTCCGCCATCTTGGCGTCGATCGAGGGCATCCCGGCCAGCGCGGTCACCAGGAAGGCGCCGAAGAACAGCAGCGACGCCGTGTCGCCATTGCCCAGGACGTGCACCGCCGCCCAGAGCACGAAGGACCACAGCATGGGGTGCCGTGTCACCCGCAGCATGCCGTGCGGCGTCTGGCGCAGCGCGGACTCTTCGCCGACCAAGGTGGGGTTGCGCGTCAGGATCGATGCGGCGAACAGCAGGAAGGCGGCCAGCATGATGCCCACCAGCACCCAGCGCAGCCATGCCGGCGCCGCCCAGAGCAACACGAACGGCGCGTGGTTGTAGGCGCTCACCAGGAATCCGATCGCCAGGACCGAGAGCAGGGAAAAGGCGGCGCGGAAACCCATCTCTCCCAGGCGCCGGGCCAGCACCCGTCGCAGCCTGCTTCCCGCGATGCCGATATGCACGCCGATCCAGACCAGTGCCGCCACCGTCAGCCAGGCCATGCCCGCCCTCCGAAGCTTTCTGGAACCAAGCCTACCACGGACAGGGTGGGTTCGAGGCCGCTTTCCTGGCCGCCTTCCATGGCGCGGCCGGTGACGGCGCGTGGCCGTCCGGACGGGGCATCGTGGCGGCGGGGCGAATCGTCCTTGACTCTCCCGCCCCCCTCGCGTAACGCCCACCCCCGCGCTCGGCACCCCTGGAGGCCGGCGCGTTTTTTGTTTGGAGCGAACCATGGCCAATTTCGTCACGATCGAGGCCGAGGCGCGCGAGCGGGCTGGTAAGGGGGCGGCGCGCGCGACTCGGCGAGCAGGCAAGGTGCCTGCTGTTATCTACGGTGCGAAGCAGGAGCCGACGCTGATCGCGCTCGATCCGCGCCTCGTCATGCGCGAGCTGCATCGCGGCGGCTGGCGGTCCCGCCTGTACGAGCTGAACGTCGATGGCACCGCCTCCCGCGCCCTGATGCGCGAGGTGCAGTTCCACCCGGTCACCGACAAGCCGGAGCATGTGGACTTCCAGCGCCTGGCGCCGGGCGAGCACATCCGCGTCGCCGTCACCGTGCATTTCCTCAATGAGGCGATCTCGCCCGGCCTGAAGCGCGGCGGCGTGCTCAACATCGTCCGCCACACGGTCGAGGTGTTCGCCGATCCGGACACGGTGCCCGAGCATTTCGAGGTCGATCTCGGCGCGCTCGACATCAACGACAACGTGCGCTGGCACGACCTGAAGGGCGCCGAGGGCGTCCGCCCGGTCATCACCGACCGCGATTTCGTCATCGCGACGGTTGCCGCGCCGGCCAAGCTGCCGGAAGCCCCGGCGGAGCAGCAGGCCGCCGCCGCCGCGCCGGCGAAGGGCAAGGCCGCGGCCAAGCCGGCCGCCAAGCCGGCTGCCAAGAAGTAACGTCGCGACGCGGGCCAGGCCATGCTGCTTTGGGTCGGTCTCGGCAATCCGGAGCCGAACATGGCCCGGCAGCGGCATAATATCGGCTTCATGGCCATCGATGTGATCGCGCGCCGCCACGGGTTCTCCCCGTGGCGGCAGCGGTTCAAGGGCCTCACCGCCGAGGGCATCATCGGCGGCCAGCGCATTCTGGCGCTGAAGCCGCAGACCTACATGAATCTGTCCGGCGAATCGGTGCAGCCCGCCTGCGCCTTCTTCAAGATTCCGCCGGAGCATGTGACCGCCTTCCATGACGAGCTGGACCTCGCCCCCGGCAAGCTGCGGGTGAAGAAGGGCGGCGGCGCCGCCGGGCATAACGGCCTGCGCAGCATGGATCGCATGCTGGGGACGCCGGAATACTGGCGGGTTCGCCTCGGCATTGGCCATCCCGGCTCCAAGGAGCGGGTCACGGGCCATGTGCTCGGGGATTTCGCCAAGGCGGACCAGGACTGGCTGGTGCCGCTCCTGGATATGGTGGCGGACGCGGCGCCGCTGCTGGCCGAGGGGCGGCCCGAGGAATTCATGAGCCGCGTCGCGGCGCAGAAGGTTTGAAGGCCAGGGGCTTTGCCCCTGGACCCCACTGGGGCCATTGGCCCCAGACCCCATGAGTTATGCGGGTCCGGGGGCGCACGCCCCGGGCGGGGTCCAGGGGCGGCGCTCCT
>DATJWY010000128.1:0-9376 GCA_035500775.1 Acetobacteraceae bacterium
CTTGAGGCCCCAGACCCCCAACCATTTTGATTCCTTTGAGTTCATGGGGTCTGGGGCCAATGGCCCCAGTGGGGTCCAGGGGCAAAGCCCCTGGCCTTGCTTAGAGGGGGCGGCTCCCCTGGGCCGGCAATCAAACTGTTATATTTCAGGCACTCAGGCCGCGAGCTTCCCAATTGGGTGAATTTCGCCCTCATTGCTGCGCCGCGGCAACCAGAAATTTGCGCAGGTCAGCAAGTCATTCCTTTAATGGATAGCCCCCTATTTTTTAGCGGACAAACCGTCGTCTCCGGTCCATATCCGCTTGTCAGAGCCATATCCCCGTCATCATGTCCCCCGAGCTTCCCAGGATGCCATCGCCCGAATTCGGCACGCGCCTCTACCGGCTCGCCCAGGCCTGGCGGCGCGAACTTGACGCGAGCCTGCGCCAGTTCGAGCTGACGGACGCCACCTGGCGCCCGCTGCTCTATCTCGGCCGGCTCGGCGACGGGCTGCGGCAGACCGACCTCGCCCGCGCGCTGGATATCGAGGGCCCCTCCCTGGTGCGGCTGCTCGACAACCTGGAGCGCCAGGGGCTGATCGAGCGCTCCGACGATCCGGCCGACCGGCGTTCGAAACTCGTGCACATGACGGAAGCCGGCGAGCGCCTCTATGCCCGCGTGGCGGAGGTCGCCTCCTCCGTGCAGGCGCGCCTGCTGGCGAGTATTCCGCCCGACGGAATCACGATCATGCACCACGTCTTCAGCGCCATCGAGACGGCGCTGCGCGAGGCGGATGCCGAGCGGGTCGCGGCTGCCGCCAAAGCCCCGCAAGGGCGGAGTTTGCCATGAGCCAAAGCGCGACCACCGCTGGGCCGGCGCGCGGCATCGTACGCACCCGCTCCTGGTTCCCGGCACCGCTCCGCAGCCCGATCTCGCCGAACCTCGCCTACGCGCTGCGCACCCTGCTGGCCGTGGTGCTGGCGGTGTACGTGTCGTACACGCTGATGCTGGAGAACCCGTTCTCGGCCGCGACCACCGTCCTCATCGTCTCCAACCCGATGCAGGGCGCCCTGCTCTCGAAAAGCGCCTGGCGTATCGTCGGCACCCTCGCCGGCGCGACCGCGGCAGTGACCCTGATCGCCCTGTTCGCCCAGGCACCCTACCTGTTCGTGATCGGCATGGCGTGCTGGATCGGCATTTGCGCGGCGCTCGCCAACCTGCTGCGCCACTTCCGCGCCTACGCCATGGTGCTCGCCGGCTATACCGTGGCGATCGTCGCAATCCCCGCGATCTCCGACCCGGACCGGGTCTTCGACATCGCCATGTCCCGCATCTCGGTGGTCTCCATCGGTGTGTGCAGCGCCGGGCTGGTCGCCGCCCTGCTGCAGCCGCGCACCGGCCAGCGCAATCTGACCGCCAGCATGGGCCGGTTATACGGCGCCGTCGCGCATGTCCTGCACGCTATCTATGCCGAAAATCGGCCGAAAGCCTGGACCACCGGCGAGCAGGCCCGGCTGCTGACCCAAATCCACAGCCTCGACGACCTTGTGGCCTTCACGACGACCGAGTCGGCCGACGTGGCGCTCCGGGAGGATGCGATCCGCGAGGCGCTGGCCAAACTGGCGAGTGTCCTCTCGGCCGCCCCGCTGATCGCGGGCATGCTACAGCACGCGATCGCCGGTCGCCCGGAGGCGGAAACGCGGTCGCTGCGTAGAGCGCGCGATGCCATGGCCGCTCTGTTCGCCGATCTTTCGGAGCCGCCCACCCCGCTGACCCAACCCGCCGCCCGCCGCCGGATCGAGGCGGCGCGCGATCTCCTGCACGACCTGCCGCGCGACCTGCCCGGGCCCGTCATGGCGCCAACCCTCGCGCTGGCGCCGCCCCTGGCCATGGAGGACGAGCCGTCCTGGCGGGCGCCGGCGGCCCTGGCGCCCCAGGAAGTCGAGCCAGCCCCGGACATCGACACGGCGATCCACATCCGCATCCTGCTCAACCGCCTGGATGTGCTGCTCGGCGCCCTGGCGGATGCGCTCGACGGATTACTGGTCAACCGGCGAGGCCCCGTCTCGCAGTTGCCGCCCCGGTTCCGCTACTACCAGGACCCGATTCCACCCCTGCGCAACGGCGCGCGCGCCTTCTTCGCCATCATCTTCGGCGGCACATTCTGGATCGAGACCTACTGGTCGAGCGGAACGCAGATGCTGAGCATCCTGGGTCAGCTCTGCGGCCTGGTCGCCATCTCGCCGAGCCCCGCCCGCATGAGTGTCGATTTCCTCATCGGCACCGTGATCGCCATGGTCGCCGGCTTCATCGTGGAATTCTGCCTGCTACCGCAGACCAACAGCTTCCCGTTGCTGATGCTCGCCATCGCCCCCTTCATCGTTGCCGGGGTGATGAAGACCCAGGACCCCCGCTACGCCGGAGTCGCGACCGCCTATATGATCTGGTTTTCGGCGGCAATCGGCATAACCAACCCGATCAAATACGATCTCGCCACCTATCTGAACTCCGCGCTCGCCTTCATCCTGGCCGCCTGCTTCGCGTTGCTCTCCTATCGTGTGCTGTTCCCGCCGAGCGCACGCACCGACGTCGCCCGCGTCGCGGGCGCGCTGCGGCGGGACGTGGCGCGCCTGCCCCGGCTGAAACAGGTGCCAAACCTGCTGGTCTGGGAAAATCTGCAACAGCAGAAACTGGTGCGGATCGCCGCGCGCATCTCTCCGGACGAGCCGAACCGGGCGGAGATTCTGGCCGGCTCCGTTGAGACGCTGATCCTCGGGCGGCTGCTCATCCGTCTCCGCCTGGGGCTCCAGGCGCCGCGTCTGCCGGAAGCCGCCAGACCGGTCGTGGCAACGGCACTGCACGCGCTCGGCTCTTTCCGCGATGCCCCCGAGCAGGCCGGCAACGCCGCGATCGAGGCCGGGAGCACCCTCGCCGGCATCCGCTGGGCCGATGGCGAGAACGCGACCGCCCTGCTCGACGCCGCCGCGCTGCTGCGCGAGATCGGCGAACTCATTCACGCCCACGCCCCGTTCCTTGCCGGAAAGCTGGACTGATGCTGACGGAAGTCGCTTTCGCCGGCGTCTTTGTGGCGCCGATCGTTCTCTACTGGATCGTGAGTATTCCGGTATTCTTCCTGTGCCGCTGGATCCTCAACCGGACGGGCATCCTCCAGTTGGTGTGGCACTCCGCGCTGGTCGAGTTTGCGCTCTGGATCATCATCCTGTCCCTCTTCGTCCTCTACCTCTGAAAGCCAACTGGAAAGACGTTGCCCCATGCGCCTCATGAGGACGCTGTTCCGCTTCCTTTTCACGGCCCTGATCGTCGGAATCGCGCTCGTGCTGTCGGTGACGCTCTGGCGCGAATACATGATCGCCCCCTGGACCCGTGACGCGAAGGTGCGGGTCGAGGTCGTCGATGTCGCGCCCGAAGTCGCGGGCACGGTGGTCGCGGTCAACGTCGTGGACAACCAGTTTGTCCATAAGGGCGATCCGTTGTTCCAGATCGACCCGATCCGCTTCCAGCTCGCGATCGCCCAGGCCAAGGCATCGCTGGAAGCCCGGGAGGCGGAGCTGGAGCTGAAGAAATCCGACGCCAAGCGCCGCATCGGTCTCGCCGGCGTGGTCTCGGCCGAGGAGCAGGAGCGCTACCAGAACGCCGTCGATGTCGCGATCGCCGCGCGCGACCAGGCCCGCGCGGAGCTGGACGTCGCCAAGCTGAACCTGCACCGCTCCACGCTTTACGCGCCGGCCAATGGCTGGGTGACCAATATGCGTCTGCGGGTCGGCGACTACGTCACCGCCGGCGCCCCCCGCGTCGCCGTGGTCGACGCCGATTCCTTCTGGATCGCCGGCTATTTCGAGGAAACCAAGCTGTCGCACATCAGCGTCGGCGATAAGGCCCATATCAAGCTGATGGGCTTCACGCCGAAGCTGACCGGTCATGTGGAGACCATCTATCGCGGCATCACCGACCCCAACGGCGCGCCGGACCGCTACGGCCTGCCATCGGTGAACCCGATCTTCACCTGGGTACGTCTCGCCCAGCGCATTCCGGTGCGCATCCACATCGACACCGTGCCCGAGGGCGTGCTGCTCGCCGCCGGCGAAACCTGCTCGGTCGCGATCGGCCGCGAGACGGAGCCGCCCAACGGACCGCGCGGCTGGCTGATCCACTGGCTCGACGACATGCTCTGAGGCGAACGACCGAATCATGGCCTTCAGGGTATTTCCGATCATGGTGGCAACGCCGTCCCGGGCGAGCAGACGGTCGCGCCTCCAGGCCGCCAAGCGCGGCACCATCCGTGGCATGCGCATCCTCGTCGCGTTCCTCGTCTCCGGCTGCACGGTGGGGCCGGACTACCACGCCCCGACCCCGACCGTGCCGCAGGCCTGGAACGGCGCGCGGCCCGATGCCGCGCAGGCGGAAGAGACCGCGCGCCGGCTGCGCCGCTGGTGGGGAGAATTCAACGACCCGGTGCTGGACCGCCTGGTGTCGCGGGCGGTGGCCGGCAACTATGACCTGCGCATCGCCGCGCAACACCTGATCGAGGCGCGCGTCGCCCGCGAGCTTGCGTCGATCGCCGATCTGCCCACCATCACCGCCTCCGCGCTGGCGGCCAACCAGCGCTCCAGCACCACGGTGCAGTGGCCGCCCGGCATTGGCGACTACCGTACCTGGCAGACCGGCTTCGACGCCTCCTGGGAAATCGACATCTTCGGCGGCAATCGCCGCGCGCTGGAGGCGGCGATCGCGGATGTCGGCGCCGCCGACGAGGAGCGGCGTTCCCTCCTGGTCAGCCTGATCGCCGAACTGGTTTCCGACTACCTGAACCTGCGGGCGGCACAGCTCCGCACCGTCATCGCCGAACGCAACATCGACTCGCAGCAGCAATCGCTGCAGCTGACCGAGCGCGCCTTCGCGAGCGGCCTCGGCAACGATCTCGCCGTGGCGCAGGCACGGGCCCTGGTGGAGGCGACGCAGGCGACCCTGCCGCCGCTGCAGGCGGAGGTGGTGCGCATGACCGACGCCATCGCCGTGCTGCTCGGCCAGTATCCCGAGACCCTGAAAGCGGATTTCACGCCGCTGGCTCAGCCGGTGATTCCGGCCCCGCCGACGCTTCCGGTGTCGCTGCCCTCGGAGGTGGTGCGCAACCGGCCGGATATCCGACGCGCCGAACGGCAGATCGCCGGCGACACGGCGCGCGTCGGCGTAGCCGTCGCCCAGCTGTTCCCGCGCTTCCAGGTGCCCACGGATTTCGATTTCACGACCTCGACCTTCCATCAGTTGCTGACGGTGAACAGCCTGGTGTGGACGTTCGGGCTCTCCGCCTCGCAGACGGCCTTCGATTTCGGCCGCACCCATCTGCGCGTCCGCGCCGCCCAGGCAATCGCCGAGGGCGACCGGCTGAATTACGAGCAAACCGTTATCAGCGCCTTCCGCGACGTCGAGGACGCGCTGGTCAGCTACAACACCGAGATCAAGCGGCATGAACGCCTCGCCGCCTCGGCGAATGACGACCGTATCGCGCTGGACCGGGCGCGCCGGCTCTATGCCGCTGGTCTGACCGACTTCCTGCATGTGCTGGATAGCGAGCGCGCGGTCTTCGCGGCGGAGGAGCAGCTCGCCCTCAGCGAGCTGTCCACGGCTCAACAAAGCGTCGCCTTGTTTAAGGCGCTGGGGGGTGGCTGGCAGGACATCCTGCCCGAGGAGGACCCGCCGCCGCCCCCGCCGCCGCCCAAGCCGAGCATGATGGGACGCCTGACGAAGACGGTCGGCGCGGTGCTGCACCTGGAATAGAAAACCAGCCGAAGGCCAGGGGCTCCGCCCCTGGACCCCGCCAAAGGCCAAGCCTTTGGAATTCTTTACTTAAGTGATCGAGGGTCTGGGGCCTCAAGGCCCCGTCGTGCGAGAATGCACGCCTTCGCGTGACGGGGTTTGGGGCGAAGCCCCAGGTCTCTGTCCCATGGTATAGCCTCGCATCGATGACACACGTGGCCATTATTGGCGCGGGGCCGGCGGGCCTGATCGCGGCAGAGCATCTGGCGGGCCTGGGCCATGCCGTGACGCTGTTCGACCAGATGCCGTCGCCGGGCCGCAAATTCCTGCTCGCGGGGCGCAGCGGGCTGAACCTGACCCACTCCGAGCCGCACGAAAAATTCCTCGCCCGCTACGGCGCGGCAGCCGATTGGCTTGCCCCGGCGCTGCAGGCGTTTCCGCCGGAGGCGCTGCGGGCGTGGTGCGAGGGGCTGGGCCAACCCACCTTCGTGGGCAGTTCCGGCCGGGTCTTCCCCACCGCCTTCAAAGCCGCGCCGCTGCTGCGCGCCTGGCTGCGGCGGCTGGAAGCCCTGGGCGTGGTGTTCGCCCCGCGCCATCGCTGGCTCGGCTGGACGGACGCGGGCGCGCTGCGCTTCGCGACGCCCGGCGGTGAGGTGACGGCCGAGGCCGGCGCCACCTTGCTGGCGCTGGGCGGTGCCTCCTGGCCGCGCATGGGGTCGGATAGCGCGTGGGTGAGCCTGTTGCGCGCGCGGGGCGTGCAGGTGGCCGATCTGCTGCCCAGCAATTGCGGCGTGCGCATTGCATGGTCGCCGGTTTTCCTTGGGCGGTTCGAGGGCGTACCGTTGAAGCGCATCGCGCTGTCGGTGGGCGGCACCACGGTGCGCGGCGAGGCGGTGATCACCCGGACGGGGCTGGAAGGCGGCGCCGTGTATGCGCTCTCCGCCCCTTTGCGCGCGGCGCTGGCGGCGGAAGGGCGCGCCACCCTCTCGGTGGATCTGCGGCCGGACATCGATCTGACCACGCTGGCCACGCGGGTGGATGGCCCGCGGCGGGGGCGCTCGCTGCCGAATTTTTTGCGGCAGCAGGCGGGCCTGTCGCCGGTGGCCATCGGGCTGGTGCAGGAAGCGCTGCATGCGGGGGCTGAGCCCGGCACGCTGAGCCGTCTGATCAAGGCCGTGCCGCTCACCGTGGACGGAATGCAGCCCCTGGAGCGCGCCATTTCCTCCGCCGGCGGCATCATGCGGCAGGAGATCGATGCGCATCTGATGCTGAGGCGGCTGCCCGGCATCTTCGCCGCCGGCGAGATGCTGGATTGGGATGCGCCAACCGGCGGCTATCTGCTGCAGGCCTGTTTCAGCACCGGCGTGCACGCGGCGCGCGGCATGGCGGCCTGGCTTGGACTTGGGGCTCCGCCCCAAACCCCACTGGGGCCTTGAGGCCCCAGACCCCCATCAGTTCAAGTCATGGGGTCTGGGGACAAGTCCCCAGCGGGGTCCAGGGGCGGAGCCCCTGGCCTTCCAGCGGATCAACCTAAAACTATCAAGCCTTAACGATAAGTCACCATCCCCCGCTGCCCCGTCTGCTCCAGATGCGGGAAGGCGTTGAGATAGCTCACGCTGATCTCACCGGGCCGGAACAGGAGCCGGGTCACGCCGGTATTGACCAGGCTCCAGATCACCCGCAGCGCGGCGGCATCGTCGAGGCCGAGCACGTGCCGCGTCACCGCCGCGATCACGCCGCCGGAGGTGAACAGGATGACGTTGCGGGACGCGCCGGTGCGCCGCACCACCTGCTCGATGCCCGCGAGGCAACGCGCCTGGAAGTGGTTCCAGGACTCCGTGTACTCGTCGTCGTGCTGACCGGACGCCCAACGCTCCACCGCGGCGGCCAGGATCTCCTGATAGGCCCGGCGGGGACTCTCGGCGTTCTCGACGACGGCGGCGAGATTGGCCGGGCTCTGTAGATCCGGGCGGGCGCGGATCAGCACCTCGTGGTGGTCGAACTCGTTGAAGGCCGGGTCGGGCGGCAGCACCGCGTCCCCGTTCAGCGCGCCGGCCTCGGCCGCCGCCTCCGCCGTCTGGCGATGGCGGCGCTGCGCCCCCATGGCGACGAGATCCATGCCGAGTTGGCTCGCCGCGAGCCAGCGCCCGAGCAGGCGCGACTGCTCCACGCCGCGTGCGGAAAGGTTGTCGTAATCCTCGGCGCCGAAACTCGCCTGTCCGTGCCGGACCAGATAGAGCGCCGACATCTCAGAGCCTCGATTCGGCGATCAGCCGTTCACACCGCGCGGCGAGATACGGAACCGTCTCCTTGAAGGCGGCGTACTGCGCCACCTTCGTCTGGCCGTGATAATAGCGGTAATAAATCTGCTGCCCGATCGCCGCGAGGCGGAACAGGCCGTAGATCAGGTAGAAATCGAAACTGGCGACGGACCAGCCGGTCTTCGCGCTGTAGTACTCCAGGACTTCCTGCCGCGTGAGCATCCCCGGCGCGTTCGAGGGCTGGCGGCGCATGTCCTGATAGAGCGGCTCATCATCCGCCTGAATCCAGTAGGCGAGCGTGCTGCCCAGATCCATCAGCGGATCGCCGAGCGTCGCCATCTCCCAGTCGAGCACACCGATGATCCGCAGCGGGTCGGCGGAATCGAGCACCACGTTGTCGAGGCGATAATCGTTGTGGATGACGCAAATGGCGGTGTCGCGCGCCGGCATCTTCGCGGCGAGCCAGGCCATGATCGCCTCGCAATCCGGCTGGTCCGGGGTGCGGGCCTTGCGGTAGCGGTCGTTCCAGCCGGTGATCTGCCGCTGCACGTAGCCCTCGCCCTTGCCGATCCAGCCAAGGCCGGCCGCTTGGTAATCGACCTGATGCAGTTCGATCAGCTTGTCGAAGAAATTGCGGCAGAGGCGGCTTGTGCGCTCCGGGTCGAGTGCGAGCGACGGCGGGAAATCCTGGCGCGGGATGATCCCGTGCAGCCGCTCCATGACATAGAATTGCGCGCCGAGCACCGCCTCGTCCTCGCAGATGGCGACGATGCGCGGGATGTAGGGATAGGCGGGCCGGAGACCGTGCATGATGCGCGCTTCCCGCACCATGTCGTGCGCGCTCTTCGCCTTATGGCCGAAGGGCGGCCGCCGCAGGATCAGGTCCTGACCGGGGTAGCGCAGCAGATAGGTCAGGTTGGAGGCGCCGCCCGGATATTGGTGCAGCTCCGGCGTGCCGGTCAGGCCAGGTTCAATCCCCTTGAGATAGGCATCGACGCGGGCGACGTCGAGTTCCTCGCCCTGACGTACGCTGCCCGGCTGATCGATGATGTCGGTTGCTGGCGGTCTCGTCGTGAGATCCATTGGTTTTTTCCTCCCCGTTGGCGCCGCGGCGTTGGCAGGCTAGGCCGGGTTGCCTCCCGGACCTGGTTCCCCACAGACATTAAATCATCTGTTTGAAAAAGTCCCTCACTCTTGGCGGCATGCGAGCCCCTGGCTTCCGTTCCGTTAGACCATGATAGTTTTAGGTTGATCTATAGGAAGGCCAGGGGCGCAGCCCCTTGTGTCTGCAGAGTATGTCAGAGTGATAGCGCCGCTGGGGTGGGGCATGCCCCACCCCAGCGGTGCGGTCCGCAGGCCGAG
>DATJWY010000129.1:0-9057 GCA_035500775.1 Acetobacteraceae bacterium
CTTGAGGCCCCAGACCACCGATCATTTAAGTAAAGGATTCCAAAGGCTTGCCTTTGGCGGGGTCCAGGGGCGGCGCCCCTGGCCTTCCCGTCCCGCCTTGGAAGCGGGGAGTCCGACCGGATGATGGATCTGGCGGGCTACGGCCCGCAATTGCTGCAAGGCGCGGCGCTGACGCTGGAGTTGGCCTTCACCTCGCTCGCGGTCGGGCTCAGCTTCGGCTTGCTCGCGGCGGCGGCGAAGCTCTCGCCGCTGCCCTGGCTCAGCGTGCCGGTGACGATCATCACCAACCTGCTGCGCGGCATCCCTGAATTCGTGATCCTGCTGATCTGCTATTTCGGCGTCACCCGGCTGCTCTGGTCGCTGACCGGCGGGGTGGTGCAGATCAGCCCGTTCGCCGGGGCGGTGTTCGCTCTCGGCGTGGTGTTCGCGGCCTATTCGTCGGAGATGCTGCGCGGCGCCTTCCTCGCCGTGCCGCGCGGGCAGCTGGAGGCGGCGCGGGCCTTTGGCATGTCGCCGCGCCTCGCCTTCTTCCGCGTGCATCTGCCGCAGGCCTGGCGGCTCGCGCTGCCGAGCCTCAACAATCAGTGGCAGAACCTGCTCAAGGATACGTCGCTCGTCTCGGTGCTCGGGCTTGAGGAGCTGATGCGCAAGGCGTCGATCGGCGCGCAGGTAACGCGGCAGCCCTTCACCTTCTTCCTGGCGGCGGCGCTGATCTATCTCGTGTTCCTCGGCGTCTCCAACCCGGTCTTCGCGCTGCTGGAGCGCCGGGCGCGGCGGGGCATGGCGCGGCCGTGACGGACTGGCTCGCCGGCTTCTGGGCCGAGGACGTGCCGATGCTCGCCTCGGGCCTGTGGATGACGCTGGAATTGCTGGTGCTGTCCTCGATCGCCGGCATCATTCTCGCCGTGCCGCTCGCGCTGGCGCGGCTGGCGCCGGGGCGGCTGCTGCCGGGGGGCGCGCTCGCCTACTCGGTGTTCTTCCGCGGTACGCCGCTGCTGGTGCAGATTTTCCTGATCTATTACGGCGCGGCCCAGTTCTCCTTCATCCGCCATTCCGCCGCCTGGGTGGTGCTGCGCGACGCGTTTCCCTGCGCGCTGATCGCCCTCTCGCTCAACATGGCCGCCTATGTGGCGGAGGTGCTGCGCGCGGGCATCCTCGCCGTGCCGCAAGGCGAGCGGGAGGCGGCGCTGGCGCTCGGCATGGGGCCGGTGCTGCGCTATCGCCGCATCATCCTGCCGCGCGCGGTGCGTCTCGTGCTGCCGGCGCTGAGCAATGAGCTGGTGATCCAGCTCAAATCCACCTCGCTCGCCAGCACCGTCACGCTGCTGGACGTGACCGGCGCGGCCCGGCGGCTGGCGGCGGCGAGCTATACCACCGACCCGCTGCTGGTCGCGGGGGGGATCTATGTGGTGCTGACCTGGGGGATCGCGCGTGGGTTCCGGGGGTTGGAGCGCGGGCTGATCCGGGATGAGAGGCGGTAGGGGAAGGCGAGGGGCTCCGCCCCTCGGCCCCGCCAAAGGCAAGCCTTTGGAATCCTTTACTTAAAGGGATTGGGGGTCTGGGGCCTCAAGGCCCCAGCCGGGTCCAGGGGCGGAGCCCCTGGCCTTTAATGTCAGATCGCGACCCGCACCCCGAGTTCCACCACCCGGTCGCTCGGAATGCGGAAGAACTCGGTCGCGGGCACCGCGTTGCGCGCCATGATGAGGAACAGATAGAGCCGCCACAGCGGCAGCTTGGGCACCATCGCCCGCACCAGCACTTCGCGGCCGAGGAAGTAGCTCACCTGCATCGGGTCGTAATCGACCCCCCGCGACTTCAGATCCTCCAGCGCGCGGGGGATGTTCGGGCTTTCCATGAAGCCGTAGCGGAGCAGCACGCGGTGGATGTTGGGCGCGAGTTCCTGCACCTCGGTGCGGCGTTCCGGTCCGGCTTCCGGTTCGTCCAGGGTCGAGACGGTCACGAACAGCACCTTCTCGTGCAGCACCTTGTTGTGCTTGAGATTATGCAGCAGCGCGTTGGGCACGTAATCGGGGTTGCCGGTGAGGAACACGGCCATGCCCGGTACGCGCAGGGTGCGTGACTGCGGCAGGCGGGTGAGGAAGGAGGCCAGCGGCAGGCTGTCCTGCTTCCAGCGCGCCATCATCAGGTCGCGCCCCTGTTTCCAGGTCGTCATCATCCCCATCAGCGCGATGCCGAGCGCCAACGGCACCCAACCACCTTCCACCACCTTCAGCGTGTTGGCGCCGAAGAACACGCCGTCGATGGCGAAGAAGCCGCCGAACACGGCGATCGCCGCCGCGCGCGGCCACTGGAACTGGCGGTGGAACACCACCAGCGCCAGCACGCAGGTGCAGAGGAAGGTGCCGGTGACGGCGATGCCGTAGGCGGAGGCGAGCGCGTCGCTGCTCTTGAAGGCCAGCACCAGGAGGAGCACGCCGAACAGCAGGGCGGTGTTCACCTGCGGCACGTAGATCTGGCCTTCCTCCATCTGACTCGTATGCAGCACCGTCATGCGCGGCAGGAAGCCGAGCTGCATGCACTGGCGGGCCATCGAATAGGCGCCGGAGATCAGCGCCTGGCTCGCGATCACGGTGGCGAAGGTGGCGAGCACCACGAGCGGCAGGCGCAGCCAGGACGGTCCGAGCAGGAAGAACGGGTTGGCCAGCGCCTCTGGGTGGGCGATGACCAGCGCGCCCTGGCCGAAATAATTGAGCACGAGGCAGGGCAGGACGAAGAACGTCCAGGCGAGCCGGATCGGCTGCCGGCCGAAATGGCCCATATCGGCGTAGAGCGCCTCCGCCCCGGTGACGGAGAGGACGACGGCACCGAGCGCCACGAAGGCGAGCCAGCCATGCGCCAGGCAAAACAGCACCGCGTAATGCGGCGCGACCGCCAGGAGGACGTAGGGGTTCCGCATGATCGCGATCGCGCCGAGCACGCCGATGGCTGCGAACCAGACGGCCATGACCGGCCCGAAGATCCGCCCGACGCTGCCGGTGCCGCGCGACTGCACCGCGAACAGGGCGACGATCACCACCACCGAGATCGGCAGCACCACGGCCTTGGCCTCGGGCAGCGACACTTCCAGACCCTCGACGGCCGAGAGCACGGAGATCGCCGGGGTGATCACCCCGTCGCCGAAGAACAGGCAGGCGCCGGTGACGCCGATCAGCGCCAGCGCCGCCTTGATCTTGTCGCCGGCCGAGACGCGCTGAGCCAGGGCCATCAGCGCCAGGATGCCGCCTTCACCCCGGTTGTCCGCCCGCATCACCAGGATAACGTATTTGACCGTGACGATCAGAACCAGCGACCAGAAGATGAGGGAGAGGCAGCCGAGCACCTCCCAGGGCGCGATGGTGCGGTCTCCGAACAGTACCAGTACACTCTTGAAGGCATAAAGCGGGCTGGTGCCGATATCGCCGTAGACGACTCCAAGCACCGCCAGAAGTACACCCATCCTTAGCCCGGCCCGCTGGGCCGGCATGGGCTGTGTGATACTGCTCATACGTTGCTCCGCTTCGGCCTCGCGATGTCCGGTTGCGAGGCTGACGGAGCACACTCCGGTTCCTGCCCGCGCGCCGTCATGGCCGCTCGCCATACGCCGGATGTCGGAGGAAGTGCAAGAACGGCCTCCTGGCGCGGAGAAATTGCGTCAGGGCCCGGCGCCGTCTTGATGGCCGGCCGGGACGGGGGCGGGTCTTGTTCCGAAGATGGCGCTGCCCACACGCACATGCGTGGCGCCGCACGAGATCGCGGCCTCGAAATCGGCCGACATGCCCATGGAGAGCAGGGGCAGGCCGTGCCGCGCCGCGCGGTCGGCGAGCCAGGCGAAATGCGGCGTCGGGTCGCCCGAAGCCGGCGGCACGCACATCAGCCCGACCAGCGCACGGCCGAAGCGCCCCTTGCATTCGTCGATGAAGCCGTCCGCCTCCGCGCGGGGGATGCCGGATTTCTGCGCCTCGTCGCCGACATTGACCTGCACGAACAGATCCGGTGTCCGCCCTTCCTTTTCCATGGCCTGGGCGAGCGCCTCGGCGAGCCGGGGGCGGTCCAGCGTCTCGATCGCGTCGGCGAGGCGGACGGCGTCGCGCGCCTTGTTGGTCTGCAGCCCGCCGATCAGGTGCAGGCGGAGGCCGGGATGGGCCGCGCGCAAAGGCGGGAACTTGGCGGCGGCTTCCTGGACGCGGTTCTCGCCGAAGACCATCTGGCCGGCGGCGAGCGCCGCAGCGATGCTCTCAGCCGGATGGGTCTTGGAGACGGCGACGAGGGTGACATCCTCCGGTCGCCGTCCGGCGCGAAGTGCGGCTTCGGCGATGCGCGCGCGCACGCGGGTGAGGGCGTCGGCGATGCTGGCGGTGGGGTCTGGAAGGGTATTCGGCATGGACCACAGGCTTGTCGCCTGGGCGCGGACGGTCAAGGCGGCACAGCGTGCCTCCGGGCGAAAGGCGGCGCCGGTGCTCTGGCTGTTCACCGACGCGGCGCGGATGCCGGACCCGTGCCCGGCGATCCGCCGGTTGCCGCGCGGCCTCTCCGGCGTGGTGTTCCGGCATGACGGCGTGCCGGGGCGGGCGGCGCTGCTCGGCGCGGTCGCCGCCCTGTGCCGGGCGCGGGGCCTGGCGCTGGTCGTGGCGGGCGACGCGCGACTCGCGGCGGCGGCGCGGGCGGGGGTGCATCTGCGACGCGGCCGGCGTCCGCCTGTTCGCACGTTGCGCCGCCGGCTCGTGACGGCCTCGGCACATGGCCGCGCCGAGTTGCTACGGGCGGCGCGGGCAGGGGCCGATCTGGTGTTCCTCTCGCCGGCCTTCACCACGGCGAGTCATCCGGGGGCGTCGGCGCTCGGGCCGTTGCGCTGGCGAATCCTGGCTCGGTGCGCGCCCGTTCCGGTGCTGGCCCTGGGCGGGGTGGATGGGCGGCGGGCGGCGTTGCTGCCGCGCCGCGGCTGCGCCGGCGTGGGCGCGATCTCTGCTTTAGCGGATTGATCCGGGAGCCGTCCGACTTTCCACTGCTGTTTGGCTGTCCTGCGAGAAACGGGACGCGTCGTGACGTTATGGGCGGAGCGGCAACGTGGGCTGTTGCATTCTGGTCACGATCGCCCGCGCTTTGGCGGTGGTAACGGCATGTAATGATGACCGCCTGTCGATTCTCGCATATACGCGGCTCAGGCAACGCTTAAAGAAAATTTTCATCTCGGAATGTAAGTTATTTTGAAGTGTAAGCTGCTGAAATTCCTCATGGTTTATCGTTTCGGTAAAGAATTATAATGGTTCTGTCACGTTTTGCTTCAAAAAGCCTGGGTTAAACGCAGCGCGAACGAAGACCGGAGTCGATATGAATTCCTACACCCATATGAAACTGGCCTTGCTCGCGGCGACTGCGGCATCGGGGCTTGTTGTGTCCAGTGTGCCCGCCCGGGCGGATGATGCTGACCAGCGGATCAAGTCGATCGAGCAACAGATCCAGGCGCTGCAGAACGAACTGCACCGTGTGCGGCACGATCTCAGTGCGCGGGATGCGCAGGTGAGGGATGCGCAGGCGCAGGCCGCGCGCGCCAAGCAGGAGTCCGAGAACGCCCGCGCTGTCGCGCTGCAGGCTCAGGCCCGGTCCCTGTACCCGCAGACGACGGCTAATCCGCTCCTGCCCGCTCCGGGGGCGCCCGCGGGCGCACCGCCGGCTTCCATGGGGTATGTGACCTTCCCGAAAGGCCGCCCGACCCTGACCTCGGCTGATGGCAAGTATTCGTTCTCCATTGGCCTGCAGTTCCAGTATGATTTCGGTGGTTTCGCCTCCACAAACCACGGCGTTCCCACCATTCTGAACAGTTCTGGCACGCCAACGCAGAATACCCGCCTGACGCCGTTCAGCCAGAACCTGCGTCGCATGCGCATTCCGTTGACGTTCAAGGCCGGCGATTTCGTCATCAACGTGACGCCGGATTTCGGCAACTCGCTGGATGGCGCGACCCGGCTCTATGAGGCCAACTTCAACTATGTCGGGCTGAAGCCCTTCACCTTCACGGCCGGCTACTTCAAGCCCTGGCTCACCCTGGCCGACGCGGCGAGCTCCAATGACTTCCTCTTCCTGGAGCGGCCCTCCATCATGGAGATCGCGCGCAACATCGCCGGCGGCGACGCCCGCGGCTCGTTCGGCGCGAGCGCCAACGGCAATCGTTGGTTCGTGGCGAGCTACCTCACCACCTCCTCATGGGGCAACCAGAACAATTACGGCACCGCCGTCTACTACAACTCAGAGCAGATGGGCGGCACGTTCCGCATCGCCGGGCGGCCAGTGGCGACCAAGAATGTCGACCTGCATCTCGGCTTCTCCGGCTCGGATGTCTGGCAGCTCAACCGGGGTTATGGGACCGCGTCCCCGACCTTCCAGTTGCGTGACTGGCCGGAACTCCGCCTCGACAACAACCGCATCCTCGATACCGGCGCGCTCCCGGCGTCGGACGTGTACGAATTCGGGCCGGAATTTGGCCTCCGCTACCGGAACTTCCTGCTCGAAGGCGAGTGGGTGCAGATCGGCGTCAATCGCAGCGATATTCAGTCGTCCACGCCGCTGCCGGACCTCACCTTCGACGGCGGCTATGTCGAGGCGAGTTGGGTGCTCACCGGCGAGACGCGTAAATACAACCCGGCTGCAGCCGCCTTTACGCGGCCGAACCCGGCGCATTCCGTTTTGGATGGCGGGTGGGGCGCGTTCGAACTCGCCGCGCGCTACAGCGTCGCTGACCTGAACGACGACGTGACCCCGAACGTGTCGACGGCAAAGACCGGCGGTGCCCGCGGCGGCCGGCAGCAGGTCGAGTCCTTCTCCCTGAGCTGGTACCCGACCAACAATCTGCGCGCGATCCTTGACTACGAGATCCTCGGTATCGACAAGATCGATTCGACCGGCAAGACGCAGATCGGCGAGAACGCCCAGGCGGTGGCTGTGCGCCTCCAGGCGGCGTTCTGATCGGAACGCGGGCGCGGCGGGAACAGCCCCGCCGGGCCCGCGCTTTTCTTGTCAGCCTGACCGGATATCAGCCAGACCAAGCCCGCGATCGGGCCGGGTCTGGCTGATTTTTTTCGGGGGCGAGTCCATCGTTTTCAACCTGCCGGCCAGGGCGGGCGGCACCTGCAAGGCCGCGCCCGGCCCGGTCTGTGCCGCGTGCCGCGCCGCCCCCGCCCTTGAGGGGCTCGCGGGAGCGGGTTAGAGACATGCATCCCGCGGCGGTTGGCGCCCGGTATTGTCCGTACAGGCCAGACATGTCCGTTCGCCCGTTCCATGCCGTTGCCCTGCTCTGCTTGCTCGCCCTGAATGCCTGCTCTTCCGGCAGCGACGAACCGGCGGTCCACCCGGCGGCGAATTCCGAATCCAATGACCAGACCCAGGGCAAGCAGCTCGGCAGCCAGGGTCTCGTGCTCGGTCTCGGCAAGGATGCGGCCAGCAGCAGCCCGGAGAAGGGCGCGGCGCTCGGCGTCAACGCCTATCTCTGGCGTGCCGCGCTCGACACGCTCGGCTTCATGCCCTTCGCTTCCGCCGATCCGTTCGGCGGAGTGATCATCACCGACTGGTATTCGCCGCCGACCACCAGCGGGGAGCGCTTCAAGGCGACCGCCTATATTCTCGGGCAGCAACTCCGCGCCGACGGCATCCGCGTCTCCCTGTTCCGTCAGGTGCAGGAGGGTGGCAACTGGGTGGACGCGCCGGTGAACCCGACGACGAGCGGGGAGATCGAGGACAAGATCCTGATGCGCGCGCGCGAATTGCGGGCGGAAGCTTCCAGCCGTTAGCCGGCGGTTGAAGAGTGGAAGGCCAGGGCTCTACCCTGGACCCGTCACGCGCAGGCGTGCCTTCGCACGACGGGGGCAGCGCCCCCAGACCCGCACAAATTGGAATGGGGTCTGGGGCCGACGGCCCCAGTGGGGTCCAGGGGCAAAGCCCCTGGCCTTTCAGATGGGTCGATCAATAAGGCAGTTGGTATTAAGGTATTGGATTGCATGGGCTTTGCCTTTGCTGAGGGGCAGGGGCGCCCGGCGCTGTCATCTCCATCAGCCTGATTGATGGAGACGGACGAAACTTACCCAGTTTCTCTTGAAGGCAGAGGGGTGCATTCCAAGGCGGGACATCGCTTGGGAGGCATGGATCATGGGCGAAGCACGCACGCGCCTGCCCGTCATCTTCATCTCGCATGGCGGCGGCCCCTGCTTCTGGACGCAGTTGCCGCCGCCCTTCACCCCTACCAGCTTCGATGGCCTCGCTGCCTATCTGCGCGGCCTCGATGCCCGGATCGGTGTGCGGCCGCGTGCCGTGCTGGTGGTTTCGGGGCATTGGGAGACGGAACGCCCGACGGTCAACGTCGCCGCGCATCCGCCCCTGCTCTTCGATTATTTCGGCTTCCCGGAGCATACCTACCGTCTGACCTATCCCGCGCCGGGCTCGCCGGAGGTGGCCGCGCGAGTGCGCGCGGTGCTCGCCGCCGCGGGGATCGCCTCGGACGCGGAGGCCGAGCGTGGCCTCGATCACGGTGTGTTCGTGCCGTTCAAGCTGATCTACCCGGAGGCGGACGTGCCGATCGTGGAGATGTCGATCCGGCACGATCTCGACCCGGCGGCGCATATCGCCATCGGCCGGGCGCTGGAGCCGTTGCGCGAGGAAGGCGTCCTGATCGTCGGCAGCGGCTTCAGCTATCACAACCTGCGCGCGCTGTTCGGCGGCGCTGATGATCGCGCTTCCGAGGCGTTCGATGCCTGGCTTGTCGATGCCGTCACCGACAGCGACCCGGAGGCGCGTGCCCGCAAGTTGATCCGCTGGCAGGAGGCGCCGGCGGCGCGGCTCTGCCACCCGCGGGAGGATCATCTCATTCCGCTGATGGTCGCGGCCGGTGCGGCGGGAGTTGATCTGGGCCGGCACGCCTATGCCGACCGCATCGCCGGGAAGGCGGTTTCCGGCTTCGAGTTCGGGGGGCGGCTGAAGGCCAGGGGCTCCGCCCCTGGACCCTGCTGGGGCCTTGAGGCCCCAGACCCCCGATCGCTTTAAGTAATGGATTCCAAAGGCTACGCCTTTGGT
>DATJWY010000130.1:0-4267 GCA_035500775.1 Acetobacteraceae bacterium
CCAGGAAGGCGACCGCGCAGAGGAGCAGGCCGAGCGTCGCCGAGCGGGCGCCGCGCAGGACAATATCGGGCACCGCGTGGCGGAGTTGGTCGGGCAGGTCGGAGGCCATGATGCGTTCCTCTTCTTGGGGCGGCCCGGGTCACGGGCCTGCCAGGTTTTCTGCCCCAGAGCCGGTGCGGGAGTCACGCTCACGCGTGTACGGCCGCGCGGTTCCGGGGCGGGTGTGTCCCGCGCCAGCCTGGGGCGGCGGCATTGCGGCCACGCCCCGCCTTTGACGTCCCCCGGTTTAGGCTTACATGCAGGAGGCCGACCAATGCATTAGGACTGAAAAACATGATCCGATCCGGCGCCCAGTACGACCCAGACGGAGCCGCCGGCGCGGCGGGTGCGCGATCCGGCCTGCCGTCCTGGGACCTGTCGGATTTCTATGCCTCGCCGGAGGATCCGCGCATCGCCGCCGATCTCGACCAGGCGGAAGCGGATGCCCGCGCCTTCGCCGAGACCTATGCCGGCCGCCTCGCCGGCCTTTCCGGCGCCGATCTCGCCCGGGCGATCGCGCGGTACGAGGCGCTGGACGAGGTGCTCGGCCGCGTCGCCTCCTATTCCCAGCTCCTGTTCAGCGCCGATTCCTCCGATCCCGCCATCGGCCGCTTCTATCAATGGGTCAGTGAGCGGGTGACGGTGGTCAGCGCCCACATCCTGTTCTTCGGCCTGGAGCTGAACCGGCTGGATGACGCGGCCCTGGAGGCGAAGCTCGCCGACCCGGCGCTCGCCCATTGGCGCCCCTATCTGCGCGACCTCCGCGTGTTCCGCCCGCATCAGCTTTCGGACGAGGCCGAGCGCCTGCTGCACGACAAGGAGGTTACTGGCCGTTCCGCCTGGAGCCGGTTGTTCGACGAGACCATCGCCGGCATGCGGGTCAAGGTGGGAGAGGAGGAGCTGACGGTCAGCGACACGCTGAACCGGCTTTCCTCCACCGATCGGGCGGTGCGCGAAGCCGCCGGCCTCGCCATCGGCCGCGCCTTCGGCGAGCGCAGCAAGCTGTTCAGCCTGATCACCAACACCCTCGCCAAGGACAAGGAGATCATCGACACCTGGCGGCATTATCCGCGCCCGGGCAGCTACCGTAACCGCGCCAACATGGTCGAGGACGAGGTGGTCGATGCGCTGGTTTCCGCCGTCACCGCCGATTTTCAGCGCCTGTCGCACCGCTATTACGCGCTCAAGGCGAAATGGCTCGGCCTGGAGAAGCTGAAGCACTGGGACCGCAACGCGCCGCTGCCGGATGATGTGGATCGCTCGATCCCCTGGGAGGAAGCGCGCGACCAGGTGCTCGGCGCCTATAGCCGCTTCGACCCCGAGCTTGGCGCGATCGGCCGCCGTTTCTTCGACAGCCCCTGGATCGACGCGGCGCTGCGGCCGGGCAAGGCGGGCGGCGCTTTCGCGCACCCGACCGTGCCGTCCGTGCATCCCTATATCCTGCTGAACTATCACGGCCGCACTCGCGACGTGATGACGCTGGCGCATGAGCTGGGACACGGCGTGCATCAGGTGCTCGCCGGGGCGCGGGGCTATTTCATGTCCTCGACGCCGCTGACCCTCGCCGAGACCGCGAGCGTGTTCGGCGAGATGCTGACCTTCCAGGCGCTGCTGGACGCCGAAACCGATCCGCGCCGCCGCCGCATCATGCTGGCCGGCAAGGTGGAGGACATGCTGAACACGGTGGTCCGCCAGACCGCCTTCTACCGCTTCGAGACCCTGCTGCATGACGAGCGGCGGAGCGGCGAGCTGCTGCCGGACCGCATCGGCGAGATCTGGCTCCAGGTGCAGACCGAGAGCCTCGGCCCGGTCTTCGACTTCACGCCGGAATACAGCGTGTTCTGGAGCTATGTGCCGCATTTCATCCACACGCCGTTCTACGTCTATGCGTATGCGTTCGGTGATTGCCTGGTGAACGCGCTCTATGCGGAGTTCCAGTCCGGCCATCCGGACTTCCAGGAGAAATACCGCGCCATGCTGAGCGCGGGCGGCACGCTGCGGCATCGCGAGCTGCTGGCGCCGTTCGGCCTCGATGCCTCGGACCCGGCCTTCTGGCGGCGCGGGCTCGACGTCATCAGCGGATTCATCGACCAGTTGGAGCAGGAGGGCTGATGTCCGGCACCGGCAATTCCCGCGACGAGGCGAGCGGGTTCGGCGGGCTGTTCGGTGAGGTGAAGCGCATCGCCCGCACCTCGGGTGCGGTGGGCGGCATCGCCGCGCGGGTGGCGGGTGAGCGTGTCTTCGGCGTGCGCACCAACCGCGTCGCGCATGCCGAGGACCTGAAGGCGATCCTGGGCCAGCTCAAGGGCCCGCTGATGAAGGTGGCGCAGTTCCTCTCCACCGTGCCGGACGCGCTGCCGCCCGAATACGCGGCGGAACTCGCGCAGTTGCAGGCGAACGCGCCGGCCATGGGCTGGTCCTTCGTCCGCCGGCGCATGGCGGCGGAACTGGGGACGGACTGGCGGTCGAAATTCGCGGCCTTCGGCGAGCAGGCGGCGGCGGCGGCGAGCCTCGGCCAGGTGCATCGCGCCCGGCTGCCGGATGGCACGGATGTCGCCTGCAAGCTGCAATACCCGGACATGCCGAGCACGGTGGAGGCCGATCTCCGCCAGTTGCGCGTTGCGATGGCGATCTACCACCGCATGGACAACGCCATCCAGCATGACGAGATCTACAAGGAACTCGCGGAAAGGCTGCGCGAGGAGCTGGATTATCTGCGCGAGGCATCGCAGATGCGGCTCTACCGGCTGATGCTCGCCGGGCAGGAGATGGTGTCCGTGCCGTGCCCGGTGGAGGGCTATTGCACCAGCCGGCTGCTGACCATGACGTGGCTCGAAGGCCGGTCGATGCAGTCCTACCTGGACTCCGATCCGAGCCAGGAGCAGCGCAACCGCACGGCGCGGGCGCTGTTCAGCGCCTGGTACGTGCCGCTCTACCGCTACGGCGTGATCCACGGCGACCCGCATCTCGGTAATTATCAGGTGCGCGCCGATGACGGGGTGAACCTGCTCGATTTCGGCGCGATCCGCGTGTTCCAGCCGCATTTCCTGCGGGGGGTGATCGATCTCTACGAGGCGATCCGCGACGGCGACGACGAGAAGGCCCATTTCGCCTACGAATCATGGGGCTTCACCGGGCTCACGCACGAGAAGATGGCGGTGCTGAACGAGTGGGCGCGCTTCATCTACGAGCCACTGCTCGATGACCGCGTGCGGCGCATCCAGGAGACGGACGATCCGCAATTCGGCCGCACCGTCGCCGAGCGTGTGCATGCCGGGCTGCAGCGCACCGGCGGCGTGCGGCCGCCGCGCGAGTTCGTGCTGATGGACCGTTCGGCGATCGGGCTCGGCTCGGTGTTCCTGCGCCTGCGCGCGGAGCTGAACTGGTACCGGATGTTCCACGAACTGATCGACGATTTCCGCATGGAGGTGATGGCGGAACGGCAGGCGGCGGCGCTGGCCGATGCCGGGGTGCCGCCGACGGTGGAGAGCGCGGCGGATTGAGCAGGCGTAAAAGCAAGCCGAGGGCTCTCCCTCCGTGGCCATTCCATCGGCCGTTCCGGCCGATGGAACCTTGGGCCACTCCGCCCTCGACCCCCGCTGGGGCCTTGAGGCCCCAGACCCCCGCTACCTTAAAATTTCCGCGCCACCGAGCAGCTTTGCCCGCGCCGCTATGATCATCCGTTCCATCTCGCCCCACAGCCGGTAGGCGGGGAGGGCGGCGAAGGGCACGAAGGCCGCTTCTCCCGCATCGTCGCCCGCCACCGGCTCGCCGCCGGTCCACAGCGCCGCAAAATCCAGGATGGTGTAGTGGTAGAGAACGCGGCCCTCGGCATCGTGATGCAGGCTGTCGGCGTGGCCGACCAGATGCAGCGCGCCAACGGTGAGCCCGGTTTCCTCCGCCAGTTCACGGCGTGCGGCCGCCTCGGCGGTTTCCCCCAGATGCTGGGCGCCGCCGGGCAGGCTCCATTCCCCCGCACGGGGCGGCCGGCCGCGCCGGATCAGCAACACCGAATCCGGCCGCAGCACGATGATGCCGATGCCGACCATCGGCCGGGCCGGGTATTCCCGCGTGCTCATGCCAACGGCCTTTTACCCTGATCGGTGTAAGGCGAGGGGCGCTGCCCCTCGACCCCGCTGGGGCCATTGGCCCCAGACCCCATTCCCTTTCGAGGATTCCCTGCAAAAATCAGGATTTTTTCAAAGTTGTGGGGGTTTGGGGCCTCAAG
>DATJWY010000131.1:0-6420 GCA_035500775.1 Acetobacteraceae bacterium
GACAATCGGGCGGTAACCGGTGCAGCGGCAGAGATTGCCGGCGAGACCGTCATTGATCGCGGCGCGCTCCGCTGGCCGCGCCTCCTGCCGCATGGCGAACAGCGACATCACGAAGCCCGGCGTGCAGAAGCCGCATTGCGAACCGTGATGCTCGACCAGCGCCTGCTGCACCGGATGCAATGCCCCGTCCGGCGCCTGCAGATCCTCGACGGTGAGCAATTGCCGCCCATCCAGCGCCGGCACGAACATGATGCAGGCATTGACCGCGCGGTAGCGCAGCGCGCCGTCCTCCAGCTCGCCGAGCACCACCGTGCAGGCGCCGCAATCGCCCTCGGCACAGCCTTCCTTGGTGCCGCAACGCCGCGCGACCGTGCGCAGATACTCCAGCACCGTCAGCGTCGGATCGACATCCCGCAGCGTGACGTGCGTCCGGCCGAGCAGGAAGGAGATGGTCTCGCGCATCACGCTAGCTCCCGCGATACGTCGAATAGCCGAACGGCGCCAGGATCAGCGGCACATGATAATGCCCCGCCGGATCATCGACGCGAAAGCGCACCGGTATTTGATCGTAGAATCCCGTGCCGTCCTGCCCAGCGGCCGCGCGCCAGGCACCGACATCGAACACCAGCTCATACTGCCCCGCGCGCAACGCCTCGCCCTCCAGCAGCGGCGATGCCGAACGTCCATCCGCATCGGTCTGGAAATGGCCCAGATGCACCCAGGCTTCCCCCTCGAGGCGGTAGAGATTGAGCGGCACCCCGGCGGCCGGACGGCCGCGCGCCGTATCCAGCACATGCGTGGTCAGCCGGCCGGTCCACCCCGCGCCGAACAGATCCTCCAGACGGAAGCGCGCAATCGTGTTGACCTCGGCGAGCGCGATGGCGCGCTCCGCCTCCTTGGTGTTGCGCAGCCGGGCATCGAGCGCGGCGAGGATCGCGCGCCGGTCCTTCTGGCCGCGCACGGCGATGATGAACGGAAAGCCGAACACCTCGCGATAGACACGGTTCTCGGCGGCGAAACGCTTCGCCTCCTCCGCGTCGAGCGTGGTGAGCCCAAGCTGTCCCTGCTCGGCGGCGGAAGCCTCGGTCAGCGTGGCCCCCGCCCCGAGTTCCGGATGCTCACACAACAAGGCAAGCTGCGCGTCGGCACCCGCCTGCTCCACCACCCGCGCCATCGCCGCGTGCAGCGCCGCCACATTGGCGAACGGCGCGGCGGCATAAACGGCGCGGGCCACCCAGGGCGAATGCTCGTAGATATGCGCGAGCCGGGCGACGAAATCCTCGACATCCAGCGCGTTCAGCGCCTCGATGGTCAGTGCCGCCATGTCATTCCTCTCCCGCGCCATGGTCGAACCACGCGGCGATCACCTGCCGCTCGTCCTCGGTAATGCCGGTCAGGTTACCCAGCGGCATCGCGCGGGTCGTCACGGCCTGCTGGTAGATGCTCGGCGCGAGGCTGACGATCTCGGCCGGCGTGTCGAACATGATGCCTTTTGGCGGGCCGGAGAAGCCCTCGAAACTCGGATGCGCCGCGTGGCAGGTATGGCAGCGCGTCGCGATCACCTGCTCCACCGCGGCGAACCGCGCCGGCGGGGCCGTGGCCGGGGCCGGCGCCTGCTGCCGGATCGTCAATGCCACACAGGCGAGAACCGGCAGGGCCGCGGCCGGCCAGAGCCGCCAATCCGGCCGCGCGCCGCTATGCCGGACATTGAACCAGTGGCGGATCAGGAAACCGCTGATGAAGACCGCGATCAGCAGCAGCCAGTTCCACCGTCCCTGGAAGGTGAAGGCATAGTGGTTGCTGATCATCGTGAAGACGACCGGCAGCGTCAGGTAGTTGTTGTGCAGCGAACGCTGCTTCGCCTCCGCCCCGAGCGCGGGGTCAGGCGTCTTCCCGGCGATGAGGTCGGCGACGACGCGGCGCTGATTCGGGATGATCACCATCGCCACGTTGGCGGCCATGATCGTGCCGACCAGCGCGCCGACATGCAGAAAGGCGCCGCGACCGCCGAAGACATGCGTATAGCCGAACGCCGCGACGATGAGCAGACCGAACCCGGCCACCGCCAGATGCAGCGTCTTCGCGCCCAGGCGCGACCGGCACAGCCGGTTATAGACGAGCCAGCCGAGCACGAGCGAGCCAAGGCCGATGGCATCGGCTTCCACCCCGCTCAGCCGCGCCACCGCCGGATCGATCAGATAGAGGCCCGGATGCAGGTAATAGACCAGCAGCAGCAACAGGAAGCCAAAGATCCAGGTGGAATAAGCCTCCCATTTGAACCAGGTGAGATCGGGCGGCATGAATTCCGGCGCCACCAGATATTTCCGCATCTGATAGAAGCCGCCGCCATGCACCTGCCAGGCCTCGCCCCTCACGCCCGGGCCGAGCCGCGCCTGCGGCTTCAGCCCCGCATCGAGCGCCACGAAATAGAACGATGCGCCGATCCAGGCGATCGCCGCCACCACATGCGTCCAGCGGACCACGAGTTCCGCCCAATCCAGCAGCAGCGACAATCCCATCCAGTTCACCCTCTCCATCCAGACCTCCGCCGCGCGCAGGTCGCCGCACGGCGCATCACATAGTCTTGCCGCGACCGCGCCCGTCGCGCCAGACTAAGCACGGACGCTTCGCAGGAGATGCGCGCATGGCTCACGAGCCGACAGGAACCACGCTTCCCTATCCGCGCGACATGATCGGCTATGGCCGCACCCCGCCGGACCCGCGCTGGCCCGGCCGCGCGCGCATCGCGGTGCAATTCGTCGTCAATTACGAGGAAGGCGGCGAAAACTGCATCCTGCACGGGGACGCGGCCTCCGAAGCCTTCCTGTCGGAGATCGTCAACGCGCAGCCGCTGCCGGGCGCGCGCCACATGAACATGGAGAGCATCTACGAATATGGCAGCCGCGCCGGGTTCTGGCGTCTACTGCGCCTGTTCGGGGAACGCAACCTGCCCTTCACCTGCTACGCCGTCGGCATGGCGCTGGAACGCAATCCGGAGGCCGCGCATGCCATGCTGGAAGCGGGGCATGAGATCGCGAGCCACGGCTATCGCTGGATCGACTACCAGAATCTCGACATCGAGCGCGAGCGCGCCGACCTGCACCGCGCCATCGAGGTTCACACGCGCATCACCGGCTCGCGCCCGCTCGGCTGGTATCTCGGCCGGTGCAGCCCGAACACGCGGCGCCTGGTCGCGGAGGAAGGCGGCTTCCTCTACGACGCCGACAGCTATGCCGACGATCTGCCCTACTGGGACACGCGCCACGGCCGTCCGCAACTGATCGTGCCCTACACGCTCGACGCCAACGACATGCGTTTCGCCACGGCGCAGGGCTTCAACTGCGGCGACCAGTTCTTCGCCTATCTCAAGGACGGGTTCGACGTGCTCTACCGGGAAGGCGAGACGGCGCCGAAGATGATGTCGATCGGGCTGCATTGCCGGCTGGTCGGGCGGCCGTCGCGCGCGGCCGCGCTGGCGCGCTTCCTCGACTATGTGCGCGGGCACGAACGCGTCTGGGTCTGCCGCCGCATCGACATCGCACGCCACTGGTACCAGGAACATCCCTACGCGCGCGATCCCGCCTAACCCGCCCGCTCCCGCCGGAAGCCGTACGTGGCATCCAGACGCTGCGCGAGATAGGTGCCGGCGCTGATCGGCGGATAGCGCGCCGGCCGCTCCGGCGAGACGCAGCCGGGCAGGCAGGCCACCTCCGCATCCGGATTGGCATCGAGGAAGAACGCCACCGAATAGCGCTCGCGCCCTTCCGGGTTCACCACACGGTGCGGCGTCGAGACATAGATGTCGTTGGTCCAGCGCATCAGGCAATCGCCGATATTGCAGACGAAGGCCTGGGGAATCGTCGGCGCCGCGATCCATGCCCCGTCCCGGCGCCGCACCTCCAGCCCGCCGGCATCGTCGGTCAGCAGCAGGGTCAGGTTGCCGTAATCCGTGTGCTCACCGGCGCCGATCCGCTCCCCTGCGCCGCCGGCCGGGCGCGGCGGATAATGCAGCAGGCGCAGCGTCGCCGTCGGCTGATCGAACTTATCCTCGAAGAAATCCTCGGGCACGCCGAGATCGGTGGCGATCGCGCGATGCAGGGCGCGGCCGAGATGCCAGGCGGCGTCGTAATAACGCAGCATCGTCTCGCGCCAGCCCGGCAGATCCGGCCAGACATTCACGCCGCGGAACGCCTCCCCGGCCAGCACGCGCGGATCGCCGGCGGCGAGATCGAAGCCGATATTGAACGCCTCCTTCAGATCCGTGCCGCGCGCCGGGTCGAGGCTCTCGCCCTCCAGCGCCACGTAGCCGCGATTATGCAGCGAGCGCCGGATGGAGAGCGCCTCCTTGCGCGGCAGGGGCTGGGCGAAGAACGCGGCGGCGGCGGCGAACACCGCGTCGATCAGGGCGGCCGGAACGCCGTGAGTCGTCACATAGAAAAAGCCGATCCGCCGCGCCGCGTGGCCGATCGCATCCGCGACGCGGGCAAGGCTGCCCGGGCGGCCGGCGGTGAAATCGGAGAGGTCGATGATCGGGATATCGTCCATCGCGGCGTGTTCCTCGGCGCAAGAAATCCTGGGGAGGACGTCTATACGGGCGATAACGCTCCCTTCTCATGCTCCCGCAGCCAGGCGCTCCGCCGCTCGATCAGCCCGGCGAAGGCCTGTTCAGCACCGGCGATGAAATCCGGCAAATCCCCGGTCAGCAAGCGCCCATTCTCGACCACGATCCGTCCGTTCACCATCGTCATCGCCACGTCGCCGCCCTGTGCCGCGTGCACGATATTATGGTGCAGGTTGGCGAAAGGCCCCTCCGGCAGGAACGGCGTCATCCGCGGCGTATCCGCGCGGAGCGCGACGATATCCGCCTTCTTCCCCGGCTCCAGCGAGCCGATCTCCCGCTCCATGCCAAGCGCGCGCGCCCCCTCGATCGTCGCCGAACGCAGCACGTCCCAGGAGCCGAGCGCCGCGGCATCCATCGCCCGCAGCTTGCCGAGCAGCGAGGCGATCTTCATCTCCTCGAACATGTCGAGATTATTGTTCTCCTTCTCGCCATCGCTGCCGAGCCCGACGGCGATGCCCGCCGCGATCAGATCGGCAACCGGCGCCGCCCCGCTCGCCAGCTTCATGTTGCTGGTGGGGTTATGCGCGACGCCCACCCCGCGCGCGGCGAGGCATGCGATCTCGTCCGGCTCCAGCCAGACGCAATGCGCGAGCAGCACGGGCGCGGCATCCAGCACGCCGAGCTTCTCAAGGGCGCGGACCGGGCTCAGCCCGTGCCGCCGCAGGGTCTCGCCAATCTCCTCGCGGCTCTCATTGGAATGCGTGTGCAGCCCGACCCCATAACGGCCGCAGAGCGCGAGGGCACGCTGGCAGGCCTCCGGCGTCACGTAGAACTGATGCTCCAGCCCGACCCAGACATTGACCCGCCCCTCGGCGCCGCCATGCCATGCACGGATCAGCGCCTCGTTATCGTCCAGCGTGTCGAAGTAATCGAACCCCTCCGCCTCGCCGACATAGGGCACCAGCACCACGCGGTTGCCGAGCCACTCCGCCGCCCGCGCCGAGCCGGCCATGAAGCGCCACATATCCACGAGCGTGGTGGTGCCGGCGAGCAGGCTCTCGGCGTAGCAGAGCCAGGAGGCCGCCTCCGCCTCTTCCGGCCGCAGCACGCGATGCATCGGGTCGATGTAGAGGCGCAGCCAGTCCCAGAGCGGCAATCCTTCGGCGGTGCCGCGCAGCACGCCGGAATGGCAGTGCGTGTTGACGAGGCCCGGCATCAGCACGGCACGGCCGAAATCCTTCCGCTCGGCATCGGGCGCACGCGCCGCCAGCTCCCCGACCGGCCCGACCGCGACGATGCGGTCCTCCCGCACCAGGACACCCGCCCCGGTCAGCACCGGCGCGCCGGGCGCCATCGTCAGCACCGCCTCGGCGGTCAGCAGCAGACCAGTCATTCGCGGCCTTTCCGGACACACCGGAGGAACGACCCTGTAGTCATGCGCGACCCCTTTTCCCAAACGGTTCCACCCGCACCGGGCGCCGGGGAGCCCGGCGCGGGTCAATCAGGTGAGACGTGAACCCGGCATCAGCAACGCAAACCACATGCCAGCCGCCGCTCTACCCGGCGGGCGAGGCCGCGATCAGCCGTTCGATCGGGTCCCAGGCATAGGCGATCTGCGGCACCTCACCCCCGGCCACGCGCACCGTCCCCTCGGCCACCGCCTGCCCGCCGAGATGCTGATAGAACCAGCGGCTGCCATTGTCGCGCAGCACCCAAAGATAGGCGGAGCGGCAGCGCAGGGCCCTCAGGTGCTCGGCTCCGGCCCGCATCAGCCCCCGCCCGACACCCTGCTCGCGCCAATCGTCCAGCACGTACAACGTCTCGATCTCGCCATCACCGAGGCCGGAGCGGCGGGCGCG
>DATJWY010000132.1:0-10396 GCA_035500775.1 Acetobacteraceae bacterium
TCAATCAATAATGCCGTTGGTATTATTACGACGAATGAAGTAATGGGGTCCGAGGCCGTACGGCCCCGTCGTGCGCAGGCACGCCTTCGCGCGACGGGGTGCTGGGGCAGCACCCCTGGCCTTCTTATGGATCAACCTAAAACTATCATACTCTAGCGGCTGTCGCCTGATCGACCTCGGCGGCAAGCTTGCGGAGGCCGGCGCTGATTTCGACCGGGACCGGCCAGGGTTCGAGCCGCCGCAGCGCCGGGGGAAGCCGGGCCAGCGAGGCGGCGGCGCGGGCGCGGGCGGCGGTGAGGTCCGGGAAAGGCGCCACTCGCCGGCCGCCGCGCATCGCGGGGCGGAGCAGGGGCTCGCCGTCCATCGTCTCGCCTTCCAGCGCCACCACGTCGCCGGCGATGCCGCCATCCGCGGCGTAGCGGCGATAGACCTGCTTGCGGCCGGGCCAGGTGGCCTTGCCCTCGCTGCGCTTGCGCCGCGCGCGGCCGGCATATTCCTGTAGCTTGTAGGCGCAATCGAGCGCCGGGGCGTCGGACGAGGTGGTCAGGCTGGTGCCGACGCCGAAGCCGTCGATCGGCGCGCCCGACTGGCAGAGCGCTTGCAGGCTCAGTTCGTCCAGCCCGCCGCTGGCGGTGATGCGGATGCCGTGCAGCCCGGCATCGTCCAGGATGGCCCGCACCTGGCGGGCATGCGCCGCGAGGTCGCCACTATCCAGCCGAACCGCGCTGACCGTGATGCCCTCGGCGGCCAGGCGGGGGGCGAGGCGGGCGACGATGGCGGCGCCGCGTTCCGTGTCGTAGGTGTCGATCAGCAAGGTGAGGGCATGGGGCCGCACGCGGGCGAAGTGCTCGAACGCGGTTTCCTCGTCGTCATGCGCCTGGATGAAGGAATGCGCCATGGTGCCGACCGCCGGGATGCCGAAGGCGCGGGCGGCCTCCATGGTGGCGGTGCCGGCGAAGCCGGCGAGGTAGCTCGCGCGGGCGGCGAGCACCCCGGCCTCCGCCCCATGCGCCCGGCGGAAGCCGAAATCCACCAGTGTGCGGCCCGGCGCGGCCAGCACCATGCGCGCCGCCTTGGAGGCGACGATGGTCTGGAAATGCATGAGATTGAGCAGCCGCGCCTCCACCAGCTGCGCCTGCGGGAGCGGCGCGATGACGCGCAGGATCGGCTCGTCGGGAAAGAACACGGTGCCTTCGGGCATGGCGTCCACATCGCCGGTGAAGCGCATCTCCGCGAGCGAGGCGGCGAAGCCGGGGGCGACCAGGCCGGACGTGCCGAGCCAGGCGATCTCATCCGCCGTGAAGCGCATCGTCTCCAGGAATTCCACCGCCTGTTCCAGCCCGGCCGCGAGCAGGAAGCCGCGCTCGGGCGGTAGCTTGCGGACGAAGATCTCGAACACGGCGGTTTCCGTCATGCCGTAGGCGGCGTAGGCCTCCATCATGGAGAACGCGTAGAGGTCGCTCAGCAGCAGGCTTTGCGTGGGCATGGCCGCAGAATACTCCCCAGGTGTTTGGAGCGGGGCATGAATCCCCCCCACCGTAACGCGCCGAGAGGGCATCGGGGCGAAATGCCCGTGGCGGTGATCGCGGAGAAATTCTTGATAGATCATCCGTGCGGCCATAAGCGGATGCGTGTCTGGCCGTTTCGCCGGCGAGGCAGGCCAGGCGCGAGAGGGTGGCTGACTCAATGACGGATATCACCGATGGGTTAGGCGCGGTGCTGGATGCGCCGGTGCCGCCCGTCTCGGCGGCGCAGGCCGCGGCGCTGGCGCGGGATCATTTCGGCCTGGATGCCCAGGTGACGCCGCTCACCGGCGAACGCGACCGCAATTTCCATCTCGCCGCCGCGGATGGCCAGGAATACGTGCTCAAGGTCGTCCACCCCGCCGAGGACCCGGCGGTGACGGATTTCCAGGCCCGGGCATTGCTGCATCTGGCGTCGGCCGACCCCGGCCTGCCGGTGCCCCGGGTGCGTCCGCCGCTCGCGGTGCGGTGGGAAGCGCCGGACGGAACCGCGCGGCTCGTCCGGGTCTATTCATGGCTGCCGGGACGCCCGCTGCATCTGGCCCGCCCCGGCACGGCGCAGCGGCGCAATCTGGGGGCGTTGCTGGCGCGGCTCGATCTCGCGCTCGGCGGCTTCAGCCATCCGGCGCAACATCACGTCCTGCTGTGGGACATCCAGCACGCGGCGCGCACCCGGCGGTTGCTCGCCTCCATCGACGATCCCGCCCTGCGGGCCGTGCCCGAGCGGGCGCTGGATGTGTTCGAGCGCCATGCCCTGCCCGTGATGCGGGGGCTGCGCCGCCAGGTCATCCACAATGATTTCAATCCGCACAACGTGCTGGTTCACGCGGCCGACGATGACCGGGTCGCCGGCGTGATCGATTTCGGCGACATGGTGCACGCCCCGCTGGTGCAGGATCTCGCCACCGCCGCCGCCTATCACATCCAGCCGGAAGGCCATCCGTTGACCGCGCCCGCGGAGCTGGTCGCCGCCTTCCACGCGGTCTGCCCCCTGCGGCCGGAGGAGATCGACATCCTGTTCGATCTCATCGTGGCGCGTACCGTCGTCAGTGTCGCGATCAGCGGCTTCAGGGCGAAGCGGCAGCCAGGGAACGCGGCCTACATCCTGCGCAATTACGCCCGGACCTGGTCCGGCCTGGAACGTCTGGCCGCGGTGTCGCGCGCCGAGGCGCAGGCCATGCTGCATACCGCCTGCGGAAGGAGCTGAAACGATGTCGATGATCAATGCCTATGACGCCAAGGCCGACAACGGCATCGCATCGCGGGAACGCGCGCTGATCGAGCGGCGCGAGAAGCTGCTCGGCCCGGCCTATCGGCTGTTCTACACCAATCCCGTGCACCTGGTGCGCGGCGAGGGGGTATGGCTCTACGACCCGGACGGCAATGCGTATCTCGATGTCTACAACAACGTCGCCAGCGTCGGGCATTGCCACCCGCACGTGGTCGCGGCGCTGTCCCGGCAGGCGGCGACGCTGAACACCCACACGCGCTATCTGCATGAGGGCATTCTCGACTACGCCGAGAAACTGCTCGGCTATTTCCCGCCTGCCTTGTCGCAAGTGATGTTCACCTGCACGGGGAGCGAGGCGAACGACCTCGCCTATCGCATCGCGCGCAGCCACACGGGCGGCACCGGCGTGATCGTGACGGAACTCGCCTATCACGGCGTCACCGTGGCGATTTCCGAAATGTCACCGTCGCTCGGCGACCCCGCCACGCTCGGGGCGCAGATCCGCACGGTGCCGGCGCCGGATCTCTATCATGCCGATGGGCGGGATGTGGGCGAGAGCCTGGCCGCGGCCGTACGCGCCGCTATCGTGGATATGCTCGCCCACGGCATCCGGCCGGCGGCGCTGCTGGTGGACACCATCTTTTCCAGCGACGGCGTTTTCGCCGACCCGCCCGGCTTCCTGGCGCCTGCCGTGGCGGCGATCCGGGAGGCCGGCGGCCTGTTCATCGCGGACGAGGTGCAGCCGGGGTTCGGCCGCACGGGCGCCGGCATGTGGGGCTTCGCGCGGCACGGGATCGTGCCGGACCTGGTCACCATGGGAAAGCCGATGGGCAATGGGCACCCGGTCGCCGCCGTCGTGGCGAAGCCGGAGTTCCTGACGGCCTTTGGTCAGCGCACACGCTACTTCAACACGTTCGGCGGCAATCCTGTCTCCTGTGCCGTCGGGCAGGCGGTGTTGCAGGTGATCGAAGGCGAGGATCTCATCGCGAATGCGCGTGACGTCGGCGCCTATCTGCGGCAGGGGCTGCAGGAACTCGCGGCGACCCATGAGGTCATCGGGGATGTGCGCGGCGCCGGGCTGTTCATCGGGGTGGAAATGGTGACCGACCGGGCCGCCCGGACGCCGGCCACCGAGGCGGCCACGAAGCTCGTGAACGGGTTGCGCGAACGGCGCATCCTCATCAGTGCCTCGGGGCCCCATGCCAATGTGCTGAAGATCCGCCCGCCGCTGGTCTTCCGTCGCGAGCATGCCGACATCTTCATCGCAGGCGTGGATGCGGTGCTGAAGGGGAGCGCCCGCTGACGGCGCCATCGGTTCGGATGGTGCCATTTGAACCGATGATGATGCTCGCTATAGGAAGGCCAGGGGCGCTGCCCCTGGACCCCGCCGGGGCCGTACGGCCCCGGACCCCATGACTTCATTCGTCGCAATAACGTATCGGGGGTCTGGGGCCTCAAGGCCCCAGTGGGGTTTGGGGCAAAGCCCCAAGTCTCTGCGCTTCAGTCTTAAGCAATCATTCTCAGGCGGCTTCTCCCGCGCACCAGCCGCTCGCCCAGGCCCATTGGAAGTTGTAGCCGCCGAGCCAGCCGGTGACATCGACCGCCTCCCCGATGACGAACAGGCCGGGCACCGCGTTCGCCTGCATCGTCCGCGAGGACAGGTCGCGCGTGTCCACCCCGCCACGGGTCACCTCCGCCTTGGCGTACCCTTCCGTGCCGCTCGGCGTCACGCTCCAGGCCGACAGGCGCGATGCGAGTTCGCGCAGCACCCGGTCCGGCATGTCCGCCAGGCGTGTGGCGGGGGGAGGCGCCGCGTCCGGTCGCGAGGGCTGCGCGGCGGGGGGCGCCACCGTCGCCGCCAGCGCCTGCGCCAGGCGTTGCGGGAGCACCTCCGCCAGCACGCTGCGCAGTTCCGCTTTCGGCCGGGCCCGCTTGCGTTCGAGCAGAAACGCCGCGGCATCCCGTCCCGGCAGCAGGTTCAGCGTGATCGACCCCTCCTGCCAGTAAGACGAGATTTGCAGGATCGCCGGCCCGGACAGGCCGCGATGGGTGAACAGCATCGCCTCGCGGAAGCGCTGCCGGCCCAGCGTCACCTCGCTGTCCAGCGAAACCCCGCTCAATGGCTGCATCAGCGCCAGCAACGCATCGGCGAAAGTGAGCGGCACGAGGGCCGGGCGCGTCTCGGTGACGCGCAGGCCGAAGCGCCGGGCCGCGTCATGCGCGAAGCCGGTGGCGCCGAGCTTGGGGATCGAGAGCCCGCCGGTCGCCAGCACCAGGCTTTCCGAGGTGAAGGCGCCGTGGTCCGTCTCCACCCGGAACGCATCCGCCCGGCTGAGCGCGGTGACAGGGTGCCCGAGCCGCAGCGTCACGCCCGACGCCGCGCATTCCTCCAGCAGCATGCCGACAATGGCGCGCGCTGAGCCGTCGCAGAACAACTGCCCCAGCGTCTTTTCGTGGTAGGCGATGCGATGCCGCTCCACCATCGCCACGAAATGCCGCGGCGTATAGCGGCCCAGCGCCGAGCGGCAGAAATGCGGGTTCTCCGACAGAAACCGCTCCGGCACGGTGCCGGTATTGGTGAAATTGCAGCGTCCGCCGCCGGAAATCAGGATCTTGGCGCCGGCTTCCGCGCCGTGATCGAGCACCAGCACGCGCCGCCCGCGCCGGCCGGCGGTGAGCGCGCACATCAGGCCCGCGGCGCCGGCGCCGAGGATGATCACGTCGTAATGGGTCAAGGGCATGGGTTTTCAGAACCTTCGGGCCGCCCTCCTGCACCGGGGTTTCCGGGGCCGGCCATGGCGGGAGCCGTACGCCTGACGAGCGAGGCAGGGGAGGGAAGGGGGCTTATCCGCGAGCGATCAAGTAATAGGGAAGTTTACCGCGCTGCAAGTGCGCTTACTGATTGGTCCGGCCAGTTGTTTTGAGAGCGCGATTCACGCTTTCCGACTGTCAGCCTCAAGCGATCGCGCTCTATCGCGGCCGCAGCAAAGCGCGCAGCTCCGGCAGCGCGCGTGTATTGAGCACGTCCTCCGGCTCCAGCCAGCCGCGCCGCGCCTGATCGACGCCGAAACGCATGAAATCCAGCTCGGCCGTCGCGTGCGCATCGGTGGAGATCGCGAGCTTCAGGCCGAGCTCCTTGGCCAGGCGGCAATGCGCGTCGTTCAGGTCCAGCCGGTCAGGCTGGGCATTCACCTCGAAATGGCAGCCGCGCGCCACGGCCTCGCGCATCACCCGCTCCATGTCGATGGTGTAGCCCGGCCGCTGATTGATCAGGCGGCCGGTCGGGTGCGCCAGGATATCCAGGCAGCGATGGTCCATGGCCCGCAGCAACCGCTCGGTTTGCTTGTCCGCCGGCAGGTCGAAGCGGGAATGGATTGCGCCGACCACCAGATCGAGCCGCCGCAGCATCTCGTCCGGCAGATCCAGTGAACCGTCTTCAAGAATGTCGACCTCCAACGACTTCAGCACGGTGAAGCCCTGCAGGTCCCGGTTGATGCGGTCGATCGCCTCCATCTGCCGCGCCAGCCGCCCGGCATCCAGCCCGTGCGTCACGGCGACGTGGTGACTATGGTCCGTGATCGCGACATAGCCATAGCCCCTCTCGCGCGCTGCCTGCACCATGGCGGCCAGGCTGTCCCGTCCGTCGCTCGCGGTGGTGTGCATATGCAGGTCGCCGCGGATATCGGCCACTGTCACCAGACGCGGCAAGCGACCGGTCCGTGCCGCCTCAAGTTCCCCCTGGTCCTCGCGCAACTCGGGCGGGATCGGAGCCAGGCCGAGGCGTTGGTACAGCGCCGCCTCCTCGCTGCCCTCGATGCGCTGTTTGCCGCGGAACAGCCCGTACTCGTTGAGCTTCAGGCCGTGGTCGATGGCGATCTGCCGCAGGGCAATGTTATGCGCCTTCGATCCAGTGAAATAGCAGAGCGCGGCGCCGAAGCTCGCCTCCGGCACCACCCGCAGGTCCACCTGCAGACCGCCGCGCAACCGCACCGTGGCCCGGGTTGGGCCCTGCTCGAGCACCTCGCTGACATCCTCATAGCCTGTGAAGGCCTGCATCACCGGTTCGGCCACCGCGGCGGCGGCCACGATATCCAGGTCGCCGACCGTCTCGCGCCGCCGGCGGTAACTCCCCGCCGCCTCGGCCCGGCTCACGCCCGCCACCTGGCGCAAATGGTGCAGCAAGGGAGGGAGGATCTGGTCGGCGGCCGCGAGCTTCGTCCGCTGCGGCTGCCCGGCCCCCGAGGCCAGGGCGTGCAGAACCTTGGCCTCGATGCCCGGGCCGAAGCCCGGCACGCCCCGCAGCGCCCCGGCCCGTGTCGCGGCGGCGAGCTTGTCGAGCGTGTCGATGCCCAGGGCGGCGTGCAACTGGTGCACGCGCTTCGGGCCGAGCCCCGGAACGGCCAGCAAGGCGGTGATCTCCGCCGGCGCCTTGCGTTCCAGTTCATCGAGCAGCGGCAGATGATCGCCGCGCGCGAGAGCGGCGATCTTGCCGGCCAGGTCCTTGCCGATGCCGGGCAAGGTGTCGAGATCCGCGCCCTCAGCCAGCATGTCGCTGATGCTGCGTGGCAACTCGCCTACCAGCCGCGCCGCCCGGCGATAGGCACGTACCCGGAAGGGATTGCCGCCTTCGATCTCAAGCAGGTCGGCCAACTTGTCGAGTTGGCTGGCGATTTCGGCGTTGACCACGGGCATGGCGGCTCCTCAGGGGCCTTCTTCAAACCTGAGTCGCGGTTTGCATCCCGCTCACCATTTCACCGATGAGCCACTGCACACCAGCGTCCCGCTCGGCACGCTGGTGCCAGACCGCCTCGATGGTTACCGCCGGGGCTTCGTAGGGCAGGTCCAGCAAGGCGAGCGAGGCTTGTTGAATGGCGCGGAGCGCAAGGCGCCGCGGAAGCGTCGCGACCATATCCGTCACGGCAAGTATTGGTGGGATCGCCGCATAATACGGTACGGATATGGCCACACGGCCGACGAGGCCCTGAGCGTCATCCCCCATCTCCATCACCAGCCGCTCCATCCAAACCCGCCGCCAGACGCCACGGTCATCCAGGAACCCGCCAACCGCCTCTCCCTCGACCCCGGTGAGATCGACCGCGATATGAGGAAAGGCGAAGAGCCGCTCCCTGGTCACCGTCTCTTGGGTCAGGGGATGCCTGGTCCGCACGACGATCGCCTCCGTCTCCATGGCGATTGTCGTGCGACGCATGCGGTCCGGGAGATCACCGAACCATCCCATCAAAAGATCAACGCGGCCGTCGTCGAGGTAACGGACGACATCCGTGTGGCTGAACGGGAAGATCCGCAGGTCTATCCGCGGCGCCGTCTTCGCAATCCGGCCGACGACATGGGGGAGGATTGTGCCGACGACATAATCGGTGGCCGCGATGCGGAATATTCGCGGCGCTTCGGACGGGATGAACGGCTTCAGGCTCACGGCGGCATCGATGCGCCCCAGCCCGTCGCGGATGCCGGGGGCGAGATCGAGGGCGCGCGCGGTCGGTTCCATGCCGGACTGCCCGGAGACGAACAACTCGTCCCCGAGCGCCAGACGTAATCGTGACAGGGCGTGGCTCACCGCCGATGCCGTGACGCCAAGCTCCCGGCTTGCGCCACTGACACTGCGATGCTGCATGACAGCCTCGAAAACCCGGAACAGGTTCAGGTCAATCTTGCGTGCCGTCAAAATTTGACTCCTATGAAAATCATTTGATAAGCTACTGAAAATTATTCACTATGTGGAACACCAGTCTCCCATCTATCGTAGCGCGTTCATCGCTGGCGGGCTCCCTTACGCGCAGCCCTTCTTGTCGACGGAGGAAGGGTCATTGCTTGGCACGATAATCGGCGGAATGCGGCGACAGCCGCGTCGCGCGCCATGGACCGCGTCGTATGCGATCGGCCTGGCTGGATGCAGTGGCGCACCGTCACAGAACATCCTCGGATCCTATTTTCCATCCTGGATGATCTGTACTTTTGCCGGGCTCGGCGCGGCCATCATCGTCCGGCAGCTCCTCGTCGCGGCGGGTATCGATAAAACCCTGCCGGCCCCCCTGGTGGTCTATTTGGCGTTGGCGACAAGTTTTGCCTTCGTGACGTGGCTGATATGGCTGGACTAGGTTCCTTTCCCCCGATGAGGCAGCGATGAGCCGTCTCCAGTTTTGGCTGGGGCGCCTGATCGCGGTCGCCGCCGTCGGCTCCGCCTTCGGGCTGGGCGCCTATACGATCACCCGCCTTGACCAGCGGCCGAGGACGCACGACGCTTATCTCTACGCCGACAGCGTCGGCCTGGCCCCGGATGTCAGCGGCCGGATCGTGGCGCTGCACGTTCACGACAACCAGCGCGTAAACCAGGGCGACATTCTCGTCGAGATCGATCCCGAGCCGTTCGAGCTGCGGCTCCGCGAGGCGCGCGCCCATGTTGCTGCCCTGGAGGCGGAGATCAACCTGACGACGCGGCAGGTGGCATCGCAAGTCTCCGGCGCCGAAGCCGCCACGACGCAGATCCAGCGCGCCCGGTCGCAACTCGCCCTCGCCCAGGACACGCTCGGGCGGCTCACGCCGCTCCTGGGGAAGGGCTATGTGACCGTCCAACAAATCGATGAAGCGCGAACCAACGAGAGGACCGCCGAAACTGCCTTGACGACGGCGATCCAGCAGGCCCGGCAGGCCCACCAGGCCGTCGGTGACGTCGAAAGCCTGCAGGCGCAGCTGGCCGGCGCGCAGGCCGCTGTCGCCCTCGCCGCACGCGACTTCCGCAACGCGACGCTTCGCGCCCCCTTCGATGGCCTGGTGACCGGCCTCAATATCGCCGTGGGCGCCTATGCCGTGACCGGACAGCCGCTTTTCACCCTGATCAAAGCCCATGAGTGGTATGCGGTCGGGAACTTCCGCGAAACCGAAATCCCGCAGATCGCGATCGGCGATCCAGCGGTCGTTTGGATGATGTCGGACAATAATCGTCCGATCAAAGGTCACGTCGAAAGCCTTGGCTGGGGCATCCGGCTGCCGGACGGCAACGGCCCCGGTCTGCCTCCCGTCGCACAGACCCTGAAGTGGGTCGTGGTGGCCCAGCGCTTCCCTGTCCGGGTCCGGCTGGACGACCCGCCCGAATTGGCCATGCGGATCGGCGCCACGGTATCGGTCTTGGTGCGGCATGGCGCTGCGCACTGACGCGGCCCGGCCGCCACGTTCCGCCTTCCTGAGGATGCTGCGTGAGGAGCTGGCCCCGCGGCCAGGCCGTGGGGCCGCCTCGTTGCGCATCGCCTGCAGCAGCGCCTTTATCATCGCGCTCGCGATGCTCTATCAGATCCCGATCCCGTCCTATATGGCCTATGTCGTCTTCCTGGCCAGCCGTGAGGAGGCCGCGAGCACACTGCTCACGGGCGTGATCGCCGCCCTGGCCATAACGCTCGCCGTCGCGTTCTCGATCACCTTCTATGTGCTCGATGCGTCTGAACCGGCACTCCGCGTACCGCTGATGGCGCTCAGCACCTTCGTCGGCATGTTCCTCGCCCGCACGATGGCGCTCGGGCCGGTCGCCTTCCTGGCGAGCTTCCTCATCGTTTTGTCGCAGACCCTGATCGGCGATCTGATCTCCGACCTCGAGACGCTGACGCGGTTCGTGCTCTGGCTTTGGGTC
>DATJWY010000133.1:0-52444 GCA_035500775.1 Acetobacteraceae bacterium
CCACACCGTCGTCTCGGTCGGGCCGTACATGTTCCAGAGCGACGCGCAGCGCGGCAGCAGTTCGCCAGCCAGCTCCGGCGTCCAGGCCTCGCCGCCGCACAGGATCCGGAGAGTCCGGCTGCCCGCCCAACCTGCCTCGAGCAGCAGCCGCCACGTCGCCGGCGTCGCCTGCATGATGGTCGCGGCGCATTCTTGCAGCAGCGCCGCGAGACGGACGCCGTCGGCCGCCACGGCGGCGGGTGCGATTGTCACCTGCGCGCCGACGATGAGCGGCAGGAACAGTTCCAGGGCGGCGATGTCGAAGGACAAGGAGGTGACGGCGAGCAGCGTGTCGTCCGCGGTGATTCCCGGCTCGTGCCGCATCGCCGTGAGGAAGTTCACCAGCGCCCGGTGCGGGATCTGCACGCCCTTGGGACGGCCCGTCGATCCGGACGTGTAGAGCACATAGGCCGGCTCGCCGCCCCGCCGTTCCGCTGCCGGCCGCACGGGCGCGGTCTCCGCCGGGGGCGGCGGCAGGGAATCGAGGCACAGAATCGCGGCGCCCTGCGGGTCGAGCCGGCCCCGCAGCCCCAGCTCGGAGACCAGCACCCGCGGCGTGGAATCCGCGAGGATGAGGGCAAGCCTCTCCTGCGGATAATTCGGATCCAGCGGAACATAGGCGCCGTCCGCCTTCAGGATTCCCAGAAGCGCCGCGACCATGTCCGCCGACCGCTCGACATGCAGGGCAACACGGTCCCCCGGCCGGACACCCAGGCTGGACAGATGCCGGGCCAGGTCCTCGGCCTTCTCGTTCAACTCCCGGTAGGTCAGACGCTGCCGCCCGCAGGCCACCGCCACGCGGTCGGGCGTGCGCCGGGCCTGTTCGGCGAAAAGGTCATCGACATGCCGGTCGTGCGGATAGGCGGACCGGGTTGCGTTCCACGCGACCAGGATCTCCCGGCGTTCGTCCGGCGGCAGGATATCGAGCCGTCCGACGACGTCCGCCGGGTCCTTCAGCGACGCCAGGAGATGCAGGAACCGGCGCTGCAGCCGCGTGAGCATCGCCTGATCATACAGGGCGAGGTTGGCGTCGAACTCGACGCGCCAGCCTCCTTCCTCCGACTGGTCGTTCACGACGTGAATGTTCAGGTCATCGACGGGCCCGTTGGAAATTGGCACGGTCGTGGCGCGCGCGCCCGCGAAATAGGTCGCGGTGTCGAAGGGCCTGACGCTGACGAACTGCCGGATCACCGGGCGGTCGATGCGGCGAAGATCGCGCCGCAGATCGGCAACGCGGTAGCGCTGGTGGCGAAGACCCGCCCGCAGCTTCCGGCGGACCTGAACGGCAAGGTCCTCCACGCGCATGTCCGGCCGCATCTCAAGGCGAAGCGGCACGACGTTCATGGCCATCGCGGGCGTCTGCCGGGCGACCGGACTCATGCGCGCGGCCATCATCTGGCCGAGGACGACATCTTCCGCTTCCGTCAGCCGGTGGATGAAGATCGCGGCGGCCAGCGTCACCGCCTGCGGAAACGACAGCCCGGCCCGTTGGGCGAATTCCTGCAGCCGGGCGGTCGTCGCCGCCGGAAGATCGGCCGTTGCGCGCAGGAACTGCGCCGACGGCGGCGCGCTGTGCAGGCCGAGGCTCGGAGGCTCCGGACACCCCGACATCATCTCCAGCCAGTACTGCCGATCCGCCTCGAAATGCCCGGAGGCGCGATAGGCGGAATCCTCGGCAACGAGCGCAGGGACGGAGCCCACCTGCTCGAAGCCGGGACGCAAACCGGCGGCGAGCGCGGAGTAGATCTCAGCGACCCGGCGGACGAGGAGCGACCCGCCATAGGCGTCCATCACGAGATGATGGTAGCGCAGGTACCAGAGGAATTCCTCGGCGCCGGCCCTGAACAGGGCGAAGCGGAAGAACGGGCCGGAGGAGAGATCGAGCGGCCGGGAAATGTCCGCGTGCATCCAGGCCTCGGCCGCGGCAACTGGATCAGGCTCCCCGCTGACGTCCTGGAAGGTCAGGCACCAGTCGGGCCGCGGTCCGATCACCTGCCGCGGTACGTCGTCGCGTTCGACAAAGCGGATACGGGACGCTTCCGTCTCCAGGACAAGCTGGCGTAAGGCAGCCTCGAACAGCGCCGGGTCGATCGGGCCGGCGATCCTGACATATTCGGCGATGTTGAACGCCGGCATCGATGCGCCGGCCTTCAGCGCGTACCACACGCCAAGCTGCGCGGCGGACAGCGGAAGATCCGTCGTGCTCGTCTGTTCGAAGCCGCGCATGTTTGGCAAAAGGAAAGTTACATATCGTTACCACGCGCCTCGCGTATCGATAACGAACTTGTCCTTCAACACGTCGCGATCGACGTGCAGGAAGCTCATGTGGTCGACGAGCAGCACCACCACGTTGGCACGCTCGATCGCCTCGTCGAAGTCGTAGAGCTGCAGGCCGAAGTCCGCGAGTTCCGGCGGCAGGCGGGAGATGTGCGGCTCGACCACCAGCAGTTCACCCACTTCCTCGCGCGCCAGCTGCCGCACCACCTCAATCGCCGGGCTCTCGCGCAGGTCGTCCACGTCCTTCTTGTACGACAGGCCGAGACAGGCGATCACCGGGCGCTTCAGCGCGGCGGCACGCTCGCGCACCTTGGCGCAGACGAAGCCGGGCTTGGCGTCGTTGATCAGGCGCGCGGCGCGGATCAGCTTCGCTTCCTCGGGATTGGTCGCGACGATGAACCACGGATCGACGGCGATGCAGTGGCCGCCGACGCCCGGCCCCGGCGAGAGGATGTTGACGCGCGGGTGCAGGTTCGCGACCTCGATCAGCTCCCAGACATTCACCTTCAGTCTGTCGCAGATGAAGCTCAGTTCGTTGGCGAAGGCGATGTTGACGTCGCGGTAGGCGTTCTCCGTGAGCTTGGCGAGTTCCGCCGTGCGCGCGTTGGTCAGGCGACATTCGCCGCGCACCACGACGCGATACAGGCTCAGCGCGCGCTGGGCGCATTTGCGCGTCATGCCGCCGATGACGCGGGCGTTGTTGACGACCTCCTCGAGGATGCGGCCGGGCAGCACGCGCTCGGGACAATGCGCCACCTGGACCATCGCCATCTCGCCCTTCGCCTGGGGGAAGGTCAGGTCCGGCCGCAGGTCCGCGAGGATCGCCGCCATCCGGTCGGTGGTGCCGACGGGCGAGGTGGATTCCAGGATCACGAGGTTGCCGGCGTTCAGCACGGGGGCGACGGCGCGCGCGGCGGCCTCGACATAGGTGAGGTCGGGCTGCGCGTCCTCGCCGTGGCCATTGAGCGGCGTGGGCACCGCGATGATGAAGGCGTCGGCCGGTTCGACAATGGGGGTCGCGCGCAGCTTGCCGCTCTCGACGACTCGGCGCACCAGCGCATCGAGATTGGGCTCGCCGAAATGCGGGCGGCCCTGGTTGATGCTCTCGACGACGCGCGGGTTCACGTCGACGCCGATCACCTCGACGCCGTTCTCGGCGAACACGGCGGCCGTCGGCAGGCCGATATAGCCGAGGCCGATGACGGCGATGCGGCTGAAGCTATGCATGGCGCAGGGCCTCCACGATGCGTTCGGCGGCGCGGCCGTCGCCGTAGGGGTTGTGCGCGAAGCTCATGGCGTCGTAGGCGGCGCGGTCGTCGAGCAGGCGGCTCGCTTCGGCGACGAGACGGTCGGTGTCGGTGCCGACCAGCTTCACCGTGCCGGCGGCCACCGCCTCCGGCCGTTCCGTCGTGTCGCGCGTCACCAGCACGGGCTTGCCGAGCGAGGGCGCCTCCTCCTGCACGCCGCCGGAATCCGTGACGATCAGCGCAGCACGCCGCATCATGTGGACGAACGGCAGGTAATCGAGCGGCGGGATCAGGTGAATCGCCGGATGGCCGCCGAGCACGGCGTTGGCCGCCTTCTGCACGTTCGGATTGAGGTGCACCGGATAGACGACTTCGACGTCGCCGCGCTCCGCGAGACGCAGCAGACCCTGCGCGACACGCGCAAGGCCGCCGTCGAAATTCTCGCGCCGGTGGCCGGTGGCAAGGATCAGCCGCTTGCCCGGATCCAGGCGCGGCAGCGTGGCGTCGATGGCGGCGGCGCGCGCCGGATCGGCGTCGAGGATGGCGACGGCATCGAACAGCGCGTCGATCACCGTGTTGCCGGTCACGGTGATGCGCGCCGGATCGACGCCTTCGCGCAGCAGGTTGTCGCGTGCTTCCGCCGTCGGCGGGAAGTGCAGGTCGGCGATCAGTGTCGTGATGCGCCGGTTCATCTCCTCGGGCCACGGCGAATGGACGTTGCCGGTGCGCAGTCCGGCCTCGATGTGGCCGACGGGAATTCTGGCGTAGAAGGCGGCGAGCGAGGCGGCCATCGTGGTGGTGGTGTCGCCCTGCACCAGGATGCGGTCGGGCCGTGTCTCCCGCAGCACGTCGCCGAACCGCTCGAGAACGGCGGTGGTGACGTAGGTCAGGCCCTGGCCGTCGCGCATCAGGTCGAGGTCGAGATCCGGCCGGATGCCGAACAGGTCGAGCACCTGGTCGAGCATCTGCCGATGCTGCGCCGTGACGCACACAAGCGGTTCCACGCCCCGCGTGTCGAGAAGACGGCGCAGCACGGGCGCCATCTTGATCGCTTCCGGGCGTGTGCCGAAGACCGTGAGAATGCGCATGAATTTCTCCGCAATAATACGGCTATCAGAACCGCAATGATTACGCAAGAGTTACCGTTGGAAGGGCGCAGGAGATCTGCGGCCGGTTCCGGCGTCAGCGGCGCGTGTTGAACCGGCGACGGAGCCAGCGTTTCAGCTGCCGCGGCTTGCACGTCCAGCTGTAGGCGCCGCGCAGCTTCAGCCAGAACTCGATCGGCCAGTCGTCCATGTCCGCCCGCACACGCCCGCGCACGAAGGACGCGTCGGCGGGATCGAGGGTGTGCGGCATCGTCGTGTAGACGAACCGGAATTTCGCGGCCCGGCAAAGTTCGACCACCTGGTCGTCGTATTCGCCGTAGGGAAAGGCGAAGACGGTGACGTCCCGGCCGAGCAGATCGGCCAGAGCGGATTTCGAGCCGGTGATTTCCATGAGCGCATTTTCCCGGTCGATCTCGGGCAGACGCGGATGCGTGACGCTGTGTGCGCCGATCGTCACGAGGTCGTGCGGCAAGGTGTGCAGACACGCGCCGTCCGCCACCGTTTCGGATCGGTCCTCGTCAGCGATTTCCATGGCCCAGCCGGGATGACGGCCCAGCATGCCGGAGGGGGTGAAGATCGTCGCCGGCATGCCGCGTGCCGCGAGTTCCGGCAGCGCGTTGTCGATCACGCTGATGAAGGCGTCGTCGAAGGTGATGGCGACGAGGCGCCGGCCGGGCGAGGCGGGGCCGCAGAAGTCGGCGGGAACGACGGCATCCGCACCGGCGCGGATCATGTCCAGGTGCCGGGCGAAGCGGGCGCGGTGAATGGCCGGGACGGCGTGGTAGTAGAGGATCACCAGCCGTGCCCGACCGAAGCCGAGCAGGCAGGCGATCCGGTTGGCGGCGGATGCGACCGCAAGATAGACGAGGCTCGCCGCGACCTCGACATATCGCCGCTTGCCGGCGCGCGGGGGGCTGACCGCGGTGCGGGGACGTGACGGTGCGAGGGCAGTCGGTCGGTCCGCGGCCGGACTGGCGGACGGCGTCATGCGCCGGCGTCCCTCGCCAGATCCTCGCTGCCGCTGGGCAGGACGCAAACGTCGTGTGTCGTCCGGAGCCCGCCGGTCATCGCGTCCCGGATGTCCTCCCCGATCTGCCGGTGCGCCATCCGCGCATGCGGCACGATGCCGCCGAGTCCGTAGAACAGATGGACCATCCCCGCGTGGCAGGTGTGATGCACGGCAACGCCGGCCGCGCGCAGCCTCTCCGCGTAGGCATGGCCCTCGTCGCGCAGCGGATCGCATTCCGCCGTGTGGATATACGCGGGCGGGTGGCCGCGCAGGTTGGCGCGCAGCGGCGAGACGTGGCGGTGCCAGGTGGACGTGCCGGGCGGGAGATACCACGCCATGTCCCGCTGCATCATGTCGCGATCGACCAGATAGCCTTCGGCGAAGGCGTGGCGGGAAGGCGTTTCTTCCGCCCAGTCAAGGATCGGACAGAGCAGCAGTTGCAGGGCCAGCCGCGCTTCGCGCATCGTCCCGGCAAGTTGACAGACCACGGCGGCAAGCGTGCCGCCGGCGGAATCGCCCACGATCCCGATGCGCTCCGCATCCAGCCCCAACGCCCAGGCATTGCGGGTTATCCAGACGGTCGCCGCATAGGCGTCCTGGACCGCGGCGGGGAACGGATGCTCGGGTGCCAGCCGGTAGTCGACGGCGATCAGGCGGCAGCCGGTCTCGTTGCACAGCGCGCGGCACAGCGGGTCGTGGGTGTCGAGGTTGCCGGCAACCAGCCCGCCGCCATGGAAGAAAATCAGGCCGGGCAGAATGTCCTCGGCACCAGCGGAAGGCGAATAGACGCGGTACCGCAGCAGGCCGGCCGGGCCGGGCAGGAAATCGTCCTCGATCCGCCCGACGCGCACGCCGGTTTCGGCGAATGCCATCAGGCCGCGGAACGCGTCGCGACGCTGCGCGATCGTCGGCGATTTTGCGGCCGGCGGCCCGCTGGCCGAGAGGGCCTGCAGCAACCGCCTCACATGCGGATCAAGCGGCATGTGCGTGCGCGTCCCTCCCGTGCGCCAGGCGGAGAGCCCGGCGCGTTACAGCTCCAGCAGCGTGCGGACCGCATGCGGCCAGGTCCGCGGGTCGAGCCCGTGCTTCCAGAACATCGCGACGGCCAGACGATCCATGCCGAAGGCGACGCAGCCCGTATGCGCGACCGCCCCGTCCTCGCCGCGGATGCCCCAGGTGGTGCCGAAATGGTCGCGATGATAGTTGAAGCTCATGCAGGCGGTCGGCTTCTCGACCGAATGGATCGGCACCAGCAGCTCGAACTTCAGCGCCTGGTGGATCTGGCTGACCGCTTTCATCTGGCCCTCGCGCCCGAAGAACGGATCGCTCGCCGGCGCCACGCCCGAGACGAGGCCGAGTGCCTCGGCCAACTGGCCGGCGCGTTCGATCCAGCGCGTGCGGAACGCCACGATGTCCTCCGGCTGACCGACGCAGACGAACTCGCGCATCCGGAAGGACTGCAGCCGATCGAGCGACTTCGACGGTTCGTGGCGGAAGCAGTCGCAGGCGATGTCGAAGCACCAGCCGCCGCGCGGCATCGGCCCGCGTGCCGCCGCGAGCGGATAGACCGGGTAGCAGGCGGCGGGGCACAGCACGAGATCGGCCTCGGAGAGCGAACTCGTCCAGGACCCGCCCTCCTCGAAGCGCCGGACCGCGGCCTGGATATCCGCCTCGGTGCCGTGCAGCGCGCAGACGCAGCCGAGCAGATTGGGGAAGCTGTTGAGATAGCCCGACCGCTCCAGGTCCCGCCGGCTCATCACCGGCGGGAAGCGCAGCACCTCCGCGCCGTCGGGACGGTGCCGCGTGATCAGCGCGGCAAGGCGTTCGACCACGTTCTCGTAGAGTCCGGTGCGGGCATAGACGCCGTCCACCCCCATCGGCCGGAAAAGGGTTGCCGCGAGCGCTTCGGCCCGGTCCGCCGGCGCAACGGCGTTCTTCTCCGGCTCCGCGAGGTCCATGTTCATGTCCATGACCGCTGTCACCTTCCTTGCGTGTTCGTCCTGATACGGAGGGGCGGGCGATAACCTGCGGGATCACTCGATGCCGGCGGGAACCGGCGTCATCAGCATCGTGCCTGCGAGATTCCCCAGGATGCGGTCGTTGCTGATCATGATGGGCGACGACAGCACGTCGCGCAGCGCCCGGCCCACGCTGAATTCCGTATCGTTGCGGTAGCCGGAAAGCCCACACACCTTCATCGTGGTCAGCACGATGGAGACGGCAAGTTCCGAGGCCTCGACCTTGGTCAGGTTCATCACCGCCTGGAAGTCGAGCGAGGCGAGCGACTTGCCGTCGTCAGCGATCTCCTCGTAGGCGCGCAGGGAGGATGCGATCAGTCCGCGCAGCGTGCGCAGGGACGCGGTCGCCTTGGTGAAATGCGCCGCGCCCGGCGGCATGTTGCCCCCGCTGTGCCGCGCCGCGTGCCGGACGAAGGCGCGGGCCCGCTCGACGGCGCCGGCCGCGATGCCGGCCCAGGTGCCGGCCCAGGCGAGATGCGAGACCGGCACCATGCTCTGCGGATGGATCCGGTCATACGGCTCCGGCAGGATCTGCTCGGCCTTCCCGTTGGCGATCAGCCGGAAGCCGGAGCTGCAGGTGCCCCGCATGCCAAGCGAATCCCAGCCCACGAGCGGCTCGAGCGTGTAGTCCTCCTTCAGGAAGGCGACCAGCACCTGGTCGGAGGCCGCGGCCTCCGCCGACCGCCGTGCCGTGGTGAGGATGGCGTCCGCCCGCTCGCCGTACGAGACGACGGTTGCGGCCCGCTCCAGCCGGATGCCGGTGTCGGTGTGTTCGACGGGAGCCGCGCTGGCGCGGACGTTGCCGCCGCCCTGGCCTTCCGTCGTCGAGGAAGCGAGCAGCAGCTGGTCGCCGGCGACCCGGCGCAGCAGGGTGCGGTGCCAGGCATGGTCGTGCCCATGGCGCAGCAGGCACGCGAGGCACGCCTGGTGCATCGCAAAGATCATGGAGGTGGAGGAGCAGGCCTGGCCGAGCTGGTAGCAGACATCGACGATCTCCGAGAGGCTGGCACCCTCGCCGCCGAGATCGGGCGGAATCATGATGCCCATCAGGCGCTGCTTACGCAGCTCGGCGAACGCTTCCTCCGGGAAGCGCGCCTCGCGGTCCACCGCCGTCGCCCATTGTGCCGCAACCGCCGTGACCGCCGCGGTGCGCGCCCTCAGATCGAGCCGCCGCAGCTTGGCGGACGCATCGGGATCCGCGCCACGGGGCTCACTCTCGGTCAGGCGGTCTGCAAGTCGGCTGGTGGTGTCCATGGTCAGCTCATCCTGAAAAAGGCCGCCAGGCGGGTGGAGGGATGGGGTCGCAGGCTCAGGCAGGCGTCAGTTCGGGCATGGTGACTTCACGCCGGTTTTCCCATCGGCGACGCAACCAGGTACCGCGGTGGTCCGAGAGCGCGACCGGCGAGCGCGAGGCATGGCACCCATGCTCTCCGCCCCGTCGCAAAGCTGTCCAACCGTCATGTCCGTTGCACCTCAGCGACCCGGGACGAACTCCGACCGGATCAGCGAAACCGCGCTCATACGCAATGATCACGATTAATCATTTAATGCAACCCCAATTTCCTGTCAAACTATATCTCGGCAAAAAAACGATCATTCGTGGAGGGCGACCCGCCTCCTGCGAGCGCCGCGGATGTGGTGGTTTGCCGTGCGGTCAGGCCAGAACGAACGAAACGTCCGGATTTGACAGATAAGGGGGCGAAGCAAGAACATCATGCGGCCTTGCGGGTGATCTCGGGTGCGTTTCGGAGGGGTCTCAATCCGCCAGTGTTTTCCGCCATGCTCTCCTGGGCCGCCCAGGCATGATCGCCGGTCAGGTTGACGTGCTCCCAGACGAGCGGGGAGAGGTGAGCCAACGGGTGATCCGGGACATCCTCGACCTGGCGCAGGATGGCGACGGCGTGTTCGAGATACCGCGTGTTCCACGGGATGATCGCGGTGACGAGCAGGTCCTCGCCGGCGGCGCGGAACCTGCACGGCCTGCTCGACAGCGTTCGGGCCGTCCGGGTGCCTGGGATCGAGCGGAGGCGAGAGGCCGCGGTGCCGCCAGCGGCGTTCGACACCATCGCCGCCCAGGGCCTGCGTATGACGGCGCAGCACATACGCGACCTCGCCCAGCCTCGAGGCGCGGCCACCATCGTGGCCACCGTGCTGCGGTTGGAGGAGGAGCGAACCGACGCCACGCCGCTGATGTTCGACAAGCTGATCGGGACGCTCGCGCGTCGCGCCCAGCGTCACCTGCCCTCGATGCCGAGGTGGTTCCTTCCAAACCGGAGATTGTCGTTGCTCCGGGTTGAAGGGGCGTCCGCCACATCACCTCAGCAGGCAGCCGGGTTCGTCAGATCCGGGCGCGGATGATGTCTGCTGCGCGCTCGGCGATCATCGTGACGGCCGCGTTGATGTTGCCGCCAACCAGATCCGGCATGACCGAAGCGTCGATGACCCGCAATCCCTCCGCGCCGAGGACGCGCAGGTCGGGGCCGACCACGGACATGGCATCTGTCTCCGGTCCCATTCGGCACGTGCCGAGCGGATGATGCACCGTGATCGCGCTGCGCCGGACAAAGGCATCGAGGTCCGCATCCGACGTCACGTCGGGACCCGGAGCGATCTCGCGCTCGATGAAATGCGGCAGTGGCGCATGGCGCGCGACCTCACGGAACAGTCGCGTGCCGTCCCGCAGCGTCCGCCGATCCCGGTCGGTTGCCAGGAAGTTCTGGCGGATCCGGGGAAGGGCAAGCGGATCGGACGAGGCGAGCGTCACATCGCCGCGGCTTTCGGGCCGCAGCAGCACGATCCGGCAGGCAAAACCATCTTTGAAGGGCTTGCGGAACGGCAGGAAATACGCCGAAGCCCCGAATGGGGCGGCGGTCATCAGCAACTGGACATCGGGCAGCGCCACGTCGGGGCGGCTGCGCAGGAATGCCGTGACGCCGCCGGGCAGATCGGTGGCAAAGCCGCACCCGCGCAGATGGGCCGAGGCGAGTGAGAGCGCGATCCGGTCGGCCCGCATGGCGCGATGGAATGGCCCGGGCTCGCGGCGCGCGTAGGTCACGACTGAGGAAAGATGGTCCTGCAGGTTGCGCCCAACGCCCGGCAAGGCGACGCGGACCGTGATTCCGTGCGCGCGGAGCTGAGCCGGCTCGCCGATGCCGGAGAGCATGAGCAACTGAGGCGAGTTGATCACCCCGCCGGCCAACAGCACCTCGCACCGTGCGACCGCAATCCGGCGCTGGCCCCGGCACAGGTATTCGACCCCGGTTGCGCGGGTCCCCTCCAGCACCACCCGCGTCGCCTGGGCGGACACACGTACGGTGATGCGCCTGCGCGGGAGCGCCGGCCGCAGATAGGCGGTAGCGTTGCTGCAGCGGCGGCCGTCGCGGATGGTGTATTGCAGGCGCGCGAAGCCTTCCTGCTGCGCGCCGTTGTAGTCCGTCGTGATCGGCTGCCCGGCGCGCCCGGCGGCTTCCAGGTAGCCTTCGACGAGCGGGTCCTGATAGCGGGCGAAGCGCGTCGTCAGTGGCCCGTCCCCGCCGCGGTATTCGCTCGCGCCGCCCTCCCAGCTTTCCTGTTTTCGGAAATACGGCAGCGCCTGTGCGTAGGACCAGCCGGGCAGCCCATAGGACGCCCAGCGGTCATAGTCGGCCTGATTGCCACGTACATATGCCATCGCATTGGTCGAGGAGGAGCCGCCGATCACCTTGCCCCGGGCGCACTCGACGCGGCGACCGTCCACCGACGGCTCCGGCTCGGCGAAATACATCCAGTCATGATCCCGCCGCATCAGGATGCGCACCCAGCCGAGCGGGATGTGCAGCCATGGGTCACGGTCCCAGCCGCCGGCCTCCAGCACCAGGACCGAGATGTCCGGGTCCTCGGTCAGCCGGTTCGCCAGCACGCAGCCGGCCGAGCCGGCGCCGACGATGACGTAGTCGTAGCTCTCGTTCATGCGGCGCGGGGCCGGCGGAGGCGGATATGAATGTTCTTCTCCCGCGTGAAGGCGAGCAGTTCGCCGAGACATTCCTCCCGCCCGATTCCCGACTGCTTCACGCCGCCGAATGGCGCGCCGAGGAAGTGGCGACCGACCTCGTTCACCCAGACGAATCCGGCATCCACCGCGCCGGCCAGCCGGTGCGCCGTCTCCAGGTCGTCCGTCCAGATCGCGCAGGTCAGACCGTATTCCAGCGCGTTGACCGCATTGAGCATGGCCGCCTCGTCGGACCAGCGCAGCACGGCGAGCACGGGGCCGAACACCTCCTCCCGCGCAAGCCGCATCTCCGGCGTCACGTCGGTGAATACCGTGGCGGGGGTGAACCAGCCGCCGGCGAGGGCCGGGTCCTCCGCGCCGCTGCCCCCGCCGCAGATCAGGCGCGCACCCTCCGCGCGGGCGGCGGCGATGTGGTCCTGCACCCGCGCCTGCTGGGCGGCGCTGATGAGGGCGCCCATCGTCGTCGCGGGATCGGTTGGCAGGCCGGGGCGGAAGCGGGCCACGTGATGCGGGATGCGCGCCACCACGGCGTCGTGGATCGCCTCATGGACGAAGGCGCGGCTGGTGGAGCCGCAGGACTGGCCGCACCAGGTGAAGTTCATCCCGGTCACCGCGGCGGCGGCCACCTCGTCCGGGTCGGCGTCGGCGCAGGCGATCAGGGCGTTCTTGCCGCCGAGTTCCAGCAGCACCGGCTTGAGCGTGTCCGCCGCGGCGCGCATCACCGCCCGCCCGGTCGGCACGCTGCCGACCAGCGTGATCATGGCAACGCCCGGATGCGCGGCGAGCGCCCCGGCCACGTCGCGGCCGCCTGGCAGCAGGTTGAACACGCCCGGCGGGAACAGCTTGCCGATCAGCTCGGCGAGCCGCAGAGCGGACAGCGGAGCCTGCTCGGGCGGCTTGATGATGACGGCGTTGCCGGCCGCCAGCGGCGCGGCAAGCTTGCCGGCCGCGAACAGCAGTGGATGGTTGAACGCGACAATGCGCGCCACCACGCCGAGCGGTTCGCGCACCGAGAAATTGACCGCCTGCGGTCCCATCGGGATCGAGGCGCCTTTCATCTCGGTGACGAGGCCCGCGAAGAAGTCGAACAATGCCGCCGCGACCATGACGTCGCTGCCCATTTCCGCGACCGGATTGCCGCAGTCGGCGGCGTCCAGCATCGCCAGTTCCGTTGCGTGGCGTCGCAGCACCTCGGCCGCCGCGCGCAGCGTGCGGGCGCGTTCCAGGGGCGGGACGCTGCGCCAGAGCGCGAAGCCCTCGCGCGCCGCGGCCACGGCCGCATCCGCGTCCGCCGCCCGGCCCTCCGCCACGCGGGCCAGCAGCGCGCCGGTGGCGGGGTTGAGCACGTCGGTCCAGGACTCCGCATGCGGCGCGCGCCAGTCGCCGCCGTAGAACAGGGTGCGCTGCTCGGGCAGCACGAGCGGATGAGCCGGGGCGTCCATCGGCTGCGCTCCGCCTAGCGCCGCAGCGGCTTGGCGTCGGTCAGGAATGTCATGTCGAACCCACCCTCGGTCTTGGCGGGATCGGCAAGCCCGCCCCCGTAGTCGTGCAGCATCTTCGCGGTCGCCGCCCAGCGCGCGCTGTCGATCCAGCCGATCCCGTGCGCTTTGGTGTCCGGGCTGAAAAAGGTGCTGGCGAGGTCCGCCTTGAGCTGTGCGAGCAGGACACCGGCCTTGCCGGCGTATTCCGGGTTCGCCGCGACGGTGATCTTCACCGCGCCCTCCGGGTCCTCCACGACGCTGCGGAAGGCTTCGAGATATGCCTTGGTGAACCGCCGCACGAGGTCGGGGTGGTCGTGGATCATGCGGGCCGAGGTGAACAGGCCGGACCCGTAGGCCACGTAGCCGGCATCGGCACCGAGCAGCACGGAGAGGGAGCCGGGACCGCCGGCCTTCGCCTCAAGCTCCGGCACCTCCGCATCGACATAGCCCGGCACGACATCGACCCGGCCAAGCAGCAGGAAATTCTCGTAGGGGTGGCTCATCGTGCTCTGCTTGATCTCGGCGAGCGACATGCCGTTGGCGCCGAGCAGCGCCTTGAGGAACACGTAGGTCGAGCCGGTCGGATCGACGCCGACGTTCAGCCCCTTCAGGTCGGTGACGTGCCTGAGCTGGTGCGTCTTGGCCAGCGCGATCATCGCCAGCGGACTTGCCTGGTTGGTCGCGACCAGCGCCACGTCCGGCACGTCGCGGCCGCGCCCGACCATCAGGGTCGGCAGGTCGGCGAAGCCGAACTGCGCATTGCCGTTGGCGACGAGGCGCAGCGCGTCGCCCGAGCCGGTGCCGCGGCGGATCGCGGTCACGTCGATGCCGTTTTCGCGGAAGAAGCCCTTGTCCCGCGCGACGAAGAACAGCGCATGGTCGCCGCGCACCACCCAGTCGAGCTGCACGCTCGCCTGGTCGGCGGCACGGGCGTGTGGCGCGGCTGCCAGGCCGAGGCCGATGGCAGCGGCGAGTATCGTCAGGCGACGGCGCAGACTGTCACGCATGGGGATGCTCCATCGGTCAGGGGTCGTGCCCGGCAATTCGCGCCGTGCGGTCGAACTTCGCGGCCCAGGGAACGGCGAGACGTTCGAGGATTTCGATCAGATAGTAGAAGACGATGCCGAGCAACGACACTTCCACCAGCGCCGCAAACACCGTCGGCGCATCAAGCTGCGACGAGGCGAACTGGATGACGTAGCCGAGGCCCGCCGAGGCGCCCGAGAATTCACCGACGATCGCGCCGATGACGCTGAACGTGATGGCGATCTTCAGGCCGGCCATGAGTTGCGGCAGCGCGTGCGGCACCTGCACGCGCCAGAGGATTTCCGATCGACGCGCGCCGACTGACCGCATCAGGGAGACGAGCGAGCGGTCCACCGACTCCAGCCCCGCGAGCATGCTGAGCGCCACCGGAAAGAATGCGATCACCACGATCAGCGCCACCTTGGGCATCAGGTCGTACCCGAACCACAGTACGAAGATCGGGGCGAGCGCCACCTTGGGGACGGTCTGGAACAGCACGACGAGCGGATAGAGCGCGCGGCCGAAGCGCGCGAACCGTTCGATGACCAGCGCAACCGCGGCACCCACAAGGGCGGACAGCAAAAAGCCCACGGAGATTTCCACCGCGGTCGTGCCCGCGGCGTGCAGCAGGAGGCCCTGGTGATCGACCAGCACCGCGGCGATACTGCTCGGCGCCGGCAGCACAAAGCTCTGCACGGAGAGCAATCGCACAATCCCTTCCCACAGGCCGAGCAGCACGACCGTCAGCAGCAGCGTGGGCAGCAGCATCATGCTGCATCCCCCGGCCGGCCGTGCCGCAGGCTGGCACGCAGCCGGGCTGCAGCGCGGGTGAAGGCGGGGTCGGCGTAGCTCGCCTCGGTGCGCGGGCGCGGCAGGGTGATGGGCAGGATCTCGACAATGCGCGCGGGGTTCGCCGCCATGACGTGCACACGCGTCGAGAGCAGCACCGCCTCGTCGATCGCGTGCGTGACCAGGATCGCGGTCTTGCCGGTGCGCTGCCAGAGATCGAGCACGAAGTCGCTCATCTCCTCGCGGGTGATGGCGTCGAGCGCGCCGAACGGCTCGTCCATCATCAGCACTTCGGGGTCGAGTGCGAGCGCCCGCGCGATCGCCACCCGCTGCTTCATGCCGCCCGACAACTGGCCCGGCAGCCGCTCGGCGGCATGGTCGAGACCGACGAGGCGCAGCATTTCGTGCGCCCGTTCGCGCAGTTCGGAGCGACGCAGGCCGCGGTCGGCGATGCTGAGCAGGAAGGCGACGTTGTCGAGCGCGGTCTTCCACGGCAGCAACGTCGGTTCCTGGAACACGAGGCCGATGCGCCGCTGCCGCGCCGCCTCCGCGGGCCGCAGGCCGGCGACCTGCACGCGGCCTTCGCTCGGCGGCAGCAGGCCGCTCAGCACCTTCAGCAGCGTGCTCTTGCCGCAGCCGGACGGGCCGATCAGCGAGACGAACTCGCCGCGTGCAATCGCGAGGTCGATCCCCTGCAGCACGCGGATGCCGCGGGTGCGGCCACGCCCGGGGTAATCGACGGCGACGTTCTCGGCGAGGATGACCGGCGCCGCGCCGGCGGCGGCGGAGACAGGGGCGGGGGCAGCGGCGGCCATGGACATCGCGTGCCGCACCCGCCTGCTCCCCTCAGCCGGCCGCCACAGCGGTCTGGAAGGCGGGGCGTTCCATCAGCCGGTCGCGCCATGCGGACAGATTCGGCATGGCCGGCATGGCGAACGGGAAGCCGAGACAGCGCTTCGCGACCGGGCCGAGCGCGACATCGGCCAGACTCATCGTCTCGCCGGCAATCCACGGGCGATCCGCCAGCACCGCCTCCAGCACCGCCATTTCCGCGGCGAGATCGGTGCCGGCCTGAGCCGACCGCTCTGCCTCCGGCTTGCGGGACTCGCGAAATGCCACGAGGAACAGTGGATTGAGCGAGGCGAGCATCCAGTCCATCCAGCGCTCCGGCTGCGTGCGTGCGGCGAGGTCGGCGGGATAGAGGTCGCTGCCGGTCTTGGCGGCGAGATAGCGCAGGATGGTGTGCGACTCCCAGATCGCGAGATCGCCGTCGAGCAGCGTCGGCACCTTTCGCGTCGGGTTGAGCCTGCCGTATTCCGGCGTCTGCGTGTTGTTGAACTGCCGCCCGTAGTCCTCCCGCTCATAAGGGAGCTTCAGTTCCTCGAGAAGGAAGATCACCTTCTGGACGTTGCCGGAGGTGGCTCGGCCAAGCAGTCGCAGCATGCTGTCAGTCCCTGATCACGTGTGCGCCGTTTGCGGCTTGTAGGCGATACAGTCCATCTCGATGCGCGTGGAGATCACCGCGCGCGCCTCGACGGTCGTGCGCGCGAGCCGGCCGTCCGGAAAATACTCCTTGAAGACGCCGTTGTAGCGGCCGAAATCGCGCGTGTCCTCAAGATAGGTGGTGATCTTCACCACGTCGGCGAGCGAGCAGCCGGCCGCGGTGAGCGCGCGCCGCAGCGCCTCGATCGTGGCGCGCGTCTCCTGCTCGATCGTGCCCGAGACCATCACGCCGTTCTCGTCCTTGCCGACCTGGCCTGAGACGAACACGAAGTCTCCGGCCCTCACCGCCGGGTGGAACGGCAGGTTCGGATTCTTCGGGCCGTACGCCTCGATCCCGCTCATCGCTTCATGCCCCCGCGAATTCGATGATGTCGACGCCATGCTGCCGGTCGGTGAGGTAGATCAGGCCACGCCCGTCCATCGTCACGTCGTTGGACGAGACGCGCTCGCAGCCGGCCGGCACGTCCGGCTGGTAGAAGCCGATCTGGCGCGGCGCGAACGGGTCCGCGAGGTCGAAGATGCGCAGGCCTTGCGCGAACCACGCGAACGGCACGACGCTGCCGGTGAAGCGCTCGGACGGCTGGTGGCAGCCGGTCATCGGCGGCTGTGGCGCGCCGTCCATGTCGAGACCGGGCACCTGGCAGGTGGCGATCGGCATTGGCTGGCGTTCGTCGGTGATGTCGTAGACCCAGGCGAAGGCCGGCGGGGAGGGACGCAGCTTCGCCACGTCCTCGTCCGCGACGAGAAGGATGCGCCGCCCCTTCAGCGGCATCGGCAGCGGCAGGCAGGTGTGGGTCGGGTGCGGATGCGCGGGGGAGGAGTTGACGGCCGCGATCAGGCGCGGATGCGCGAGGTCGGCGATGTCGAGGATGAACATGCCGTGGTGCCAGTACGAGACATAGAGCCGGTCGCCCATGCGCAGCGGATGATGACAGCGCGGGCGCACATAGTCTTCCCACGGATAGGTTTCGCCGCCCGCGGTGTGCTGGCCTGGAATCCACCATCGCCCGGCTTCCACGGGCCGCGCCGGATCGGCGAGGTCGAGGATCAGCACGATGTTGCCGGCGAACCCCTCAGCGGTCGGCGAGAGGTAGGCGTAGCGACCATCGAAATCGAAGCGATGCACGCCGCTGCCGGCGGTGCGCCATTTCGTCAGCAGTGTCGGGCGCGATGGCGTGGACACGTCGTAGATGCCGATGCCGCCGCCGAACTCCGGCGTGTCCTGGCCGAGCCGCTCATGGTTGACCAGCATCAGCCCGTCCTGCGCGCGCACCTTGTGCGAGTGCCAGCCGGCGGGCAGCTCGACATGGGCGAGCAGCACCGGCCGCGCCGGATCGGCGATGTCGAAGATCGACGTGCCGGCGGGCGGGCGCATGTGGGCAACAAAGAGGGTCGTTCCGTCCACCCAGACCTGGCCGCCGCCGGGGCAGTCGATATGGGCGATGAGTCGCGTCCGCAGTGCCTGCGCCATGCCGCCCTCAGGCCAGCCGCACGAGATCGCCGCCTGGCTCGCGCCCCCAGCGCTGCAGCAGGCCGAAGGCGCGCTGCGCCGGCTCGTCGCTGGCGATGAACAGGATCGCCGGCTCGGTCGCGCTGGCGTTGACGTGCTCCATCCAGCTTCCGCCCGGCACAGCGAGCGTGTCGAAGCGTTCCCAGGTGAAGGTCTCGCCATCGACGATGCTGTGGCCGCTGCCCTCGAACGGCGCGATCAGCAGGCTTGCGGTCTGGCGCAGCGGGCGGGTGCGCTCGCCGGGGCGGAGCATCTGCATGAAGAACGTCATCGTCTTGAACACCGGCCCGCCGGTCATCGGATCGACGTATTCGATCGCGAGCCCCTCGTACGGGTTGGCGTCCCAGTCACGGTGCCGCTCCAGCGCCTCGCGCATCGGCTCATAGCGATAGACGAACATCGGCGAGGAACCGCCGGCGCCGCGGACATGGTCGAGAAACCGCGGACGCAGACCGCCCGCACCATAGACGCGCGCCGAGTAGTCGCTCGGGAAACGGGCGCTCTGCTGCTTCTTCTGCTCGCTGCCTTCCTTGTAGTCGTGCTCGAAATTCAGTGCGTTCAGCTGCTCAACCAGCGGCAGGTCGAGCACGGAGAGGTTGACCGCCGGTTCGTCGCCCAGGTTGCCGTGGTTGTGCCACGTGTCGCGAGGCGTGAGTACCAGATCGCCGGGGCCGAAGGTGATGTCTTCGCCCTCGACGCCGGTGAAGTTCTTGGCGCCGGTGAGGCCGAAGCGCACCGCGCTGGCGGTGTGCCGGTGCGGCGGCATCACCTCGTTCGGGTCGTTCAGGCGATATGCCGTGTACATGGTCGTGACTGACGCCCGACGCGGCGCGAGGCCTGGGTTGACCAGGATCAGGCTGCGCCGCTCGCTGTCATTCATGCTGACCAGCGCAGCAGACTTTTGCAGCAGCGGGTCGAGCGTGCGGCGGTAGCTCCACAGATGGGGGACGGCGCGGCGGGTGCCGAGCAACTGGCGGATCTCGTCGTGCGCCACGTCGGTGCTGGTTGCCCAGAACGGAAACAGGCTGGCCGCGTGCACGTCGTCGTACAGCGTGCGCAACGCCGCTGCGCGGTCGTCGGTGCGTTCCGCCACGGATGCGTCTGCCATGTCCGCCTCTTCTCTCGCTTCGCCAATGTCGGCGGTTGAGCCGACCACATTCCAACCATGCTTGTCAACCGTGGCTTCCGGGCGTAGTGTGGTCGGCAACGGTCGAAGGGGAGCTGACTCTGCATGGCGCCTGACGCGACGCAGCACCTGCGCGTGGGGGACAAGGCCGAGCGGATCGTTGCGGCGCTGCGCGAGCGCCTTGCCGCCGACCGGCGCCTGCCGCCGGAGCGTGTGCTGGCCGAACAGCTCGGCGTCACGCGCCATCAGGTGCGCCGCTCCATCGCGGCGCTGCGCGATGGCGGCGAACTCGATGCGGCGGCACGGCCGCGGGGCGCGCGGCCGGTGCGGGACGAGGCGCTGGTGCGCAGCACCAACCCGATCGAGGTGATCGAGCTCCGGCTGGCGCTGGAACCGGCGCTGGCGCGGCTGGCCGCCCTGCGCGCCTCGCCGGCGGACATCGTGCGCATCCAGCGGGCGGCGACCACATGGTCGGGCACGGCGCCGGGCGATGCCGATCTCGCGTTCCACAACGCCGTCGCGGCCAGCGCGCGCAACGCGCTGGCGGAGGCGTTCTACGCCCTGCTGCGCCGCATCGGCACCGACACACGCGTCGCCCTGCAGCCGGACCGGCCGCTCTGCGCCCGCCGCATCCAGCAACGCGATTCCGAGCACCGCGCCATCGCCGACGCCATCGCTGCGCGCGACCCGCAGGCCGCCGAGCAGGCCATGCGCATGCATCTCGCGGCCGTGCAAATGCAGGTGATGGAGCGGCTCGCGCCCGGTGCGACGGCTGCCTGAGATGATGCTGGCGCTAGCGCGAGGCGGCTGGCGTGCGGCAATCCAGCCGGTCGGCGGCGGCGCGGCAGACCACGCGGGCGACACCCTTGCCGGCGGCGGCGGCCACGAGCTCGCCGAGATGAAGGTCGCTGCGGGTGCGCCAGGCTTCGCCGGCGCGGCCGCAGAACAGCGTCTCCAGCGGCAGGCGGCGCTGGGCATCGTCGAGCACGGCGCCGGTCGTTGCGTCGAACAGCAGGCTGACCCGGAACGTGCCGCCCGGCGGCACGTCGCGCGCCGGCTGCGCGTACCAGTGCGAGGCCAGAACCTGACATTGCAGCGGCGCACCGGCCTCGTTGCGCACCTCGATCCGCACCGGAGCCGGTGCTGCCGCGGCGCAGAGAAGCCCGCCAAGCAGCAGCGCCGCGCCCGCTCGTATCCGCCGTCGCTTCATCCCGTCCGTCCGCATCCGATGGCTGCGGCAGACAAGCAGATCGGCCGCCGCACGGCAATGCGGTGGCGCGTGACCGAAGCCAACAAGAACGCAAACCAGGAGGCTGACAAATGAAAACCCGGCTCGCCCGACTTGCGCTGGCGGCGCTGCTCGCGACCCCGCTGACGTTCGCGGCCGCACGTGCGGCCGACGTGACCTCGCTTGCCATCATGACGCCCGAACAGCCGACCGATTACGGCTGGAACCAGCAGGGCTACGACGCGGCCAAGGCGGTCGCGAAGAAATACGGGCTCAAGTTCACCGGGGCGACCGGCCTCGGCTACGGCGACGTGCGCGCGACGCTGCGCGAACTCGCCGACGACAAGGTCGGCCTCATCATCGCCCATGCCAGCGGCTACAACACCGCCGCCGCCGAGATCGCTGACGAGACGAAGACCCGCGTGGCCATTGTCGATTCGCCGAACAAGCTCAAGCCCGGCCTGATCGCCGACTACACGCTGAGCGGGCACGAGGGCGCGTATCTCGCGGGGATGCTCGCGGCCAAGATGACCAGGAGCGACACGGTCGCGATCGTGGTGTCGGGCGAGCCGCCGGCCTGGAACGCGCAGTCCTACGGCTTCGCGACCGGCGTGCACGCGACGAACCCGAAGGTGAAGATCCGCTACGCGGTGATCGGCCCCGCCGCCTATTCCGACGCCGCCGGCGCCAAGCGCGTCACCGATGCGGCGATCGCCGCGGGCGCGGACGTGGTGTTCGGCGAGGGTGACGGCGCGTCGTTCGGCATGATCCAGGCGGTCGAAACCGCCCGGCCGGCCAATGGCGGGAAGGTGTGGTTCATCGACGTGATCGGCGACAAGTCCAGCATCGACCACGGCAACCTGCTGAGCTCCGTGGTGTGGGACTACACGCCGGTGTTCGACCAGATGATCCAGGACATCAAGTCGGACAAGTTCGGCACGCACGACTACCATCTGAGCCTTGCCAGCGGCTCGGTGCGCCTGCTGCACACCTCGCACGTGCCGGCCGATATCTGGCAGCAGCTGATGCAGGCGCGGGCGGAGATCATCGCCGGCAAGATCAAGGTGCCGGAGGTGTTCGACGCGCAGAAGGTGCGCCAGCTGATGACCGCGGTGGACGCCGGGAAGTAACGGCGTTGGACGAGATCATAACGATGCGGGAGGCCACCGCCGCCTCCCGCCCGCCGCTGATCGAGCTGCGCCGGGTGACCAAGCGGTTCCCCGGCGTGGTGGCGAACGACGATGTGAGCTTCGCCATCCATGCCGGCGAGGTGCACGTGATCCTCGGCGAGAACGGGGCCGGCAAGTCGACGCTGGTCGGCCTGCTCGCGGGCATGCAGCGGCCGGACGCGGGCGAGATCCTGGTCGATGGCCACCCGGTCGCCATCGACAGCCCGGCGCGCGCGCTGGCGCTGGGCATCGGCACGGTCTACCAGCACGTCATGCTGGTGCCGACGCTGACGGTTGCCGCCAACCTGGAACTCGGCGGCCGCTGGTACAGGCGGCCGGACTGGCGCGCAACGGCGGACCGTTTCCGCGCCACCTGCCGCGCCTTCGGCATGACGATCGCCCCCGAGGCGATCACCGGCCGGCTCTCGCTCGGCGAGCAACAGCAGATCGAGATCATCCGCGCGCTCTGGCGCGGCAGCCGGCTGGTCGTGCTGGACGAGCCGACGGCGATGCTGACGCCGCAGGCCACGGGCGAACTCATTGCGATCATGCGCCGGCTTCGCGCCGAGGGCTATGCGGTGGTGTTCATCACCCACCGGCTGCACGAGGCCATCGAGGCCGGAGACCGCATCACCGTGCTGCGCCGGGGCCGCGTGGCCGGCGGCCTGGGGCCGGAGGTGCTGACGACAACAGGCCGCGCCACCTTGCAGAGCCGCATCACCGAGCTGATGTTCGGCGAGGCCACGGCCGCTTCGCCGGACCGCGCGGCGCGCGCCGCCGCGCCAAAGTCCGGGGCCGTCGTGCTCGCGGTGCGCGGGCTGACGGTGCGGGCGCGCGGGCGCGCGCCGCTGCTCGACGGCGTGCAGTTCGAGGTCCGCGCGGGCGAGGTGTTCGGCATTGCCGGCGTGGACGGCAACGGGCAGCGCGAACTCGCGGAGGCGCTGGCCGGGCAGATCGCTGCAGATGCCGGCGCGGTGATGCTGGACGGCGCGGATCTCGCCCGGTTCGGCGTCGCCGCGCGCCACCGGCGCGGGCTGCGCTACGTCACCGACGACCGGCTTCATGAAGGCACGGTCGGCAGTTTTCCGGTCGGGCTCAACCTGGTGCTGAAGCAGATCGGCACGCCGCCGTTCTGGTCCGGCGGCGTGGCCCGCAGGCGCGCCATCACGGCACATGCGGACCGGCTGATCGATGCGTTCGACGTGCGGACGCCGAGCGCGCAGACACCGATCGGCCGGCTCTCCGGCGGCAACATCCAGAAGGCCCTGCTGGCGCGCGAACTGCATGGCGCGGCGCGGCTGGTGATCTACAGCAAGCCCACGGCCGGTCTCGATCTTCGCAACATTGCCGCCGCCCGCGCGCGCATCCGCGCCGGCGTCGCCAACGGCTCCGGTGCCATCGTGATCTCGACGGAACTTGACGAACTGCTCGACATCGCCGACCGGATCGGGGTCATGCTTGGCGGTCGGCTGGTCGGCATCGTTGCCAACGGCCTGGACGCCCGCGGCCGTGTCGCCGCGCTGATGACGGGGGCGGCGCCGGCGGACGCGGACGCGGCATGAACACGCTGCGCCCGCTGCTGGTCGGCGCGCTGCTGCCGATCCTGGCCGCCGTTCTGATCAGCGCGCTGCTGCTGGTCGCGTTCGGCGTCGATCCGTTCGACTATTACGGCGTAGTGGTGCATCGCGGCCTGCTCACGCCGCGCGGGCTGCAGGATACGATCATCCGCATGGCGCCGCTGATGCTGATCGCCGCCAGCCTGATCGTCAGCTTCCGCGCCGGCCTGTGGAATCTCGGCACTGACGGCCAGTACTTGCTCGCCGCCGTCGTGGTCGCCGCGTCCTGCCCGTTGCTCGATGCGGCGCTGGGGCACGTGCCGGCGCTGCTGATCGGCTGCGTGCTCGCGCTCGCCACCGGCGCGCTCTGGGCGGTTCTGCCGGCGATGCTGCGGGCCTGGCAGGGGGTGAACGAGATCATTACCACGCTGATGATGAGCTTCCTCGGTACCGCGCTGGCCAACGCGCTGGTCAAGCTGGCGCTGCGCGATCCGGCGGCGACGGTGCCGCAGACCCGCACCCTGCCGGTGGCGGACCGGCTGCCGCGGCTGTTCGGCACGACGGTCGGCCTCGGCGTGCCGATCGCGCTCGTCGTGCTGATCGCCGTGCATCTCGCCACCACCCACACCGCCTGGGGCCTGCGGCTGCGAACCCTCGGGGCGAACCCGCGCGCCGCACGCCACGCCGGCATCGACGTGCCGCGAACGACGGTGATGGCGCTGGTGCTGAGCGGCGCCATCGCCGGCCTTGCCGGCGGCATCGACATCGTGGGGGTGTGGGGCAACGTGCGCGCCGACTGGAACCCGGCCTACGGCCTGTCGGTGATTCCGCTGGTGTTCCTCGCCCGGCTGAACGGCTGGGCGGTGATCGGCTTCGTGCTGCTGTTCTCGATGCTGTCGGTCGGGGCCGAGAGCGCTTCCATCCATGTCGGCGTGCCGAGCTATTTCAGCTTCGTGCTGGTGGCGCTGATCCTGCTGTTCCTGGCGCTCGCGGAATGGCTCGGCCAGCGCCGGCAATGGGCGGGGACCTAGGCGATGGCGGTCGTGATCTCCCAGGTGTTTGCGACGGAACTGGTGGCCGGCTCGGTCACCGCAGCCGTGCCGCTGCTGCTCGCCGGGATGGGCGAGCAGATTTCCGAGCAGGCGGGCGTGCTCAATGTCGGGATCGAGGGCATGATGCTCGCTGGCGCCTATGCCGGCTTCGTCGCCGCGTACGATAGCGGGGCGATGTGGGCGGGGTTTGCCTGCGGTGCGGCGGCCGGAGCGGCGGTTGCCTGCGTGATGGTGCTGGGCTGCGTGCGGCTGGCGCTGAACCAGATCGTCGTCGGCATCGCGCTCACGCTCGGCCTGGAGGGGCTTACCTCCCTGCTGCACCATTTCCAGTTCAGCCGGTCCTATCCGCTGCTGCCGAAGGCGCCGGACCTTGCCATTCCGGGGCTCAGCGCCATTCCCGTGCTGGGGCCGGCGGTGTTCAGCCGGCACCCGCTCGTCTACGTCGCACTCGCGCTCTGCGTCTTCCTTGCCTGGATGCACCGCGCGACCTTCCTCGGGCTTGACCTCGCCGCGGCAGGCGAGAAGCCGGCGGCGCTCGATGCCGCGGGGGTCGATGTCGTTGCGATCCGCACCGCCGCTGTCCTGAGCACCGGCGCGCTGGCCGGGCTGGGTGGCGCCTATCTGTCGGAGGTCGGCGCGGGGATTTTCGTACCGTTCATGACCAACGGCGCGGGCTTCATCGGCATCGTGCTCGCGATGCTGGCGCGCGGGCGGCCGTTGCGCGTGCTGGCGGGGGCGCTGCTGTTCGGCGCCTGCCTCTCCGCCACCACGGCGTTGCAGGTGCTCGGCGTCAACATCCCGACGGACATCATCCAGATGCTGCCGTTCGCCATGGTCATGCTCGTGCTAGTGGCGTTCGGCCGCCGCGCGAGCCTGCCCGCGGCACTCGGGCTGCCGTACCGGCGCGGCAGCCGCTGATTCATGCACCCACAGGGGGAGATGGTTCGATGAAGGTGTTCCTGCTCGACGGCGGCTCGCTCGTGCTTGACGGGTTCCACGTGTTCTGGAACCGTGGCCCGGCCGGCGAGGTGCGGTTTCCGGTCTACTCGATCCTGGTCGAGCATCCGCAGGGCCGCTTCCTGATCGACAGCGGCTTCGATCTCGACCACGTCAACAAGGTGCTGCCTTTCGAGAAGCCGATGCAGACGCCGGAGCAGACGGTGCCGGGCGCGCTGAAGCTGCTCGGACTGGCGCCTGCGGACGTGGCGGTCGTGGTGAACTCGCATTTCCACTTCGACCATGTCGGCGGCAACAAGCATTTCCCGCACGCCAAGAAATTCTGCCACCGTGACGAGATTGCCCAGGCGGCGAGCCCGGCGCCCTTCGAAGTGCTCGGCTATTCCGATCTCAGCTTCTCCGCCGAGGCCGCCGAGGCGCGCGGCATGACCGATCAGCTCGCGCCCGGCACGGTGCGGGAGAACTCGCGGTTCGAGACGATCACCGGCGATGTCGAACTGGCGCCTGGGCTGACCCTGCTGTTCACGCCCGGCCATGCGATCGGCCACTACAGTCTGCTGGTCCGGTTCCCCACGCGCCGGCCAATGCTGTTCACCATCGACGCCGCATATACGCGCAAGAGTCTCGACACGCTCTGCCAGTCGAGCTTCCACATCGATCCCGTGGCGGGCGTCGCCTCCATGCGCCGGCTGCGCGAACTCGCCGAGCAGCACGATGCCGAACTGATGTTCTCGCATGACGCCGAGAGCTTCGCCGGTTACCGGACCGGCGCGAACGCCTACGCTTGAGAGGAGGGCTGGACATGAGCGCACTTGCGGGAAAGATCGCACTGGTCACCGGCGCGGCCCAGGGCATCGGGAAGGCAATCGCGGAGCGTCTCGCCGCCGGCGGGGCGCGTGTCGCCATCGCCGACATCAACCTGCCGGGTGCGGAAGCCGTCGCCCGCGCGATCGGCGGCGGCGCCTTCGCGTTGTCCTGTGACGTGGCCGATCAGGCGCAGGTCATGGCCGCGCACACGGCGGTCGAGCAGCAGGCGGGGCGCCTCGACATCCTCGTCAACAACGCGGCGATCGTGCCGTTCATCGCCTGGGACGACGTCGATCTCGCGCACTGGCAGCGCATCCTCTCGGTCAACCTGACCGGTGCGTTCCTGACCTGCCGGGCCGCGTCGGACATGATGCGCCGGCTCGGCACGAAGGGGCGCATCGTCAACATCTCATCCAACACCGTGTTCGCGGGGACGCCGAACATGGCCGCCTATGTCGCGGCGAAGGCCGGCATCATCGGTCTCACGCGCGCGCTCGCCACCGAACTCGGCAAGTACGGCATCACGGTCAATGCGGTCACGCCCGGGCTGACGGCCTCAGAGGGGGTGATGGCGAGTCCGCACAGGGATGCGTTCGGCTTCGTCGAAATGCTGCAGGCCGTGAAGGGTCATGGCCGGCCGGAGGACATTGCGCCCGCCGTGGCCTTCCTTGCCTCCGACGAGGCGCATTGGATTACGGGCCAAACCATCAACGTCGATGGCGGCATGGTTCGCTGGTAGGGTAGAGCCAGGCGAAGAGCGAAGTGACACCTTCCGTCGAGCGCAGAAAGCACAAAGGGCTGAACAATGGAGCGGAGAATTCGCACTAGCCAACCCGGCGACGATAACGACAAATGAAGCGGCGGGGGGCGGCAAGCCGCAGTATCACCCGCGTCTGCTGCGGGCGCTGTTGATCCACAGCTATGCCAACGGCATCTTCTCGTCGCGCAGGATCGAACGGGTTACCCATCGCGACATCGGCGTGCGCTTCGTGGCGGCGAACCTGCACCCCGACCACGACACGATCGCCGTGTTCCGGCGCACCAACAAGGCGGCGTTCCTGCAGGTCCTGCTGCTGACCGCCGACATCGCGGCGCTGACCGCACAGGCCGCGGCCAGCCTATGCGGCGAAGAAAGCCGCCGGCGAGGAGCGCGTCACGCTGCGGGGCCAGCACCTGCCGATCGCCGTCGGTGGAGACGCGCATGGCGCCAACCAGCATGTTCGGAAAACCTCATCCCGAAGGTTTCGGCACAATGCCCCATTCCGACCGGGTTTGCCGGGCAGTTTTCGAGCCCGAAATGGCCCTCATCAGGCGCCCTCGGCTGCCCGACGGGAATCATCTGTTTCCCATCACCCCGGCCAACGCAGCCGCAAACCGCAGTCTCGCCGCAAATGACTGATTTGGCGAGAAAACTGCGCCGGACGGGCCCCGGTCTGCCTGCCTGTCTGTCAAATCCGGACGTTTCGTTCGTTCCGGCCGGTCAAAGTTCCGTCTGTGCAGGCGGGGCCATCTGCAGCGCCAGGTACCATGGCACCAGCACCAGTCCCTCCCACCCCCCGGGCATGAGCGCGTGCTCGAAGCGCGAACGGATGGCTGCATCATAGGGTGCGAGCGCAGGCCACAACCGCCCGGTCGCGTTCGCCGTTCGGATCAGGCGCTCAACGTCCCGGGCCGTGAATACGACCCCGTGCCGGAAAGCCGTCACCATCGCCATCACATCGATTTCGTAATATCCGGCCTTTGGATGGACACCCACCCAGTGCTTGGGCCTTCCGGACGCGCGGTAGTCCCATGGGCCGGCCGGTTCCCAGTAGTTCCATATCGCGAAGGTGCCATCCGCCTGCAGGTGCAGCCGTGACTTCATGAGCCGGAACCAGGCGGCTGCCCGCTCGCGGTACGAGGGGTCGCCGGTCGCCTCGGTCATCGCCAGCAGCCACAGCGCGACCAGATTGGCCTTATTGTCCGGGTGGGAGAAGCCGAGGCGGAGGTCGCTCCTGTCGTAATCCTCCGCCGTCCACTGCCGGGTCTTCGGTTCGATGCCATATGGCAGCACAACCGATATCATGCCATCGCCTGCGCTGCGCCAGACGCCGCGCCGGTCCCATTTTTCGAACATGCTGCGCGCCAGGGCGAGGTAGTCGGTTGCTCTCCGGCCATACCGACGGGCGAGCGCCGGCGCTTTCAGGATCGCGGCGGCCGCCAGCACTGTCGGCCGCAGGGCCATGGCCTCGCCGAGAAGACTGTCGGCGCAGAAGCTGTCGAGATTGTCGACTTCCGTTCCCGCCGCGCCGACCTTCGGCCATCCGGTGCATCCGTCCGGCTCGGTCACGCCGCGCCCGATCCAGGCATCCGTCCAATCAACGAGATGATCGATCCATCGGGCGTCGCCAGTCGCCACGTAGCCGTAGAACAGCCCTGTGAGTATGGGCGAGATCAGCCATCCGATCTCCTCGCCCATGGCGCTGTCGCAATAGCGGTTCCGCAGTTCGGCCAGAATGTTCTTCTGCCAGCGTTCCAGCCATGCGGCCCGCTTGTCGGGATCGATGCTGAATGCGGGGCGCAACTCCGCGGGTGGCTCGGCCGCTTCCGGGCCGCCGCGGCTGTCCGGCAACAGCAGCGTTGCTGCGACGGCCATGGAAAGCAGTCGTCGCCGGGGCAGCGTCGCTCCGGACGATCCCGGATCGTCAGCGATCAAGGGCGCACGCGTCGGACGGGACTCCAGCGTACCCGCCCTTGTGCGGCGTCCGCACCGAGGCGGCGCGCGGCAAGAACGTATTGCTTGGTCAGGCGATCCCGCAGGCGCCCGAACGTCAGCCAATCGAGCAGCGATGTCCGCGGTCCGTCAAACCCGTTCAGCAGTCCGGTCTCGACACAGAGGCCAGCGTGGTTGAGCAGTGCGATCGCCGAGTCGCGGACAAAAAAGCGCAGATGCGTGCGGTCGAGGATTCCCGCATCCCGATACGGGAACGTGCCGCGGAACAGCAGCGGCAGCGATACGGAGAGATGGGCAACGTTGGGTACCGAGACGATCACCGTGGCATGCGGTGCCATGATCGAGGCGATGTTGGAGAGCACCTTCCAGGGATCTGCGAGATGCTCGAGCACGTCGAGGAGGAGCACGAGATCCGGCGTGCCGACATCCGGAAGTTCCGCGCTGAGATCAACAATGTGGACGACATCGCAATTCGCGCGCAGGCCCGCTTCGACGGCCGGATTTCCTTCGAGCGCGACAGTCCGGCAACCTTTGTAGCGCGCCCTCAGCCAAGCCGACGTGGCCCCGCTTCCGGCGCCGACATCGAGGATCTCTGAAGCGTCCTTCGGCAGCAGTGGTTCGATTTCCCTGCGCACATGGTGGAAATACCCGTCCGCTGCCGCGGCAAGCGATACGCCTGACGGCCGTGGCCCCCCTCCCGGACCGGCTGACACAGCAATTTTTCGATCCGGAGTAAGCAGGCTTTCGTTGCCGGTCTGCGCGTCCACACGTCGCAAAAACGGGAGGAAATCGTGGCTATCAAGAGTGCTCATGGAACCACCCGCAATCCCTGGCAAAGCCTGCGAATGTTGCTCGTATATATCGAACGCCCAATGCAAATCCACATGGAACTGCGGGTGTCAACGCGATCTCGACGATAACATCCGTTGGTCAGCGTGTTCTCGTGGCATGCGGTCGTCCGTCAAGGCAAATCGGGAGTCAGCGTGCCATCACCCGGTAGCAGAGCGTCGCGTGGTCAGCCGCTCGACCAACCCCGCCGCGAGGATGCCGGCATAGGCGACGTTGGTCGTGAGATACCTGCGCCACATCCGGCGTGGTTCCTGCAGGGTGCGATACAGCCATTCGAAGCCGCTGTGCTGCCAGGCCGCCGGCGCGCGACGCACCAGTCCGGCCAGCACGTCGATCCCCCCACCAACTCCCATGACGAACGGCACGCCCAAGGCTGCGCGGTGCGCCGCCATGAAACGTTCCTTGCGGGGTGTTGGCATGCCGACAAACAGGCAGTCAGCTCTGCTGGCGCGGATGCCGGCGACGATCTCCGGTTCCTGCGCGGCCGTGAAGTAGCCATGGTGATAGCCGGCCATCTGCAGACTGGGGTGCCGGCGCGTCAATTCCGCGACCGCTGCCTGCAGAACCTCTGGGCGCGCACCGAGCAGATAGGGGCGGAATCCTTCCTTCGCGCAGAGGGCGAGGATCCTTTCCATCAGATCGACGCCAGCCACGCGCTCGGGCAACGGAATACCGAAGATTCGTGCGCCGAACAGGATTCCCATGCCATCGACACCAACGAGGTCGGCGCCGAACACGTCGGCCTGCAACTCCGCATCCCGCCGCAAATTGACGAGTTTGGCGACGTTCAAGGCGACATGCTGCAGTGGACGCCGGTCCCGCATGGCGGACTCCACCTCCGCCAGCGTCTCCTCCATCGTCAGGGGATGAATCGGAACGTCGAAGAACCGGACGGGTGCCTTGGCACATCGCAGGGCCGCGCGCTCCGGCGCCGCGGCTGACCCCCCGCCAATCAGCAGCGCGGTTGCCGTGCGGGCCCGGTCGCCCGACAGGTCGGGCAATGGCTGTGTCGCTTCAGGCGCGATGGTAGCCATTTGCGCCCGCCGAGAGGGTGTAGCCGTAATCATATTGGCCGGCCTTGGTAAGATCGATCTTGTTGAGCAGCATTCCGACAAGCGGCGCATCGACCATGCGCAGCGCCTTGACCGTCTGGTCGACGAGATCCCGCGCGGTCGCACGCCATTGCACGACAAGCAGCGTGGCGTCGGCATAACGGGACAGGACGAGCGGGTCGGACACCGCAAGCACAGGCGGGCTGTCGAGGATGACCAGGTCGAAATTCTTGGAGAGTTCGTTCAGCAATCCCGCGAAGTGCGCGGAGCTGATTACATCCGGCTCCGGCAGCATTGCCGACCCCGCACTCAGGATTGCCAGCGGCAGATCGCCGTGATTGCGCACCACGGATCGCCAGGGCGAGCCCTGGCCGAGAACATCGGTCAGGCCCTCGTCCCTGCGGATTCCAAACATCTTCGAGATGGTCGAGAACCGTACGTCGGCGTCCACAAGAATGGTGCGCAATCCCGCCGCGGCCGAAGACACCGCGAGCGCGGCGGCCATCGTCGACTTCCCCTCTCCGGGCACGGACGAGGTCACCTGTACGATGCGCGGTCCTGCGCCGGTGGAGATGCCGAGATAGGCGCGCAGCACGCGCAGGCTCTCGGCGAAGCGTGACAGGGGATTGCGGGTTGCGTAGTCGATGACGCTAAGGCGCCGCCGCGCAAAGGCGAGATCGCGCCGTCGGAGCAGCGGGATGGCCGCAAGCACTGGAAGGCCGACTCGCTGCTCGAGGCCTGCGACGTTGACGACACGCCTGTCGAGCAGCACGGGAACCAGCGTCATGGCGACTGCCGCAAGCATGAGCAGCGCCGAGCCGGCTGCCGGCAGCAGCAGGGGCTTCGGCCAGCTCGGCTTGTCCGGCAATGCGGCGCGGGAGATGATCCGCGCTTCCGGCTCTTCATGGCCCATTTGTTGCTGCACGTCACGCCAGCGTGCGAGCAGAGCGTCGTACAGCCCACGGTTGGCATCGAGAACGCGCTGCGCGTCTCGTAACAGCACATTGCCATCGACGCTGGTCTTGCCGGCTTCGGTCGTTTCCGCCTGCTTGAGCTGCTCGGTCAGTGCCTGTTCGCGGGCGATGGCCAGTTGGTACTCGTTGCGTATGCCCCTGACGATCCGCGCGATCTCCGCGGCGATCTGGCTTTGAAGGGCCCGCTCATCGTCGCGGGCCTTGCGGACTGCCGGGAAGTCATCGTGGTAGTTGAAGCGCAGGGTTGCCAGCTGTTGGGCGAGCGCTGCCTGGTTGGCGCGGAGCCCTTCGACCACACGCGACGCCGCAACCTCGGGCAGACTTTCGAGGCTTCCGCCGGTCGAGCGGATTCGGTCGATCTGCTCGACCTCGGCGTGGCGGGCGGCGACATCCGTCTTTGCCTGCTCGAGCTGCGTATTCAGGACCGTGAGGGTCTGCTTGCCAATGGTCGCGCCGCTCGGCTCGTCGGTCTGCAGGAGCCCGTATTTCTGACGGATGCCGGCGACGGCCTTTTCGTCGCGCACCAGTTCGCCGCGCAGCTGGTCAAGCCTGTTTGTCAGCCACGCGCTGTCGCGCTGCGTGGCATCCGCCTTCGCATCAACTTGATCGCTAAGGTAGGCGTCCGCGACGGCTTCGGCCAGACGCCGCGCCGTCTCCGGGTGCGAGGCGGAGACGGAAATTGTCAGCACGTACGTCATGCCGAAGCGTTCGACCCGCAGCGCTCGGGTCAGGCGGACCAGGGCGCGTTGCTGCCGTGTGGCAAGATCGTCGGGCTCGGGTGGGCCGTGCATGAACGGCAGGAAGCCAAGCCATTTCTGCAGCCGGGAGTCTGCTGGCGCACCAAATTCCGGATCATTCGCCAGATGCTCCGCCAGCACCACCCGGCCAAGCAGTCCGGAGGATTCGATGACGGAGACAACGCTCTCGATCTTGGTCCGATCGACGAAGACGCCGCCGAACTGTGCCTCGGCGCCGAACGAGTTCGTTCCCTTGGGATCCAGCAGCACGGAGACGGCGCTGGTGTAGCGCGGCTTCATCGTCGTCTGCAGGGCGTAGCCGAGGCCCGCCCCGATCAGGCCGAGCAGGACGATGAGGGCGGCGCGGCGTCGAAGCGTCCCCAGCAGAAGCTTGAAATCGATCCCTCCCGCTTGGGAGGGAGGGCGGGGGGCGCTGTTGCCGGCTCCCATTGTCCTGACCGGCCCCAAGCGCCTGCGGATCGGCTCGCCGGAAGCATCCGGATGCAGCCGCGCCGGCGGCAGAGGCGCGCTAGTAGGCATTCTTGTCGAACGCCACCAGGGCGGCCGTCCGCAGAATGATCCAGAGATCGAGGCCGAGCGACCAGTTATCGATATACTCGAAATCGAGGGCGACGCGGCGGCGGAGCTTCTCGTGGGAGTCCACTTCGCCGCGGCAACCGTTGACCTGTGCCCAGCCGGTGATGCCGGGCTTCAGGCGGTGGCGTGCCCCATAGTCCGCGACCACCTCGTGCAGCGGCGACCCGACCGCCGTCATTCCCCGCGCGTGCGGACGCGGGCCGACGATCGCCATGTCTCCCGTCAGGACGTTGAAGAGCTGTGGCAGCTCGTCGATGCTGGTGCGCCGCAGGAAGCGGCCGACCCCGGTGACGCGCCGGTCCTGGCGCGATGTCTGCTGCACCGCGTTGTCATCGCGCGCATCGGCGTACATCGTCCGGAACTTCCAGACCCGGAACGGGCGGCCATTGAAGCCGATGCGCACCTGCCGGAAAAACACCGGTCCGCGGCTGTCGAGCTTGATGGCGATGCTGACCGCGGCGAGGAGCGGCAACACACCGAGGAGCAGCAGCCCCGCGATGACGAGGTCCTCGCCCCGCTTGATCGCCGCCTGCGCGGGTGACAGCGGGCGGAAATCAAGGTCGACGGTGGGCAGTGTACCGATCCGGTCCACCTTCAGGATCGGCGCCTGCACCTCCTCGAGGTCGGGCACGAGCGTCACGTCAACGGCAATTTGCGCCAGGTGCCGCAGCAGCGCGTTGGTCCGGCCGACGGCGTCGGAGAAGCGCACGACGATGATGCGATCGATAAGTCCGGTGCGGACGGCTTCCTCGACCCAGTCGAGTGTCGGCGCGCCGGGACTGCCCGGCAGCGCAGCCACGGCGGCGGCCCGGATGTGGAACCAACTCTCGCGCTCGACCTTGTCCGCAGCGCGGGCCGCGGCCTGGGGCGACCCGGCGAGGACGAGCGCCCGCTCAAGACAGTGCCCACGGCCGATCTGATGCGACAGGTAACCGCGCCAAGCCAAGCGGGACGCGCCGATCCAGACCAGGACACTCCCGGCCCATCCAAGAAGCCACGGCCGGGGTACGTCAGGGAGCAGGCCAAGAGTGAAGCCGATCAGCAGGAGCAGGCCGTATGCTTCCGCCCAGGCGACCACGGCGCGCGCGAGCAGGCGGCGGAGCCCCGTGGAGAGCGCCCTTCTGCTGTATAACTCCTGCAGATGCGTACTGATCGCCCACGCAAGCAGGAAGCTGGCGAGGCTCTGCCAGAGCTGGCTTTCATCGTAGCCCCGTGGGAGCGCATAGATGCGGAAGCCAACAATCGCCAGCAAACTCGCACCGACCACGTCAAAAAATAACAGCGCCACAAGAGCGTCGGCGAGATTGATCTTAGCAATAGGTGTGACGGGCAGTTGACGACGCAAAAAATCTACGATGAACGCTTGCCCGATATTGGAAATCGGCAAGGGGGTTGGGGAAGTCAACATTGCATGTAACCCGCGAAGGCCGCGGCATTGCAAATTGTGTACGTGCTTTGCCGAGCAGGTATCAGCGGCGTATCCACGATCCCAGATCCCCCAATCGGCCCGGCCCGGCCACTGCATTGCGTAACTGCATCGGTTGACAGATAGACACAAACCGTATTTCGTGTCAATCTGTGACGCGCAATGATAATGAAGTATCACCAAAAGGTCAGATGAGGCGGACCGGCGGCGGTTCGGCGCGTAGCGATAGTGCAGTCGACAGCGCCCTCCGTGGCTGGACCGGACGAAGCCTTTATCACTCGTCGCGGCTACGTTTCTGAGAAGCTCGAGGCGGAGAGAATGAGCGTGGGTGACATGTTGAGGGAGGCGGTGGCATCGAGGCGCGGCTCGACCCGGTCGACGACGAGGCGCGGCCCTGCGTCATCGCGCGCATTCGAGTGCTACCGATGAGTGCAGCTGAGGCGAGCAACGTCTTGCCGGCCGCCGAGGGTGGGGCGCGGCCCTTCGTTTCGGTGATCATCCCGCACTACAACGATCTGCAGGCGTTGCGGCGTTGCCACGACCTGCTGACGGTCCAGAGCTGGCCGCGTTCAGCCTTCGAAATTGTGGTCGCCGACAACAATTCCCGGTGCGGCCTTGCCGCGGTCCAGGAGGCTGCTCCAAGCGCGGTTGTCGTGCCGGCGCCGATACAGGGCGCCGGGCCTGCCCGCAATGCGGGCGTTGCGGCGAGCAGGGGGACAATCCTGGCCTTCATTGACAGCGACTGCGTTCCGGAGCCGGACTGGATCCGCGAGGGGGCGGCCGCGCTGTCGCAGCATGACTTCGTGGGCGGCAAGGTGGTCACGCTGGCGCAGAATCCCGCGCACCCAACGCCGGTCGAAGCGTTTGAAATCGTCTTCAACTTCAACTTCCAGCGCTACGTGACGAAGGTCGGGTTTTCCGGCACCGGCAACCTATTTGTACCCCGCGAGGTCTTCGATGCCGTCGGTCCATTCCGCAACGGCCTCTCGGAGGACATGGATTGGTGCTTTCGGGCGCGCGCGCTGGGATATCGGATCGGCTATGCCGAACGGGCCGTCGTCGGCCATCCGGCACGTCGGAACTGGGCGGAGTTGCAAGGGCGATGGATGAGGATGCTCTCCGAGCACTATAGTCTTGCCCTCACGCGCCGCGGCGGAAGGATAGGCTTCGTGGCCAAGGCGCTGGCAATGCCTTTCTCGGTCATTCCGCACAGCATCAAGGTCCTTGCCTCGGACCGGCTGCCGAATGTCCAGGCCCGTCTCGGCGCAATTTGCATTCTCGCATGGCTTCGGCTCTGGCGCAGCGGCCGGATGCTGCATCTGGCATTGCGGGGGGGATAGCCCCGATCCGGCCACCGCGGTCGGCTGTGACGTCAGATGCGATGACCGGCGGGCAGGATCTCGGCGGAGGTTTCCAATACCGTGCCTCGCTCCGAGGCCCCTCGCTCAGCGACGTTCTCTGCCTGGGGCCGGAGGTATCGGCGGATGACCCCTCGGTAGATGAACACAGCGTCAAGGCCGATGACGAGATTGGCAATGACGAGGGCAAAGCCGCGCGGCAGCCACCCGGCGCCACCGTCAAGCCATAGAACAGCCGCGGCAAAGGCGACGGCGGTACCAATCACGGCGCCATGTCGCCACATCGCGGGGATGCTGAGGTGCTTGCGGATAAGGTGAGTGAAAAGCAAAAAGGACAGCAGGTCACCAATGACGAGGCCTGCCACCACGGACTCGCGGTTGCGAAAGCGCAGGGCCAGCAGAAAGCCGATGATCAGGCCGACGACAGTAATCAGGTTTCCCACGGTGAGGCGCGCCGTGCGGCCATGCTGCAAGAGAATCAGGTTGGGGCCGCCGCGGCAGAAACGGATGAATGCGGCGAGCATGGCGAGCGCGGCAAACCCGGTGCTCACCTGGTAGTGGGGGCCGTAGGCAATCGGTACGAGCCGATCGAGCGTAAGACCGACCGGAATCGCGAGCAAGGCTGCCGCGACCATCGTTCCGAGCATGACAATCAGCGCCGCCTGTGCTGATCCTTCCGGGGCGGAGCCGGCTCTGGCGACGAACGGCAGCGCGATCTTCCCGCCGACCTGTTGCATGACCGACGTCGGAATGATCGCGAGATTGAGCGAAAGCGAATACTCCGCCAGTCCGCTCAGTCCGAACAGGTTCGAGACGATGATCTGGTCGAGTTGCTTCAGGGCAAGAAGACCAATACCGTTCGCCATCAGTGGCAGTCCGAAGCGCATGGCTTCCCGTCGGACGGCCGGATCAATGGAGAGGACGCGCTCGCGGGGGACGAGCACATAGGAAAGGAGCACGGAGACCGCCGCCTCGATGGCCAGGTTGATCAGGATGAGGCGTGCATCCTTCACGACCATGTAGGTGGGAAGCAGCACGGCAAGGCCGGCCAGCCGTCCGCCGAGGTTGGCGATCGCTTCCGGGCCGTATCTGTAATTCAGTTGCACCTGGACGACACGCCAGTTCCGGAAACTCGCGATCAGCGGGACGAGGCCGAGCCAGGCGACGGCACTGCGCTCTTCGCCCGCGCCAAAGGCACGGGCGATGAGTGGGGCCAGGAGTGCGATTGCCAGGCTCAGAAGCACGGCCCGGCCGACCGCCATCTGTCGGGCAACGGCGACCACCTGCGCACGCGCCTCGGTGCCACTGACCATGACGAATTTGTCGAGTCCGATGTCGGTGATCATCTCGCAGCTTGCCAGGATCGCCAGGAGCGCGACCGCAGCGCCGAGATCATGCGGCGACAGCAGGCGGGAGAGCAGCATGGTGCGCAGGAAGCGAAGAATGTATTCCCCGACCGACGACAGCGACGCGGAAGACAGCCGGGTGGCGTAGCGCCTCAGCGACACGACCATATCTCCGCGACCTGATGGGCGTCCGCCCCGAGGCACGAACCCCTTGCATCCACTCCGAAGCGGAACCGCAAATCCGACATCCCGTCTCAAGGGGCAAACGACCCGCCACCGCCCATCCGCAGGAACGGAGAGGGCGGGTGGCACGCCGCCGGCGTTCTAGCATCTTCCCAACAAATTAGCTACCGAAACTATTGACGATACGATCTTCATTCGCCACTCTATCGGTGAGCGGATCGGCCGGCCTGCGCGGTGCGCCTTGCGGTCGCCCTTGCCGGCGAAAGCCATGATGCGCCGAACCGCAGCCGCCACCGGATGACAGGACGGAGCGCCCGTGCAGCACGAGACGATCGCAATCCACGGCGGCTACGAAGTCGATCCCGTCACGCACGCCGTGGCCGTACCGATCTATCAGACCGTGGCCTATGCCTTCGACAGCGCGGAGCATGGCGCCGCCCTGTTCAATCTGGAGGCGGAAGGGCATCGCTACGGCCGGATCAGCAACCCCACGACCGCCGTGCTGGAACGACGCGTCGCGGAGCTGGAAGGCGGCATTGAGGCGCTCTGCGTCAGTTCGGGGCAGGCGGCGCTCCATTACGCCATCGCCAATCTGGTCGAGCCGGGGCGGAACATCGTCTCGGTGCCGCAGCTCTACGGCACCACGCACACCCTGTTCGCGCATTACCTGCGGCGGCTCGGCATCACCGTGCGTTTCGCCGAGAGCGACGAACCGGCGGCGATCGAGCGGCTGATCGACGATGACACGCGCGGCGTCTATTGCGAAAGCGTCGGCAACCCGGCGGGCAACATGTGCGACATCGAGGGACTGGCCCGCGTCGCGCACCGGCACGGCGTGCCGCTCGTCGTCGACAACACCGTCGCAACACCCATCCTGCTGCGGCCGATCGAGCATGGCGCCGACATCGTCATTCACTCGCTGACCAAGTTCCTGGGCGGGCACGGCACGACGCTCGGCGGCATCATCGTCGATTCCGGCCGCTTCGATTGGCGGCGCCACGCCAGGCGCTTCCCGATGTTCAACGAGCCGGACGAGTCCTATCACGGCCTCGTGTACACGGAGCATTTCGGCGCCGCTGCCTACATCGCGCGGTGCCGGAGCGTGTTCCTGCGCGTCACCGGCGCCACCCTGTCGCCGCTCAGTGCCTTCCTGCTGCTGCAGGGCATCGAGACGGTCGCGCTCCGCGTCGAGCGCCATGTCGAGAACGCGCGGAAGGTGGCCCATTTCCTGCGGCGCGACCCGCGCGTGGCGTGGGTCAACTATGTCGGCTTCCCCGAGAGCCCGTATCACGCGCTCGCGCAGAAATATCTGGGCGGTCGCGCCTGCTCGCTGATCACCTTCGGGGCCCGCGACGGGTACGAGGGCGCGGTGCGCTTCTACGACGCGCTGAAGCTCGTCAAGCGGCTGGTCAATCTGGGGGACGCGAAATCCCTCGCCTGCCATCCCGCCTCCACGACGCATCGCCAGATGACGCCCGCGGAACAGGCGAAGGCCGGGGTGATGCCGGAGATGATCCGCCTGAGCATCGGCATCGAACATGTCGACGACATCATCGCCGATCTCGACCAGGCGCTCGGCAGGATGGGGCATGCCGCGAAAACGATGGTAGCGGCGGTGTCATAGGGGGCTTCAACAGGAGAACGGCGTGGCAGATTTCCTGGCTGACCCGATTTGCGGCCCCGGCGGCGGTTTCCTGACGCCGCCGCTCGTCATCGGCCTGGTCAACAGCATGCCCGGCGAGGCGTTCGGACAGACCGAGCGCCAGTTCCGTACCATCCTCTCCGCGGCCGCGCGCGGCCGGCCGGTGCATCTCCGCTTGTTCTCCCTGGATCCGCCGGCGCCGGTTGGTGGGGATACGGCGACGTCGCTCTATCAGCACGCCAGGAAGATCGATCCCTTCGTGCTCGATGGCCTGATCGTGACCGGGATGCCGCCCCGCGCGTCGCGGCTTGTCGAAGAGCCGTGCTGGGAACATCTCACGGCACTTGCCGACCTTGCGATGGCGCATGGCATCCCCACCGTGTGGTCGTGCCTCGCGGCGCATGCGGCCGTTCTCTATCTGGATGGCATCGAGCGGCAGCGGCTGCCGGAGAAATTGTCCGGGCTGTTCGCGTGCACGCAAACCGATGGCGACGCCCCGATCACTGCTGGGCTGCCCCGGCATTGGCATGTCCCGCACTCCCGCTACAACGACCTTCCCGCGAAGGCACTCGTGGCGCGCGACTATCGCATCCTGTCGTCGTCCGACGATGCGGGGGCCGATCTCTTTGCCAAGGACGCGGGCGCGCCTTTTGTGTTCTGCCAAGGGCATCCCGAGTACGACGCCCTTGCCCTGTTGCGGGAATACCGCCGCGACATCCGGCAGTATCTGACCGGTGCGCGCGACCCCTATCCTGCCATGCCGCAAAGCTATTTCAGCCCCGGCGTGACAGCGTTGCTCGAAGCGTTCCGTGAGCGGGCGCTTGGTGTCCGCACTGCCGAAACCATGGCGGACTTCCCGCTGGATGCCTGTGAAGCCGATCTCGCGCATTCCTGGAGTGGGCTTGCGCACGCCATCTATGCCAACTGGCTGACCCTCGTGGCCGAGCGGAAGGCATGCCGCAGCACCGTCGTCAGGGCTGCCTAGCGACGAGGTGGCCACCGCAGCGTGAAAGAGCCGCCGCCGCGGCCCTTGTCATTGCTGGTGCGGGTTCCTGCGGACTGTCGGGGTTGCGCGAATATCTGCCGATGCCGCGCGTGGCACGTTCATGCGCGCCGGCGCGCGTGCCTCTCGGGCTGCGGCACGATCCTCGGCTCGGTCATCGCGGCAGCCTTCCTCAGCAGCGACGACAACTGCCGGAGGTACGCATCGCCCGCCGAAGTGGGGACGATGTGGACGCTTCTGCGGTCGCTCGGATCTGTCCGTCGTTCCACCAGTCCCGCCGTCACCAGCCGGTCGGTGGCGCGGGTGATGGCAGGCTTCGCGACGTTGAGGTGATGCGCCAGGCCGCGCACCGTCTGTGGCCCGGGGAACGTGCCGCAGATCAGGAAGACGCCGAGCTGGCGTGCAGAAAGGTCGCGCTCGTCGCTCCGCACCAGGTCAATGACCGTGTTCTTCAGGAAGGCGGGCAGATCGAGCGCCGTGGTAGCCTGAGACCGTGGCCGGGACATGCCGGTTCATCTTATTGCGAATAGGTGATGGGTAACAGATCGAATCTGCCTAGGCAACCGCTTTCGCACCGCCCCTAATAAAATTGCTGTTATTTAATGACTTGCATTTGAGCCGGCGGATAGGCCTCGCGGTCTGACAATCCCTGGTCCTGATTGCTGTGAGCGACCCGTCAAAGACAGACGTCTTTGCAATCCGCCTCGCCATACGTTACGCTCGCGGTGAATAGATGCAAACGAGCAACGCATGAATCACATGCACGGGGCGTTGACCGATCTGATATCCGACACGAATGCAGTCAAAGCGATAAAGACACGCCCAACTTTGTCCGATGGATTCCAGGACGATTTTATTGAAGCTGATTCAGCGACAAAGGACGTGGGGATTCCGCGCTACTCCTTGCGGGTTCGGTTCTGGATTACCGTTGGTCTGCTTGGAGGGTTATGGGCTTTGGTCGGCTTTGGCGTGTATGTTTCACTGCACGCGCTCGGGTTGCGATAGCGCCGACGACTCGGCCACGCCCGTCACCGGGCAAGCATCATGAGCGGCATGTCGGCGACTCGTCCCCTGATGCCCGCCCGCGCGGGCACGCCAGGGTCCGGGCCTCGTGCCATCGGCGCGATGCGGCCGCTATCCCTGGAACGGTTGCCGTTTCCGCCAAGCCCGCCGGGCGATGACGGCTGCTCCCCCCAGTGCAAGAAAGGCCGGGATGCCCGCTGCGAGCAAGGGTGCGGGTGCCCCCGGGTGAGGGCCGCCGCCACCGCCGATGGGGCCGGGAAGCGGGGGCTTTGGCGGGGGAGGAAGAGGAATGGGCCTCGGGCCGCCCAGCACCGGGAGAACGACCGCGGTGCTGACGGTTGTTGACTGGGCGTTTGCGGCCAGCGGAAAAAGGATTCCGGCCATGAGAGCCACCGCGACGGTTCGCACGGATTGATCCTCCCTCTATCTGAAATCGGTTTCAGAACCTTACATAATGTAACCGCCCTGTCGATGGATGTCAGCAATGCGCAATCATTAAAATTGCGCATTGGACACGGAACGGATCACATGGCCGCTAGGCGGCGTGCGTAAGAGGCTTCCGCAGGCGCGGCGCGGCAGCCGGCGCGAACTCCGCGCGATGCGTTACCTCCGGGTAGGCCGACTGGCCGCCGAACGACCACAGCAGCCAGCCGAACTCGTAGCTGCGCATTTCCTGGGTGAGCCGGAGGGTCGTCGGGTCGGTGGTCCAGGGAGTGATGCCCGTGCCGGCGACGACGGAGGCGCGCAGCAGCCGGCCGAGGCGGCGGCCCTGGAGTCCGCGGCGGGCCTGCGAACGGTGGATCAGCGACAGCGAGGGCACGAGCATCGAGACCCGCATCTGGTTGGCGCCGAAGAGCCACTCGAAGCCTCGCAGCATGGCCTCGCGGGAGCCGGGCACGCCGTGCCGGATGGCGTGGTGCAGGAACGCCGGCGCCATGCCGTGCTGGTGCACCGAATAGACTTCGTACGCCTCGATGACGCGATCCTCGGCAGGCCGGTAGAACCAGGGCCATTCGCCCAAGGGGCCCTGCAGCGCGATCAGCTTCGCCGAGATGGCGTTGGCCGCCGCGATCGCCCGCTCGTCCTCGCGGAGTTCGCCGTAGTGGTAGAGCGCGAGGGCCGCGTAGACCTGTGTCGCGAAGGTCGCGAAATGCCGCCGCCCGCCGCGCGTCGCGTCGCGGAACAGGGCGTGCGGCCCGCTGAACTGCTCGAGCAGCAGACGGCTCAGGACATCGGCGACCGGCAGCCAGGACGGATCGCGGAGCGCCTGCGCGGCCACGCCGGACAGCGACAGCCCCGTGTCCTGCGCGGTCCAGCGCGTGGCGGGTTCGATATCCCTGGCCAGCGGCCGGAGCCCGTCGGCGACGACCCCGGGAACGGCAAGATCGAGTTCCGCGCCGGCCCAGAGCGCCATGCCCGCCGCACCGTTGCGGACCGGCAGCGTCGGCAGGGTCCGGCAAAGCGACAGGAACAGCGACGGAATGTCGTAAGGATCGTCGGCCAGCTCCGTGCGGACCGTGCTGAGGCCGAGCAGCACGTTCAGCGAGTAATAGAGGTCGCTGTGCGGCACGGACTCGTTCTCCGGACGGCGGCCGTCGAGGTGGTATTTGTGCGACCACATCTCCCGCTCGGGCATCCAGCAGCGCCGCAGGCCGGCAAGGGCATAAGTGCTCAGCGGCGTCATGGCGGCGATGCTCCCTTCCGGCTCGTCCGGATCGCGGAATGCTTGTAACGCCGATATACATTCGCTATCAAGACATATTCATTCTCGACACGGACGGCGCCATGATCCGCCCCCGGGTCGCGCGTGCGGCCGCACGGGCGCCTGCTCCGGCTCCAACCGAACGACAGGATTCGCGAATGTCCGAGCTGCCCGCCGGCAACGAGCCGCTTCGCGCCTGGACCCGTGCGCTTGCCCGGGTGGCGCCCCTGGGGCGGGGGGAAGGCGTCCCGCTGCCGGCGCTGCTGCCCCAACTGGCCGAGCGCTTCGGCACGCGGCCGGCGCTTCTGTCGGACGGCAGCATGCTCAGCTACGAGGACCTCACCGGACAGGCCAACCGCTATGCGCGCTGGGCCCTGCAGGAAGGCGTCGCGCCGGGGGAGGTGGTGTGCCTGCTGCTGGCGAACTGCCCCGAGTACGTGGCGATCTGGCTCGGCATCACCTCAGTGGGTGGCGTGGTTGCGCTGCTCAACACGAACCTTGCAGGCGACGCGCTGGTGCACGCGTTCACGGCCGTGGCGCCGAAGCACATCATCGCCGGCGACACGTTTCGCGACAGCCTTGCCGCCGTGAGCGGACGGCTGCCCACCGGCGTGACCTGCTGGACGCACGGCGCGGCCGAAGGCCGTTGCATCGACCGCCTCGTCGCAGACCTGCCCGCGGAGCCGCCGCCGGATGGCGGCCCGCGCGCACCATCGCTCAGCGACACGGCGCTCTACATCTACACCTCCGGCACCACCGGCCTGCCCAAGGCGGCGCGGGTCAGCCACCGGCGCGTCGCCGAGTGGAGCCACTGGTTCGCCGGCATGATCGACACGCAGCCGGACGACCGGATGTACAACTGCCTGCCGATGTACCACAGCGTCGGCGGCATCGTCGCGGTCGGTGCGATGCTGGTCGGCGGCGGGTCGGTGCTGGTGCGGCCCAGGTTCTCGGCAAGCCGCTTCTGGGACGACGTGGCCGATCGCGATTGCACGGTGTTCCAGTATATCGGCGAGCTTTGCCGCTACCTGCTGGCCAGCCCGCCGCACCCGCGCGAGACCGCGCACCGGCTGCGGCTCTGCTGCGGCAACGGGCTGCGCGGCGACGTGTGGGAAGCCTTCCGGCAGCGTTTCCGCATCCCCCGCATCCTGGAGTTCTACGCCGCGACTGAGGGCAACGTGTCGCTCTACAACTGCACCGGCAGGCCGGGGGCGATCGGGCATATTCCGGCTTTCCTCGCCCACCGCTTCCCCGTCGCCCTGGTCCGCTGCGACGCCGAAACCGGCGAGCCGCTGCGCGGTCCGGACGGCTTATGCATCGCCTGCCGTCCCGACGAGGTCGGCGAGGCGCTCGGCAAGATCGGCGGCGAAGGCGACCGCAATGGCCGCCCGTTCGAGGGCTACACCGACGGCCGCGCCTCCGACGCGAAGGTGCTGCGCGACGTCTTCGCCCGCGGCGACGCCTGGTTCCGCACCGGCGACCTGATGCGCAGGGATGCCACCGGCTTCTACTATTTCGTGGACCGCCTCGGCGACACGTTCCGCTGGAAGGGCGAGAACGTCGCGACCGAGGAGGTCGCCCAGGCGCTGCGCAGCTTCCCCGGCGTCGCCGACGCGGTCGTCTATGGCGTGAAGATCCCGGGCATGGAGGGGCGCGCAGGAATGGCGGCGATCACGGTGTCAGCCGGCTTCGAACCCGCGGCCCTCTATCGCCACCTCGCCGCCCGTCTGCCGGAGTACGCCCGGCCGCTGTTCCTGCGGATCGCGTCCGGCATCGACGTGACCGGCACGTTCAAGCCGGTGAAGGCGGCGCTGACGCGCGAGGGCTACGATCCCCGCGTCGTGCCGGACCCGCTCTATTGCGCCGACCGCGACGCCGGGGCCTTCGTCCCGCTCGACCCCGCGCGCTACGAGCGCATCGGCGGCGGGCAGCTGCGGCTGTAGTGAAGATGTCGGCAGGCCCCTGGTAGGAAACTTTGCTACCATCGGACCATGCCGAACATATCCAAGATCAGCGTCGCGCTGACGGCCGAGATGAACAACCTGGTGCAGCAGGCCGTCGCGAGCGGCGAATACGCGTCCGGCAGCGAGGTCATCCGCGAGGCCCTGCGCGAATGGAAGCTGCGCCGCGAACTGCGGCAGCATGAAAGCGCCGAGCTGGTTCGGCTCTGGACGGAGGGGTTGGAGAGCGGTCCTGGCCGCCTCGGCGACATGGATGCGATCAAGCGGGAAGCACGCCGCCGGTTTGAAGCCGGCTCGCGCCAGCCGGATTGAGGGGCCGCTTGGCGACCTGCCTGCGGACCGCCCGTGCCGAAGAAGACCTGATCGACATCCGGCTCTACATCGCCAGCGACAAGCCACCGGCCGCCAACAAGCTCCTCGATCGGATCGAGGCGGCGTTCCTTCTGATCTGACGAGGACCCGCAGTGACTGTCCGTAGTCTGCCTCTGCGGGCACGTGTGGCTTTATGGCGATGGGGGCCCGCGCCGCCGTGGCGCGCATCCGTGCCCGCGCGGAGAGCCACGGGTTCGGCCGCTTCGACCGAGCCGAGCGGGACACGTGACAACTGCGTGGTAAGCGGCAGCAGCCCTATGCCGTATTCCCCGCATCCACCGTCAGCACGGTGCCGGTGACGTTCCGCGCCGTCTCGCCGAGGAAATAGGCGACGGCACTGGCCACGTCGTCCGGCTCGGCCATCCGCCGCAGCGCACTGCGCCGCGCGATCTGCGCGCGGTGGCCGGGATTGAGTTCGTGCGTCATCTCGGTCTCGACGAAGCCGGGTGCGACGGCATTCACCGTGATGCCGAGCGCGCCGACCTCGCGCGCGAGCGAGCGGGTGAAGCCGAGCAGCGCCGCCTTCGTCGCGCTGTAGACGGACAGCCCGTTGTAGCCGGTGCTCGCGACGATCGAGCTGACATTGACGATGCGGCTGCCGCCCGAGGTCATCATGGCGCGGACGACGTATTTCGTCAGCAGCATCGGCGAGAGCAGGTTCAGCTGCACGAGCCGCTCGATCTGCGTGTCGTGCATCGTGGCAAGGATGCCGCTCGTGCCGATGCCGGCGTTGTTGACCAGCCCGTAGAGCGCGCCGAACTCCGCGTGCAGCCCTTTCACGAAAGCGGGGATGGCGGCAAGGTCGCTGAGGTCGCAGGCGCGGAAATGGATCGCGCCGTCTGCCTGCCGCATCGCCGCGCCGAGGTCCGCGCTCTCCTTGCGGGCGACCGCGATGACCTGATGGCCGGAGGCGGCGAGGACACGCGCCATCGCAAGCCCGAGCCCGCGGCTGCCGCCGGTGACGATCACGTTAGGCACTGGCGCGCCTCAGCTTGCCGGAGGGCGTGACATCGAGCGACGGCACGATGCGCACCGTCGCGGGCACCTTGTGGGCGGCGAGCGTGCCGCGGCACATCTCGAGGATCTCGGCCTCCAGCCGCTTCGCGTCCGCGCCGCCGTCGTTCCCGGCGTGGGCGAGCACGACGTCGGCCACCACGATCGCGCCGATGATCGGGCTGCGCCGCGCCTTCACCAGCGACATCTCGACGCACGGATGGCGGTTGATGACGGCCTCGACCTCCAGCGGATGCACCTTCAGCCCGCCGACATTGATCACGCCGTCCTTGCGGCCGGCGAAGTGGTAACGGTCGCTGCGCAGCTCGACGAGATCCTTGGTGTCGACGAAGCCGTCCGCGTCCGCGACCGGCTCCGGCACATCGCCGAGATAGCGCTCCGCCACGCGCGGCGAGCGGATGCGCAGCGTGCCGTCCTGCACGCGCAGCGCGATGCCGCCGGCACGCTCCGGGCCGATCAAATCGGCGGGGAAGCCCGCGAGACCATCGGCGATCTCGAACGCAACGCCCGCTTCGGTCGAGGCGAAGGCGTGCGCCACGCGGGCGGCGGGATAGGTGCTGCGCAGCTTGTCGAGGATCGCCTGATCGGCCACCTCGCCCGACAGCCGGACATTCGCGGGCGCGATCGCAGCCGCCGCCGGGCTGAGCAGCGCCCGCCGCCAGTGCGTCGGCGTGCCGGAGATGAACGAGACGCCGGCCGCGCCGGCGCGTGCGAGGAAGTCGCTGACCGGCTCGTCCGCGCCCGACAGCACCATCGAGCCGCCGCCGATCAGCGCGCGCAGCAGGATCTGCAGCCCGCCATAGCGGCGGATGTCGTAGAACGTGCTCCAGACCTGATCGCCCGCCGTGTCCGTCACGCGCGCAATGGCGCCGGCGAGGCTGCGCAACGTGTGGATCGCCATCTTCGGCGGCCCGGTCGTGCCGGAGGTGAACAGCGCCCACTCGGTCGGCGGGCAGCTTTCCGGTTCCCGCTGGTCCGCGACGGGCACCGGCGGGCCGGCGACGAGGCAGACCGCGCCGGCCGCCTCCAACTCGGGCAGGGGCCGGTCGGACACCACGATCCGCGCCTCCGCCGTCGCCATGATGCCGGGCAACTGCGCGGGCTTGAGATCGGGCGGGCAGAGCACGATGCGCCGTGCGAAGCCGTCCAGTTCCAGGAGGGCAAGCGTGGCGGCGCGCTGCGTGGCGGTGATCAGCACGACGTTCTGGCCGCGCAGCTCGGCCCGCCGCGGCCCGAGCGCCGTTGCGCCGGCCAGGGCATCGAGCGGCACGCGGGCCCGCTCGTCGAGCAGGAAGCGCCGCGCGACCGGGCCGGCCGCCGCGGTCAGTTCCCAGAGCGTGGGATGCTCAGTGGACGGCATTCATCGCGTTCTCGTAGAGCGCCACGAACTCACCGAAGGTGGCGGGCACGTCGATGTCGTCCGACGTGCTGAACGGGTCGCTGCCCAGCCTGGATTCCAGATTCGCGACGATGATCGCGAGGCACAGCGAGTCGATCCCCGACTCCAGCAGCAGCAGATCATCGGTGAGCGATGCGAGTTGCTTGTCCTGCTCGCGCGCCACCTCGGTGAATACGGTGACCACTGTATCACGGATCGACATGAATCTTCCCCTGAAGCGGCGCTGGCGAACGCGCGGGAAGCGGCGCGACCGGACGCGTTCCGCGCAATCTCTTTTGAGATCATAAAAGTTGCTAAGTCAAGATGGATTCGTTCGGTCGCGTCATCGCGATGGGCTGCCGTGCGCTCAGCGCGGCGCGGGATGGCGTCGCAATCGAACCGGGAGGGCGGGGAGCGCCCGGATCCAGGCCGGCCCGGTCCGCAGTATCAGCGCCGCGAACACCAGCGCCGGCCCGGCCACGCTCAGCGCGGCGAAGGGCAGGTACGCCAGGATGAACCTCATGTGCCCGTAGTGCTGGAACTTCAGGAAATCCGTGGCGAACGCGTAGGCGATGTAGTTCATCCCGAAGACCTGCAGCATCCGCCAGCCGACCGGCCCGACGGCCTGCCGGACCCGCGCGAACGAGCAGAGCGCCAGCAGGTACATGCAGATGGCGGCGACCCCGAAGAAGACGAACACGCCCATCACCGGCGTGGCCCCGATCCGGCACAGCCAGGCCACTAGTCCCATGTGGACGGTGTGCGCCGAGGCGAAGGCGAGGCCGAACTCCCGCCCGCGCCGCTTCACCGGCTGGAAGGCCGGACCGAACAGCGCGACCAGCGCCCCGCCGGCATAGGCGGGCCAGAACAGCAGGAACGAAACCCGTCCGGTCGCCTGCAGGGCATCATCGGTGCCGCGCTCGCCCGCGCCGACGGCCGCCAGCACGACGAAGGCGCAGGCCGCGGCCGCGGCGAAGGCAAGCGCCATCCAGCGCGCGGCGTTCGGCCGGCTTGGCGGGAGGGGGCGTTTCGCCGCGAGGTCCATCCGGTCATCCCATCGGCGCGACATGCGCGTTCGCGCCGCTTGCTCAGCGGGCAGTCTAGCCGCCGCTGCCGTCCCCGCCTAATGACATGCGTGATGACAATGGATGCGTGTCGATACGGCGGAGCGGTGCGGCGTCAGGGGGTGGGCGAGCCCTCCGGCCGCGCGAGGAAGCGCAGGTTGGCCACCCGCTGCTTCTCCGCCTCCTCGTCGTGCAGGAACGGCAGGAAGGCATGGCGCCGGCCGCGCGTCACCGTGCCCACGCGGTGCAGCAGCGAGGCCGAGAACACCACCGCCGCGCCGACCGGCGCCTTGTACCGGCGCGGGCCGAATTCCGGGAACTCCAGTTCGCCGCCCTCGAAGTCGTCGTTGAGGTTGATCGAGGCGGCGAAGCGCCGGTGCGCGGTCGCCCGCACGGTATCGTCGCGGTGCGGCCCGAAATGGCCACCGTCCTCGGCGGCGTAGCAGGCGACGAGATACCGCTCCATCCGCGTCATGCGGAACTGGAAGGCCCGCTGCAGCATCAGGCCGACGCGGCGCGCGAACCGGGCCTTGATCTGTTCGATCAGCGCCTCCTCCGTCACCATGAAGTCCCGGCGCCGTTTCCAGGCATGGTCGTACTGCTCGACCGCCTTCCCCGCCACCTCCTGCATGAAGCCGCTCTCGCGCCCGCCGTGCCGGTCGTGGCAGTCGATCAGGTGGCGGCAGAACGCCGGCTCGAAGACATGCGGCAGCACGAGGACCGGTGCGCCGACCTCGAAGCCGAGAAAGGTCGCGGGCGGCGGCAGGCTCTCGAGAAGCGCGGCAAGCTGCCGGCCGTCCTCCTCCCCGTCCGGGCGCATCGGGATCATCTCCACCACGCGCAGCATCGGGTCGAGGACGATCCACAGCCGCCCGGCGCCGACCCCGTAGGCCCGGTACATCGCGCCGTCGTCGAGAACGACCTGCACGGCCGGAAAGCGGGCCTGGACGTTGTACGCCGCCTGGTCCGCAGGATCGGCCGAGACCCCGAGGAGGAACGCTTTCCCGTCATCGACGAACCGGCCGAGCTGTTGGAGGCTGCGCAGGCCCCGTTCGCCGTCCGGATCGGCAGCCGTCCGGTAGAACCCCAGCACGATATAGCGGCCGGAGAGCGAGTCGAAGAGGAAGGTGTGCCGCCCGTGGTTCCACCAGGGCGCCATGTCGCCCCGGTGGATGTGCGCCGGCATCTGGAAGGGCGGCGGCTCCGTTGCCTGTCCGGGGGATGACGTCATGGCGGGTCAGGGCGCCTCGTCGGGTTGGCCGCGACAGAGCGCCGCGTAGTCGCGCGCACCGTGGAAGACATTGGTGATTTCGACCGTGTTCGTCCCGGTCAGACGATAGACGATCACCAGGCGGCGCTCGAAGGGGACGGTGCGCAGGCCGGGCGCAAGGTCGTCGCGAAGCCGCCCGCCCTGCGGCAGGGTCGCGATGTGACGGCAGCGGTCGAGAATGCGGCCGACGTAGCGGCGCGCGACCTCCCGGCTGCCGCTGAGGCGGCGGACGGCACGGGCGATCTCTTCCAGGTCGTCGAGCGCCTCCGGCCGGAAGCGCAGGTCATACGGCATCGCCGTCGAGCACGGCGTCGAGCCGGGCGAGGACGTCCGCTTCGGTCAGGCTCGGCCGCGGGTCGGCCAGCGCACGCGCGACACGCTCGCGCAATCCGGCCAGCCGCTCGGCATCCTCCCGCCGCTGCCGGTCCCAGGACCGCACCGCGTCCCGCAGCGCCTCGCTGGTCGAGGCGTATTCGCCGGCCGCCACGGCATCGCGCAGGCGCTGCAGCATGTCCGGCGGCAGGGTGATGGAGATCTTCTCCGCGTTCTGCATGGTGGCCACCCGGCTGGTCGGATCAAATCCTACCAGACCCCTGGAGTGTGCCACAATCCCGTGCCGGTCCCGCCCCCGTCAGGGATGCCCGAAGGCTCCCGTCTCGCCACGTCTGCCGGACTGCGGTGGTGTCCGGTTTTGCGAGGAAAGCGGCGGCAAGGCAGTCCCGCGAAATGGGACCCCACGCCCGGAGCGGGACGAGTCTGCGACTCTCGGCACCTGCGCACCTCGCGTCCGATTCTGCGGGATGCAGCGGTGCCGGCGGTGGCTTCTCGCGACGGCTGCCGGCAAGCCGATGAGGTCCGGCCCAGTCAGTCCCGGCTATCGCCCCGTCCGCGGCGCAGCAGCCGGGCAAGCGCCGCGCCGCCCCCCAGCGCAACGAAGGCCGGAAGGCCGGCGGCAAGGAGGGGCGCCGGGGCACCGCGATAGCCACCGACAGGCGTGCCCGCCTCCGCAACCGCGATGAACGACGGCCAGGCGAGCACACCGGCGATCAACAGGATCTTCACCATTTCGGCACCGTATTCCGAACCAATATCTGTTTCGTATCAGCGCAAGTTTCTATACGATTGTCAATTGTAAACTCACCGGAACCGTCGCATCCGCATGCTGCCCGCGCGCCTTGCCGCCGTCTCCCCGATCTCCGTGGCGGAACTCCGGGTCTGGACCCTGCTGGTCGCGGGACTGGCCTATTGGGGCAATGTCGTGCGGACGGCGCGACAGGCCGGCCCGATCGGGCTGGATTCCGTCGCGGAAGCCGTGATCCGGAACGGCGCCTTCTGCGCCGCCGCCTGGGTGCTGATCGCGGCGCAGGCAGGCGGCGCAGGGGCCGCCGAGCCGGCCGGCGGCCGGCGGATCGCGGCGGCCGTTGCCGTCTGCCTGCTCGGCGTGGCGCCGTCGCGTCAGACGGCGATCCTGCTGCTGTTCCTTCTCGGGGTGCAACTGGCGTGGCCTGCGGGGACACGGCCTGCCCGCAAGATCGCGGCCCTGCTGTTCGCCGTCGGCTTCGACATGGCCTGGACCTCGCCCTATGCGCTGCCGCTGCACGCAGCCGTCGCCAATCTCGATGCACAGGTGGTTCCGGCGCTGCTGCGCGGGGTCGGACTCGCTGCCGGGGCGCGCGGCAACCTCGTCGACAACGCGAGCAGCGGCTTCGGCATCGAGGTTCTGGCGCGGTGCGCGTCCTCCTACCCGCTCGGCGGCATCTGCCTCGCCTTCGTCGTCACTTCGGTCCACCTCAGGCGCTTCCCGCGATGGCGGGATGCGCCCTGGCTTGCGGCGTCGCTCATCGCCAGCGCCGTGCTGACCGAGATCCGCCTCGCCTGGATGACCATGGGGGAGGCGGATTACCTGTGGCTGCACGAGGGCGGCGGCGTCACGCTCTACACGTTCGCCGCGGTCGGCTTCGCCGTGCTGTTCCCGCTGCTGGCGGTGCGCAGTGCGCCCGGGGCGCGCCCCGTGCCGTGAAAGTCCTGGTGCGCGGCATCTTCGGGGCACTGGCGGCGCTGGTCCTGTTCGCGCAGGTGACGCGGACGGAAACGGACGCGCAGGCACGACCGCCGCCCGATCCGGCGGGCGTTCTCGCGGCCTTTGGCCTCCGCCCGGCCGCGTCCACCTTGCCCGACACGCTGGCCGCGCTGGCACCGGACTGCCCGCAGCCCGTGACCCTGGTCCGGGTGGATTTCAATGGCCTCGGCCAGGCCGCTGCCCGCTCCGTGCTGGCGTTGCCCGGCGCGCCGCGCTTCGTCTATCTCGGCGCGGTCGGCACGCAGGCGGATGCGGTGTCGATCGCCGCCCGATGGGCCGTGGCGAGCCTGCTGCGCGTGCTCGGCCTGCGCGCGGGGGAGGTGTCCCGGGAAGTCGTGCTCGTCATGCTCCCGGCCTCCTGCCCGCGGCTCGCCGGCCTCGACTGGTCGAAACTGTCGCCCTGGAGCTAACCCGCGGCCGCACGCACCTGCGCCGTAACGGGTCCGACATAGGGCAGCGCGATGGGTGCGGTGCGGAGTTCGACGAGGCTTGTTCCGGTGACGTCGATCAGGGCGGCGCCGTCGGTCCAGCGCAGGCCGGGTTCCGGGGCGTGCCAGCCCGCGCACAGGCGGGGGTCGTCGAGCGGCACCGGCCGGTCGTCCAGCCGCAGTTCGGCCACGGCGACGCCGAGGCGGCGCGGGTCGGGATGCGTGCGGTCGAACTCCGCCGGCCGCACCTGCTGCGAGGCCAGCCGCAGCCGTCGCGTCCCCTCCGGCAGGGCGAGGCAGAGCCACGCGCCGAACGCCTGCGGCACGATCGCCTCGCCGTCGTCGGCGAGGAAGCGCAGCCGCGGGTCGGCCGCCACCGCATAG
>DATJWY010000134.1:0-7514 GCA_035500775.1 Acetobacteraceae bacterium
ATTACTTAAGTATTGGATTCCAAAGGCTTAGCCTTTGGCAGGGTCCAGGGGCAGAGCCCCTGGCCTTTCCTCCAACCAACGCCGTGTACGCCTCCGGAACCATTCCCTCCATGCCCCAAGCCCACATCATCGGCGGCGGCCTCGCCGGCCTCGCCGCCGCGCTGGACCTGCAGGATGCCGGCTGGCAAGTCAGCCTCTACGAGGCTGGCCCCGCGTTAGGCGGCCGTTGCCGCTCCTATTTCGACCGCGAGTTGGGCTGCCGGATCGATAACGGCAATCACCTGCTGCTCTCCGGCAATCGCGCCGCGATGGGTTTCCTGGCGCGCATCGGCAGCCGGGACACGCTGGGCGGCCCAGCCGAGCCGCTCTTCCCGTTCGTGGACCTCACGACCGGCGAACGCTGGACGGTACGCCCCAATCGCGGCCGCCTGCCCTGGTGGGTGTTCGTGCGGAACCGCCGCGTTCCGGGCGCACGACCTGGCGAATTCCTCTCCCTGCTCTCCCTCTCCCGCGCCGGCGCCGAGGCGACGGTCGCGGACACGCTCCGCCCCGGCGCGCTGTATCGCCGCCTGCTGGAGCCGCTGGCGATCGCGGCGCTGAACACAAGCCCCGAGACGGGCAGCGCCCGGCTGCTGGACGCCGTGGTGCGCGAGACGCTGGCGCAAGGCGGCGAGGCCTGCGTGCCCGTCTTCCCGCGCGAGGGATTGTCGGAGAGCTTCATCGACCCGGCGGCCGCGTATCTTTCCGCCCGCGGCGCCGAGATCCGCACCGGTAGCCGCGTCGCCGGCCTCACCATCGAAGGCGGCCGGGTGGCGGAGCTTGCCCTGCCTGAAGGCAAGCTGCCGCTCGGCCCGGAGGACGCGGTGGTGCTCGCCGTGCCCCCCCCGGTCGCGGCGACCCTGCTGCCCGGCCTGACCGTGCCCGACCAGTTCGAGGCCATCGCCAACCTGCATTACCGCTTCGAGGCCGAGCCCGGCCCGGCCGGCTTCATCGGCCTGGTCGGCGGCACGGCGGAATGGGTGTTCGTCAAGCCGGGCATCGTCTCCATCACCATCAGCGCCGCCAACCGCCTCGCCGACCACGCGCCCGAGGCACTGGCGGAAACGGTGTGGCGCGAGGTGCAGGCGGCGCTCGGCATCACCGCGCCGCTCCCCGCCTGGCGGCTGGTACGGGAAAAGCGCGCCACCTTCGCCGCGACCCCGGCTCAGGACGCGCGCCGCCCCGGTCCGCGCGCGGCGGGGCTCGCCAACCTGGCGCTGGCGGGCGACTGGACCGCGACCGGCTTGCCCGCAACGATCGAAGGTGCAATCAGATCAGGCTGCACCGCAGCACGCGCCTTGCGTGCCGCCTGATGGAAACCACGACCATGCCGAGCGAGACATTGCTCCGGCCTGATTCGACCCGGGAAGATTCCGCCATGCTGGACAGCACCTTGCTGGAAAACGTCGTCAATCGCGCCGCCACGGCGCTGGAGCGGCGCCAGAATGCGGACGGGCACTGGGTTTTCGAGCTTGAGGCCGATGCCACGATTCCGGCGGAATACGTGCTGCTCGAACATTTCCTCGACCGGATCGATCCTGAACTGGAAGAGAAGATCGGCGTCTACCTGCGCGGGACCCAGGGCGAGCATGGCGGCTGGCCACTGTTCCACGGCGGCGCGCTGAACATCTCCGCCAGCGTGAAGGCGTATTTCGCCCTGCGTTGCATCGGCGATTCCCCGGACGCGCCGCACATGGTCCGGGCGCGCGAGGCGATCCTCGCCGCCGGCGGCGCCGAGCACAGCAACGTCTTCACCCGCATTCAGCTCGCGCTGTACGGCGAGATCCCCTGGCGCGGCGTGCCGAACATGCCGGTCGAGATCATGAGCCTGCCGGAGTGGTTCTTCTTCCACCTCTCCAAGGTTTCCTACTGGTCGCGCACCGTGATCGTGCCGCTGCTCGTGCTGATGGCGAAGCGGCCGCAAGCCCGCAATCCGCGCGGCATCCATGTCCAGGAACTGTTCCGCACGCCGCCCGAGCAGGTGCGGGACTGGAATCACACCGCATCGCGCTCGGCCTGGGCGCCGGTGTTCCACAAGCTCGATTCGGTGCTGAAGGTTGTCGAACCGTTCTTCCCGCGCGGGCCGCGCGAGCGGGCGATCGACAGCGCGGTGAGGTTCGTCACGGAGCGGCTGAACGGCGAGGACGGCCTCGGCGGCATCTACCCGGCGATGGCCAACACCGTGATGATGTACGACACGCTGGGCTACAGCCCGGATCATCCGGACGCCGTGACCGCCTGGAACGCGGTGCGCCGGCTGATGGTGGTGCATGACGACCGCGCCTATTGCCAGCCTTGCTTCTCCCCGGTCTGGGATACCAGCCTCGCCGGGCACGCCATGGCGGAAGTGGCGGGCCCCGGCATCGCCAATGACGAAGACCCGGCCGGCAAGGCCGTTACCGCCGCCTGCCAGTGGCTGAAGGGGCGGCAGATCCTGAACGTGCGCGGCGACTGGACGGTACGCCGCCCGAACGTGCAGCCCGGCGGCTGGGCCTTCCAGTACTGGAACGATTACTATCCGGACGTTGATGATACCGCCGTCGTCGGCATGCTGCTGCACCGCTCGGGCGACCCCGCCTATGCCGAGGCAATCGCGCGGGCGCGCGACTGGGTCGTCGGCATGCAGAGCAGCGATGGCGGCTGGGGCGCGTTCGAGCCCGAGAACACGCATTACTACCTGAACCACATCCCCTTCGCCGATCACGGCGCCCTGCTCGACCCGCCGACGGCGGACGTGACCGCGCGCTGCATCTCCTTCCTCTGCCAGATCGGGATGAAGCCGGACGAGCCGGTGATCCAGCGGGCCATCGCCTATCTGCGGCGGGAACAGGAGAAGGATGGCAGCTGGTTCGGCCGCTGGGGCACCAATTACATCTACGGCACCTGGTCGGTGCTCTGCGCCCTCAACGCCGCCGGCGTGACGGCGGATGACCCGGCGGTGCGGCGCGCTGTCGAGTGGCTGGTCTCGGTGCAGCGCGAGGACGGCGGCTGGGGCGAGGACGAGGAAAGCTACGCCGACGCCCCGCATGGCCAGTTCCACGAGAGCACACCGTCGCAGACCGCCTGGGCGCTGCTCGGGCTGATGGCGGCGGGCGAGGCCGATCATCCAGCGGTGGCGCGCGGCATCGCGTATCTCGGGCGGACGCAACGGGACGATGGCGAGTGGGACGAGTTGCCCTATACCGCCGTCGGGTTCCCGCGCGTGTTCTACCTGCGCTACCACGGCTACCGGCTGTTCTTCCCGCTGCTGGCTCTCTCGCGCTATCGCAACTTGCGGCAGGGCAATAGCCGGCAGGTGGCTTTCGGGTTCTGACGATCGGGCTGGGGGAGGCAAGGCCAGGGGCTTTGCCCCTGGACCCCATCAAAGGCGAAGCCTTTGAAATCCATTATTTTTTTGCCACCTGCGCCTGACATCGGGCGCGTTACGCCAAAGTATTGGGATCCAAGGGCCTCCCGGCCCTTGGCGGGTCCAGGGCGGAGCCCTGGCCTTACCGCTTGATGAAAACACTCCGATTTGGAGCCAGATAATTTGATCGGCATCGTCGTTGGCCTGGCCGCCGAGGCGCGGATGGCGCAGCCGCTCGGCGGCGTCATCGGAATCGGCGGCGGCACTTATCCGGGTGCGCTGGAAGCCGCGGACCGACTGGCGACGCGTGGCGTGCGGGGTCTGATCAGCTTCGGCCTGGCCGGCGGATTGGACCCGATGCTCGCGCCCGGCAGTCTCGTGGTTCCCGGCGCCATCCTGGTGGGCACGCAACGCTACCCGACCGATCCCGGGCTCTCGGCGCGGATGGGCGGCGCGGATGGGCGCGTCCTGCTCGGCGGCGACGCGGTGGTGGCGGACGTGGCCGCGAAGGCGGCGCTCTGGCGGGGTACCGGCGCGGCGGCGGTGGACCTGGAAAGCGGCGCGGTGGCGGAGGTGGCGACGCGTTACGGCCTACCCTTCGCCGCCCTCCGCGCGGTGTGCGATCCGGCGACGCGGTCGCTGCCGCCGGCGGCATTGTTGGCCCTGGACCAGCAGACGGGCGGGATCGGGCTGGGGCGGGTCATCGGGTCCCTGCTGCACGATCCGGGGCAAATTCCGGCGCTGCTCGCGCTGGCGTGGGATGCGCGCGCGGCCCGCCGGGCGCTGATCGCGCGCGCGCGGAGCCTGCCGGCTTTTTCTGGCGAGATTCTGGCCTGATATAGGGGCAGACCAGGGCTCTGCCCTGGACCCGCTGGGGCCTTGAGGCCCCAGACCCCCAATCACTTTAAGTAATGGATTCCACAGGCTTGGCCTTTGACGGGCCCCCGCGAGCGCGCGCTCGTGATTTGTGGCCCCCGAGACCTCCGACAGAATACTGGCGCAGCCTTATGGCCCCGACGGGGACACATCCATGGCGAAGCTGGCTCGTTCGGAGAAATCCCTCCGCTGGGTTCTGCTCTTCCTGGCTCTGGCCGCCATACTGGCCGGGCTTCAGGTCTGGAACGCCGTCTCCATCAGCCAGCTTGTCAGAAACGCCGAAATCGCCGCCAGCCCCACCACGCCGAAGGACCAGCTCGAACGCGAGACGGCACGGCAGGAGCTGATCAACAAGCGGATCGAGAACGACACCAAGGGCGCGCTGCCCATCGGCCTGACCGCCGGTCTGAGCGCGGCGGTCGCGGCGCTCGCCACCATCCTCGGCGCCATCCTGGCCCTGGGCGGCTATCTCGACGCTCGCGAGAAGGAGCGACAGGACCGGCTCGGCACCGCGCTGAACGACACGCTCACCCGCCTTGTCTCTACCGAATGGCGCCAGCGCGTCGTGGGAGCGGCCGGGCTGCTACCCTTCTTCACGGCCGATCGCGGGGATTTCCACCGTCAGGCGCTCACCGCGTTGATGGCCGCCGCCCGCCTCAAGGATGAGGAGCCGGCGGTCCGCCAGGGCATCCGCCTCGCGGTCGAGCAGGCGGTCCGCACGGTCGCGCCCGCACTGCTCGCCGAAGTGAGCTGGCAAGGCGTGCGCCTGCCCGATGTGAACCTCGTCAACACCTCCCTCGCCAGGCTCGATCTGCGCGATGCGGAGCTGGAGAATGCGCGCCTCTCCGGCGCGAAACTGGACGGCACCGACCTGACGAATGCGCGGCTCCAGGGCGCGCGGCTTGACGGCACGACGCTCAAGGGCGCGGTGCTGACCTATGCCGACCTCGCCGGCGCCACGCTCGCCGGCGCTGTGCTCTCCGGCGCCACGCTGTCGAACGTGAAGGTGCTGAACCTTGATCTCGACGGCGCCGATCTACGGGCAATCGGCCCCGGCTGGCGCGGCGTGCCGTGGGACGCCAGTCGCAACTGGCGCCAGGCGACATTCGACGCACCGGTGCGCGCCGAACTCGACCGCCTCTATGGCCCGGCCGCGCCGAAACTGCGCGTGCTGATGCTGATGTGGGAGATCCCGCCCATGGTCGCGGGCGGCACCTGGACCGCCTGCTACCACTTGGTGCGCAACCTGCGCCGGCGCGGCGCCGATGTAACCGTGGTGGTACCCTGGGCACGCAAGACCCTGCTCTTCGATCCGCCACCCTTTGGCATCGAAGTGCCGGTGGTCACGCTCGATATCGAGGTGCCCGCCGACTCCGTTAGCGGCGGCGCCTGGTCGCCTTACAGCAACGCCGCCATGCCCGCCCCCTACACGAGCAGGCCAAACTATTCTGGCTGGTCGCCCTATGGCAGCGGCGGCGCGTTATGGTCCGGGTACACCGCATCCGCCGGCGGTCCCGATCGCAGCCCGTACGCCAGCAGCTATGGCGTCTATGGCGCCGGGTCGCTCTCCGGGTCCGTCCTGTTCCGCCTGATCGGCGCCTTCGCGCAACGTCTGCGCGACTATGTCGTGGAGCATCCCGCCGATCTGATCCACGCCCATGACTGGGTGACATTCGATGCCGCGCGCGCCGCGTCCGAACGCATCGGCGTGCCATGGGTCGCGCATTTTCACTCGACCGAGGCCGATCGCCAGCCGGACGAGACCGACCCTCTGACCGAGCGCATTGAGCAGGGCGCGGTTGATAGCGCGACCTGCATCGTGGCTGTGAGCGAGGCGACGCGCCGCACCCTGATCGCCGCTTACGACACCGCCGGGCGGCGCCGGATCGATGTGGTGCCGAACAGTCTTTCGGAAGGCGCCGCCCCGACCGCCGAGATGGGGCGTTTCGAGACGCATCGCGTGGTCTTCCTGGGCCGCCTCTCCAGCCAGAAGGGGGTCGATCGGTTCTGCGAGGTGGCGGAGCGCGTGCGGAGCAGCGGTTTCATCGCGGATTTCCTCGCCTATGGCGATGGGCCGGACCGCTGGCTGCTCTGGCAACGCGGCGTTACCTCGCCCGGGCCGCTGGGGTGGGACATGCGCGGCACCGCCTTCCGCGGCGCCAGCGCGCTGCTCGTCCCGTCCCGATCCGAACCCTTCGGCATGGTGATCCTGGAGGCGATGCAGCATCGGGTGCCGGTGATCTATCCGGAGGAATCGGGCGCCGCCGAGGTGCTGCAGAGCGGGGTGAAAGTCGCCAGCGGCGACACCGCCGCGATGGCCAGCGCGGTGATGCGGCTGCTCGGCGATCTCGGCACCTGGGAGGAGGCGGTGGCTGTGGCGGCGCACGAGATCGAGGGCTACCCGGAGCGGGGCTACGAGGACCGTCTGATTGCGGTTTGGAGTGAGGCCGTGTCTACGTGGGGTGTCTGACGGTTCCCCCGCGCCCGTTCCCTGGCTTGCGTCGACGCCGACGCCGCCTGCGGGGCGTGTGCTCCGAGGCGGTTTTTAAGTCTCTGATCTGATGGGGAAGTTTGGTTGCGGGGACAGGATTTGAACCTGTGACCTTCAGGTTATGAGCCTGACGAGCTACCGGGCTGCTCCACCCCGCGTGGGTGGTGGGGTGATGAGGGGTAAGGGTGGGTTGGAAGACCTGGCGGCGACCGACTTTCCCGCGTCTTAAGACGCAGTATCATAGGCGCTGGGGATTTTCACGGCCGAGTTCGGGATGGGATCGGGTGCAGGCTCCCCGCAATGGCCACCAGGTCATCCAGCCCACCCTGTTGGGGTGGATTGGGTTGATCGGTTCTGGTGCTGTGTGTGTGAGATGTGCGGAGTGTGTGGCTTTGTGTGGATGATTGCTGTGCATGGATAGGTGATCTCGAGCCTATCGGGCGATTAGGACCAGTTAGCTGAGTGCGTTACCGCACGTATACATCTGGCCTATCGACGTGATGGTCTATCACGGCCCTCGGGGAGACTTAGTTTTGAGGTGGGTTTCCCGCTTAGATGCTTTCAGCGGTTATCCCGTCCGCACTTAGCTACTCGGCTGTGCCGCTGGCGCGACAACCGATGCACCAGAGGTGCGTCCATCCCGGTCCTCTCGTACTAGGGACAGATCCTCTCAAGTCTCCAACACCCACGGCAGATAGGGACCGAACTGTCTCACGACGTTCTGAACCCAGCTCACGTACCACTTTAATCGGCGAACAGCCG
>DATJWY010000135.1:0-8414 GCA_035500775.1 Acetobacteraceae bacterium
GCGTGATCCGTCTGGCGGTGCCCGATGCGGAGCTGGAGCGGCGGCGCGCGGCGATGGAGCAGCGCGGCGCCGAGGCGTGGAAGCCCGTGGGCCGCGACCGGCCGGTTTCCGCGGCGCTCCGGGCCTATGCGGCGATGACGACGAGCGCGGCGCGCGGTGCGGTGCGCGACGTGGACCAGCGCCGGCGCGGCTGACGCGTCCGGCTCACGGATCGGCTGCTTCGCGCCCGTGTCTATCTTTCCCGACCCGACGCGTGGCTTCCCAAAGCGGTCAGCCGTGTCCGGATTTAACGGGCACGCTGGTTGAATTGGGACTTTCGCCTCCGCACGCTGCCGCTTCGGGGCCGGCGGCGCGCTCCGGGTCGGAGGCGGCCTCCCCTTCCGTGATCCAGGCCTGCAGCAGCGTATAGCTCACGGCCAGCACGGCCGGGCCGACGAAGATACCGACGAGGCCGAAGGCGATCAGGCCTCCAATGACCCCGGCCAGCACCAGGAGCATCGGCAGGTCGGCCTCCTTGCGGATCAGGAACGGGCGCAGGACGTTGTCTACGATGATCGCGACCACCGAGAGGGCCAACAACAGAGTCGCGTGGCCGGCATCCCGGTAGACGTACATCCACACCACCGCCGGGATCAGCACCACGCCCGGACCGGCCTGCGCGAGGCAGAAGACAAACATCACCGCCGTCAGCACGGTCGCCAGCGGCACGCCCGCGAGCCACAGCCCGATGCCGCCCACCAGCGATTCGACCAGCGCGGTCACCATGACCCCAATCGCCACCGCGCGGATGGCCTGTCCGGCCAGCACCACCATCTGCTCGCCGCGCGCACCGGCCAGGCGATACCCCAGGCGGAGGACCAGACGCGACGCCCCCTCGCCACGGGCGTGCAGGATGGCGGCGACGATGACGGTGAGCAGGAACTGCACGACCAGCGCGCCGAAGCTCCCGATGAACCCCAGGAGCCACTGGGTCGTCACGCCGATATAGGGGGTGAGCCCGGGCGCCAGCCCCGATAGGCCGGTACCCTCCAGCCGGTTCCAGGAATCCGTCAGCCGCTCGCCCACCAGGGGCAGGTCCAGCATCCAGTGCGGGGCGGCGGGAATCCGGAACGTGGCGGCGGCCTGTGCCAGCTCCACGAGTTGATCGGCATGCCTCACGATCGTCGTCGTCGCCAGCCAGAACGGGACCACGAACACAAGCAGGATCACCAGGGTCACCACAGCAACGGCCAGCGCGCGGCTGCGCCAGAGAGCCTGCTCGGCCCGCAGCAGCAGCGGCCAGGTGGCGACCACGATGGTCACCGCCCAGACGGTAGCCGGCAAGAACGGGCGGACCACCAGAAATGTGCATAGGATCAACAGGCCGAGTCCCAGCACCGAGAGCGTGGTGCGCGCCAGGTCGCGGGGCGGTTCGCTCATGCGGGCGCGTTCTCCGGTCAGCGACGTTGCGTATACACTCAGAGATAACCTAACGCGGCTCCGGCGGGAGCAGCAGGCCCGCTGGCCATGGCGCGTTCGGGTCAGCCGGTAGCAGGAGGGGAGAGCCGTCGCCGAGGTTGCGGTCGCACATGGCGGCGTAACCGCCGAGCCTGGGGCGCACGGTATCCTCCCAGCATAAGTAGAGGCCGAGCGCTGCGTCGGGCAGCGCCAGTGCGCCGCCCCAGTGAGAGGCGGGCACGTACGCCGCGTCGAGCGCACCGATAACCCATAACACGAGCGCCGTAATGACGCAGATCGTCCCCGCAGACAATTTTCAAGAACGATCGTCTGCTCGCCGCCGTTTTGATACTCCAAAGCGGCCGTGCCGGATTCGGCCAAGGCTTGCCGGCGAGGTCCTGTCCGACCGCGGGCCTCTGCATGTCCGCTTTGGAGGGTGAAGCCGCCTGCTCTGCGTCGCGGATGTACGGCGGCTGTCCGCCCAACCCGGCTGTTCCGTTGACGGTCAGGGATAGGCTCTCAGGCTAACTCAACCCAAGGTGGTTGTACCAACCGCCTCCTAAAGGAATCAAATGGTTGGGGGTCTGGGGCCTCAAGGCCCCAGTGGGGGTCCAGGGGGCAAAGCCCCCTGGTCTTGACCGCTCAAGATTTAATAGCGGCTGGCATGACAGCTCATCCGCATCCGCTCTTCCGCGCCAGCCGGCCCTGTCGGCGCGGGCGATATTTCAGCGCAGGCGCGGGGCCAGATGCGAGCCGTTATCCGGCAGCAGGGTCACATTCTGCCCATCCGGCAACAAGATTGGCGTCGCCGGGTAGCTGAACACATCGAAGGTTGTATCGAAGGCGTTGGGATCGGACCAGGATTCCTGTGGCCGGGGCACGGTCGTAAAATGCCCGTTGATGACCTTGGGGCTGATTTCAAACGTCATGAAGCCATGCCGGGAATCGATGGCCGAGATCAGCTTCGCGCCGGTTTCCGGATCGGCATAGCCGGGCTGGGACGCGAGATAGTGCAGGTTCCAGTAGCCAGCATTGCCGATGACGAAGAACGGAAGGGTGATATCCGCCGTCCGTAATTCGATCCGCTGATAATTATGCACATGGGCCGCAAGGACCATGTTCGGCACCCGGCGCGAGGCATTGATCGCGTCCTGCAGTTCCTGCGCCATGTTCGGGCTGCCGCTGTGATGATCGTCGAATGAATAGACGGGATGGTGCAGGGCGACGATCAGCGCCTTCTCCGGGTCGGCGGCGCGCATCTCGGACTGGAACCATTCGCGCTGCTCATCCGAGAGGCGGCCATGTTCCGGAACGTTCGTGTATAGCCCGATGAAGGTTGCAAACGGGGTAAGCAGCGTCCAGTAGAACCAGGGTTGGTTCATCGCCGGCCGGCCACTGTCCCGCGATTCAAGCGTGAATGTCCGGGGCGCGGCGGCGACGAAATTCTCGTAGAATCCGAGCAGCGAGACGGATTTGCGGGTTAACAGCTCGCCGTCGTGATTGCCGGGAATGGCCACGATCGGCAGCTTGTAGTGCTCATAAGGCTCGTAGAATTGCGGCCAGTATTCCGTGACCTCGCCGGTGTAATAGACCACGTCGCCGAGATGGTAGCAGAAGGCCGGATTCATCCGGTCGCTCTGCAGCCCCTGTTCCATGCCGCGCGCGGCCAGCATCTGGGATTCCGGCCGTTTCACGCCACCCGTGTCGCCGACGCAATGAAAGGCCAGTCGTCCCGCCGCAGTTATCGCGTCGGTCTGTTCCTGGCCGATCACCTCGGCGAGTTCCATGCGAAAGGGCTTGTCCCGGCGCGGCTTGAAGTCGGCGGGGATCGGCTCGAACTCGACGATACGCGGTGGCGCCTTCCGCGCCAGGGACGCGCCGGGCTGGCGTGGGCGATGGATCGGTTTCACGGACGACCTCCTGCGATGTGTGGGCGTTCCCGTCATGGCGGGCGCGGCATCAGGCCATGCATGCTCCTGGTGTTGCATTCGCAATCGGGTGATGGTTGGAGCCACGACTCGCTTGGGGAATGAGCCGCGGCGTATCGGTGGGCGTGACCGCCCCTGGCCTTTTCCCGCCGCAGTAGCTATGGCCCACCGCATCGGAACGCGGCAGGGCGGGGGGCCTCATGACGGGAACGCGGTTGCGCATCGGGGTCATCGGAGCCGGGCATTTCGGCCGGTTCCACGCGCTCAAGGTGGCGGCCTCGCCGCGCGCGGTGCTCACTGGCCTCTCTGACCCGGATACCGCCCGGGCCGAGGCGGTCGGGCGCGAGGCGGGCGGGGCGCCGGCACGGGCGCTCCACGATCTGATCGCGGCCTCGGACGCCGTCATCATCGCCGCCCCGGCGGAGGCGCATTTCGCCCTGGCCGAGACGGCGCTCGACGCCGGCCGGCATGTGCTGGTGGAGAAGCCGATCGCCGCGACGCTCGATCAGGCGGACGCGCTCGCCCGGCTCGCCGCCGAGCGGGGGCGGGTGCTGCAGGTCGGGCATTTGCTGCGCTATTCGGCCGAGCACGAGGCGATCTCCGCCCGCATCACCCGCCCGCTCTATATCGAGGCGACGCGCATCGCCCCCTACAAGCCGCGCGGCACGGATGTCTCGGTCATCCTCGACCTGATGATCCATGACCTCGACCTCGTGCTCTCCCTGGTGGACAGCGAGATCGAGAGCGTGGATGCCCTCGGCGCCGCCGTCTCCAGCGCGCATGAGGACATCGCCAATGCGCGGGTGCGCTTCGTCAATGGCTGCGTCGCCACCATCACCGCGAGCCGGATCTCGCTCAAGACCGAGCGGCGGATGCGGCTCTTCTCGGAGGAAGGCTATCTCTCGGCGGATTTCGTCGCCCGCAAGCTGTCGATGATCGGCCGCGAGCGCGGCCTGCCTCTGCCGGGCACGGGCGGGTTCCGGCGCGAGGAGGTGAGCTGGCGCGAGCAGGATACGCTGGCCGCCGAGCATGAGGCGTTCATCGCCTCCTGCCTGGATGGCGCGCCGGTGAAGGTGGATGCGCTGGCCGGCAAGCGGGCGCTCGCCGCGGCGCTGGCCGTCAGCGAGAGCATGCGCGCCTCCTACCAGCGGGCGGCGCTCTCAGGCCTGATCCAGAACAGCCAGGATCTCGCGCGCGGCGGCATCTGAGGGCAGGCCGGCGGGCGGGTGCAGCGTGGCGAGCGCCGGGGCATAGGCGGCGCGCTGCGCGGCGGCCTCCGCCTTGTTGGTGAGGAGGCGGAGCACCGTCTCGCGCAGCCGCTCCGGCCGGCAATCCTGTTGCAGCAACTCCGGCACCACCTGGCGCCCGGCGAGCAAATTGATCATGGCGACATGTTTCACCCGGATCAGCCGCCTTGCGATGGCGGCGGTGATCGGGTTGACCCGGTAGGTCACGGCCATCGGCACGCCGGCCAGCGCCAGTTCCAGCGTCGAGGTGCCGGATTTGGTCAGTGCCGCCCCGGCGGCGGCATAGGCGTCGTGCTTGTCCGCCATGTCGGTGACGATCACCGGCCGCACCGCCCAGGCGCTGGCGGCGCGTTCCACCGTTTCCGCCACCACCGGAGAAACCGGCACCACCGGCACGAGGCCGGGCAGGTCGCGCGCCAATAGCTCCAAGGTGCGGCCGAACACGGGCAGCAGGCGCGGCACCTCGCTGCGGCGGCTGCCGGGCATCAGCACCAGGACCGGCGCCTCCGGGGCGAGGCCATGCCGGGCGCGGAACCGGGCGGCGTTCCCGGTATCGGCGCCGGATTGCAGCACCGGATGGCCGACGAAGCTGGCCGGCAATCCGTGGCGGGCGAAGAAATCCACCTCGAAGGGCAACAGGCAGAGCAGTTTTTCCCACAGGCCCGGGAATTCGCGCACCCGGTGCTCCCGCCAGGCCCAGACTTGCGGCGCGACATAATGCACGCGCGGGATGCCGAGCGGCTGGATCGTCTTCAGCAGCCGGAGCGCGAAGCCGGGGCTGTCAATCGTCACCACCACATCCGGCCGGCGGGCCGCGATGTCGGCGGCGGCCTCGTTGAGGCGGCGGCGCAGGCTGCGCAGGCGCGGCAACACTTCCAGCAGGCCCATGACCGCCAGCTCCCGCATGGGAAACAGGCTTTCCAACCCCTCCGCCTGCATGCGCGGGCCGCCAATGCCGGCGAAACGGAGATCCGGGCGCTGGGCGCGGAGCGAGGCGATCAGGCGGGCGCCGAGCACATCGCCGCTGGCCTCGCCGGCGAGGAGCCAGATCAGGCGGCTCATGGAAAGGTAAGGCCAGGGGCGCTGCCCCTGAACCCCGCCAAAGGCGTAGCCTTTGGAATCCTATTGTATCTGGTGTTTCTGAGCGGCATCAGGCGGCTGACCCCAGCAAAGGGATGGGTTTCCAAAGGCCCCTGGCCTTGCGGCATCAGCCGCCGTAAAGCCGCTCGGGCGCCACCTCGGGCGCGGCGATCTCAACCAGGGCCCCATCACGTACCGCCCGGTAGAAGCAAGAGCGGCGGCCAGTATGGCAGGCCACCCCCGCCTGATCGACCAGCAGCAGCAGCGTGTCCCCGTCGCAATCGAGGCGCAGCTCGACAAGGCGCTGCACCTGGTTCGAGGTCTCGCCCTTGCGCCAGAGCCGGTTGCGGCTGCGGCTCCAGTAGCAGACGCGGCCGGTGGCGAGCGTTTCCAGCACCGCGTCGCGGTTCATCCAGGCCATCATCAGCACCTCGCCCGTGTCATGCTGCTGGGCGATGGCGGGCACGAGGCCGGCGGCGTCGAAGCGGATGGCGGTGAGGAGGGCGTCTGGGGCTGGCTGCATGTGGCGGGTTTAGCAGCGTTCAGGGCGTGGGGGGAACCGGGGCGCTGCCGCTCGGCGCTCCTCAGCTGATCAGCGCCCGCGCCTCCGCCGGGGTGATCGGCCGGAAATTCGGCGCGGGCGCGAGCAGCGCCTGGATCTGTTCTTCCGTCGCTTTCCAGGGGAACACCGGGAATTCGTAGAAGCGGTAACGCTCATCCCGCGTCGGCAGCAAATCGACATCGCCCCGCTGCCGTGGATTCAGGATGCCGCTGACCGGCAGATGGATGGTTTGCGCCGTCTTCGACAGCCAGGCCGCGATCCAGCTGAAGGTGCTGACGCTGATGGCGATGTTGGTGGAGTTGCGGATGATCTCGAAATCCTCGATTGCCGACCGGCTCGGCAGGAACACGCAGCCGGAGAAGCGCCGGCGGATTTCATCGGAATACGGGTCGTCGCCGAGCTGCCCCATGATGACCGGTTCCAGCCGGGTGGTGCGGGCGATGTACTCGTAAAAACTCACCGGCACCGGATTGTAATGCGGATGGATGGCGCGCAGCACCTCGGCGCCACGGATATTGATGGTGAGCTTGTCCGGTCCGAGATGCGTCCGGTCGATGGTGACGCCGGACTGGAAATGCGCCGCGCAGAGATCGCGGTTCGGATAATATTCCAGCCGCTGCACATAGCCGTCGAAGAGCAGCCCGTCATAGATGCCCTGCGTGAGCTGATAGGCCAGCGACGCCATGCTGTGGTGATGCCCGTGCGGGATATGGAGGATGCGGCCCTCCAGCGCGAAATCCCTGGAGACCAGGCCGAACTCCGGCAGATTATAGCCGCCGAGTTCGGAGTCCGGCAGGAGAGCCTGCAGGTTCCGGCAATACATGTACTGGAACATCTTGTTGCCGATGTTCCCGTTATTGCCGAGCTTGATCCGGATCACGCGGGTCGCCACCCCGCGAGTGCGTCCAGCCCCTGCCGCAGATCGGCGATCAGGTCCGCCGGGTCCTCCAGGCCGATATGGAAGCGCACCATCGGCCCGCCGAAGCCGGGGCCGTCCGTGGTGCGGGTGATGAAGCCCGTCGTCGGCAAGGCGAGGCTTTCATAGCCGCCCCAGGACGCGCCGATGCCGAACAGGCTGAGCCGCTCCACCATGGCATGCGTGGCCTCGACGGAAAATTCCGGCCGGAACACCACGCCAAACAGGCTCGGCGCGCCGGCGAAGTCGCGCCGCCAGATGTCGTGGCCGGGGGCGCCGGGCAAAGCGGGGTACAGAACCTGCAACACTTCCGGCTGTTCGCCGAGCCAGCGCGCGACGGTGAGGCCGCTCTCCATATGCTGGCGCAGCCGCACGCCGAGGGTGCGCGCTCCGCGCAGGGCGAGCCAGCAATCATCCGGGCTCGCGTACTGGCCGAGCACCAGGGCGGCGTCGCGCACGCGGTGCCAGGTCTCGTCCCGGTCGGTGATGATGCCGCCGAGCAGCACGTCGGAATGGCCGACGACGTATTTCGTCAGCGCCTGGATCGAGATGTCCACGCCGTGCCGGAAGGGCTGGAAGAAATGGATGCCCCAGGTGTTGTCCAGCAGCACGAGCGCGTCCCGCGCATGCGCCACCTGGGCGAGGCCGGGCACGTCCTGTATCTCGAAAGTGTGGCTGCCCGGGCTTTCCAGGAACAGCACCCGCGTCTCCGGCCGGAACAGCGCGGCCGCGTCCTCCGGCGTGATCGTCGGCGGGTAATAAGTGGTGGCGACGCCGAGCCGGCGCAGCATGGTGTCGCAGAAGCTGCGCGAGGGGCCATAGACGCTGTCCGGCATCAGGCAGTGATCGCCGGCGCGCAGGCAGGCGAGCAGCGCCGTGGTGATGGCGGCAAGCCCGCTGCTCACGATCTGGCAGCGCGTGCCGCCCTCGATCCCGGCGACGACATCCTCCAGCGCGTGATGCGTCTCGCTGCCGTTCAGCCCGTAGCTCAGCGCCTGGTCGTAGCGGCTGCGGAGGAAGGCGCGGCGCTGCGCCATGTCCTCGTAGAGCACCGTCGAGCCGCGCAGCAGCGGCGGGTTGACGAAGCCGTGGTGCTTGGTGGAGGCCCGGCCGGCATGGGTGAGGCGGGTGCCGAAGCCCTCCGCCGCGCCGGTCTCGCCGGCCGCGGGCGGGAGAGACTCGCTTGCGCCGCGCCTGTCCTCATCCGTCATCGTTCAGGGTTCCTTCGGCGTGTCGGTCCGCCC
>DATJWY010000136.1:0-14236 GCA_035500775.1 Acetobacteraceae bacterium
CCGGATCGCTACCGGCCGGACCCGGTGCTGGCGCTGCCCGGCTCATCCGGCTAGACCATGATAGGTTTAAATTGATCTGTAGGAAAGCCAGGGGCGCTCCCTCCGTGGCCATTCCATCGGCCGTTCCGGTCGACGGAACCTTGGGCCACTCCGCCCCTGGACCCCGTCACGCGAAGGCGTGCCTGCGCACGACGGGGCCGTATGGCCCCGGACCCCATTATTTCATTTGTCGTAATAACCTATCGGGGGTCTGGGGCCTCAAGGCCCCAGTGGGGTTTGGGGCGAAGCCCCAAGTCTCTGCGCTTCAATCTCAGGCTATCATGCTCTGGCCTTTGGCGGGGGCCAGGGGCGGAGTGGCCCAAGGTTCCGCCGCTCCGCAGGAGCGGTGGGATGGCCATGGAGGGGGCGCCCCTGGCCTTGGGTTCACGCATACCTGTGGGCGTTTTTCCGCGGCTTGCTAAGTCTGGCTTCTTTCCGGCACATTGATACGTAATGTTTTTCTTGCCGGCGCGTGGTCAAGGATGGCCCATTTACTGGGTCCAGGCGTGACAGACGTTCCAGTTATTTGTTGGTTGACGGTCGGGGTATAACTGGTAGATTTACCAGCGGTTGAGTAGACCATAGAAAACACCCATTATCTAAGTATTTGTCATCTAAATATCTGTTCGGGATCATCTTGAATTCCTGGGAACATCTTGAATCCAAAAAATCATCTGTGATTCGCGGGTGGCGGTCTGGTTTGCCGCTGGAATTCGGACGTGATCCACTGAGCTGATCTTGCGTTAGGTTGCCATCAGGCCGCGCATCGACCTTTGACCCATGTCAAGGTGGACTTTGCCGGCACGCCTAATCTGACTTCACAGCGTAGAGAACGATGGAGGCGGACGATGATGGCGAAGACGATGAAGGCTGCGGTCGTGCATCGGTTCGGCGAGCCGCTTGTGATTGAGGACGTGCCCGTGCCGGTTCCCGGACCTGGCGAGCTTCTCGTCAAGGTCGTCGCCTGCGGCGTCTGCCACACGGACATCCACGCCGCGGATGGCGACTGGCCCGCGAAGCCGTCGCTGCCGTTCATTCCCGGCCATGAAATCGCCGGTGTTGTAGCGGCGGTCGGGCCGGGCATAACGGATTTCAAAGAGGGCGATCCGGTCGGCGTCGCTTGGCTGCATGACGCCTGCTTGCGGTGCGAATATTGCGAAACGGGCTGGGAGACGCTGTGTGAACACCAGCATAACACCGGCTATAGTTGCAACGGCGGCTTTGCGGAATATGTCATCGCCTCGGCGGCCTTCACCGCCAGGCTTCCGGCCACCGTTGATTCTGCGCAGATCGCGCCGATCCTGTGCGCCGGCGTCACAACCTATAAAGGATTGAAGGAAACCGAGGCGCGTCCGGGCGAGTGGGTCGTGATCTCCGGCGTCGGCGGCCTCGGCGATGCCGCGATCCAATACGCCAAGGCGATGGGCCTCAAGATTGTGGCGATTGATGTCACACCGGAGAAGCTCGCTCTGGCGCGCGAGAGAGGCGCCGATGTCGCGATCAACGCGCGGTCGCCGGACGCCGTCGCCGATGTCCTTAAGGCGACAGGCGGCGGCGCCCACGGCATTCTGGTAACAGCCGTCTCGCCGCCCGCGTTTTCCCAGGCACTTCACATGGTGCGCCGCAAGGGCACGGTCGCCCTCGTCGGCCTGCCGCCGGGAGAATTCCCGACCCCGATCGTCGACGTCGTGATGAAGCGCATCACCCTGCGAGGCTCCATCGTCGGGACGCGCCACGATCTCGAGGAGGCCATCGCATTTGCGGCCGATGGCAAGGTCAAGGTGGACATCACCAAGGCGCCGTTGAGCGACATCAACGCGATCATTGCCAAGCTCAAGGCTGGCAAGATCGAGGGACGCATGGTTCTGGATTTCGCCATGCCGATCACGGCGTCCAGCTGAATTCCGAAAAATGGCTTCGGATCAACGAGTTGTCTGCATAGAAGCCAGAAAGCTCACTGCTTAGGGCGCGATCGCTTGAGGCTGGCAGCCGGAAAGCGTGAACCGCGCTCTCAAAACAAGGCACTGGACCATGATCGTATCAGTCGAGCTGATCCGATCATGGTCTGGCCGGCCAGCCCGGCATCGCGAGTTCGAAACACCACTCACCTGATTTAACAGAGCTTCGGTGGCAGTGGTCCTGGCTGGAGCAGGAGAATAAGTTGTTAGGCTGTTCCGAAGCAGAATGTCCTGGACCCTTTGGGGGTCGGAAGCCCTCCACCATGGCCAGGGGTGGTTTTTCCCTCGCCAGTTTTATTGGCCCGACCTGAGGAGCGACACAAATGGGGATAACTCTTACGGACAAAGCGCCAGCAGTCCCGGCGCCCGTTAGCCAGTTCGGATCTGTTCCGGCCTGGACTGGCTGGTGGCCGCAAAATATGCCTCCAGCGTCGGGATTGCCTGGGCTGAACATCTTTCAACAGGTCTCGGATTATTGGGTCGATGCCTGGCAGCGCTCGATCCTGTTCCTTGATGTGATGCGCCAGCGTGGCAACGAGTATTTTGAGCATGTGGCCCAGCAGGCCCCAAACGTGCTCAACTTCGGTTTCGAGCTGGTTCTCGATGGGCGCACCTTCGAACGGCCGGCCAATTACGGCCTCGTGCGGATCATCCCGCCCGCGGGCACGGAGACCGATCCGCAGAAGCGCCCCTTCATCGTCTTCGATCCCCGTGCCGGGCAGGGTCCCGGCATCGGCGGCATGAAGCATGACAGCGAGATCGGAGTCGCCCTCCAGGCCGGCCACCCCTGCTATTTCGTCGGCTTCCTCCCCGATCCGATGCCCGGGCAGACAATCGAGGATGTTTGCCGCGCGGAGGCCAGCTTCGTCGAGAAGGTCGTGGAGCTGCACCCCAAGGCGGAGGGGAAGCCATGCCTCATCGGCAACTGCCAGGCGGGTTGGCAGATCGCGATGATGGCCGCGATCCGCCCTGATGTCGTCGGGCCGCTCCTGCTCGCCGGCGCCCCGCTCTCCTATTGGGCCGGGGTCCACGGCAAGGCCCCCATGCGCTACACGGGCGGGCTTCTCGGTGGCACCTGGCTGACATCCCTCGTCGGCGATCTCGGTCACGGCATCTTCGACGGTGTGAATCTCGTCTCCAATTTCGAGAACATGCATCCGTCGAACACCCTGTGGAAGAAGGACTATCACGTCTATTCGAATGTCGACACCGAGGCGGAGCGCTTCCTCGAATTCGAAAAATGGTGGGGCAGTCCGGTCCTGCTGAATGCCGTGGAGATGCAGTTTATCGCTGACGAGCTGTTCGTCGGAAACAAGCTCACCAGCGGCGAGATCTTCACGTCCGACAATGTGCGGGTCGATCTTCGCAACATCCAGTCGCCCATCATCGTCTTCTGCTCCTGGGGTGACGACATCACGCCGCCCCAGCAGGCGCTGGATTGGATTCTCGACCTCTACGACACCGACGAAGCCCTCATCGCCGGCGGTCAGACCATCGTCTATGCGCTCCATCAGAGCATCGGTCATCTCGGCATCTTTGTCTCGGCCAAGGTCGCGACGAAGGAGCATGAGGAATTCGCCCAGACGATGGACCTGATCGACGCGCTGCCGCCCGGGCTCTACGAAGCCGTGTTCGTCCCGAAGAGCCCCGACACCGCGCATCCGGAACTCGTCAGCGGCAACTACGTCGTCCAGTTCGAGAGGCGCGGCCTCAACGACATCCGGGCCCTCGGCGGCAACGACGAGGAGGATGACCGGCGTTTCGCGACCGTGGCCCGGTTGTCGCAAGCCAACCAGGGCCTCTATCGGACATTCCTCAGTCCGGCGGTGCGGGCGATGACGACCGAACAGAGCGCCGAATGGCTGCGTCGCCTGTCTCCGCACCGGCTGCGCTTCGCATTGTTGTCCGACAAAAACCCCTTGATGCAGCCTATCGGCGGCCTGGCGGAGCAGGTCCGCGCCAACCGGAAGCCGGTCGCGCAGGATAATCCGCTCCTTGCGTTCCAGGAGGCCGTGTCCGAACGAATCGTCGATGCGCTCGACCGGTACCAAACCATGCGCGACCAGGCGATCGAGAGCTTCTTCCTGAACTTTTATGGTTCCCCGGCGGTGCAGGCGATGGTGGGCCTGCGCTCCGACCTGGCGACGGCACGGTCCCGTATCGGCCGCGACGTCGCGCGCGACGCAGCGCAGGCCAAAAACATCGCGGAGTTGGAGTGGCGGATCGACAAGGGCGGCCTGGTCGAGGCCGGCCTCCGCGCCTTGCTCTATGTCGGCAAAGGCCGTCCAGTCGATGAGCGCATATTCGGCGCCCTGCGGCAGTTGCGGCAGAATCAGCCCGAGAGCCGCCGGCTTAGCCTAGTCCGGTTCAAGGAGATCCTGCGGGAACAATACCTGCTTCTGCGGCATGACGAGGGACGCACCTTGGCGGCGATCCCGCAGCTCCTGCCGGATGATCGGGCCGAACGGGCGAGGGTCTTCGATGCTGTTCGGAAAGCGATCGAAGCAACCGGAGAGCCGCCGGAAGAAGTGAAGCAGCGCCTGGCGCGCATCGAGGCCTTGTTCGGGGGCGGCGTGGCCGAACAGGCCGTGCCAGAGCAGGCCGTGTCGGGTGAGGAGACCGGCGAACGTCGCATCGGCGGTCCTGCCCGTGCAACCCGCAAGCCCCCTTCGCTGCCGGCGCCGGCGCCGGCAGCGAGCAGCGGCGACGGTCCCGAGCCGCCAATCGGTGCCGCGCCGACCCGGCAGCCGCGCCGCGGTGGCGCCGCCGACTGAGCTGACGGCTGGCCCGCCATGCTCCCCGGGGATCGCGAGCAAGCGCTCCGCGTTCCAGGGGCGGGACCTGAAGCCTCGGGGATTCCATCTCCGAGGCGGGGTTCTCAGCTTTTCGGGGGGCATGTCCGGCGATAGCAGCGCCTTCCGCTCCTGGAACGCTGGGAGCGCGATCCTTTGAGGCTGACAGTCGGAAAGCGTGAACCGCGCTCTCACAACAATGCGCTAGATCGTGATCGGATCAGGTTGACTGATCCGATCTCGGTCTAGAGCGGGATGATCGCTGAAGGACGCGCTCATCCCGCTCCAGGTCTTTGTTTTAGCGAGCAAGTTAATGGGTTCCACCTAAACCCGTCTTGCTCCAGGGCCGGCTCGGCGGACGAGACGGCCTAAGCAACCCATCAACCCTATCGATCGAAGGAGAACGACATGAGCGCGCCCGAGCAGATAAAGCACGAGAAATACGAGCGGCTGATCGCCACGGCGAAGAAGATGCAGCCGCCGAAAGTCGCGGTCGTGCATCCCTGCGACCAAAGCTCGCTCGAAGGCGCGGTGGATGCGGCCCGTCTGGGGCTGATCGACCCGATCCTGGTCGGGCCGGCGGACCGCATCCGACAGGTCGCGACCGAATTCGGTCTCGACATCTCGGCGTTTCCGATCGTCGAAACCGAGCATAGTCACGACTCGGCGCAACGGGCGGTCGATCTGGTCCGCGAGGGCAAGGCGGAAGCCCTGATGAAGGGCAGTCTTCACACAGACGAGCTGATGAGCGCCGTGGTGAAGACCGATGGCGGCCTGCGCACGTCCCGGCGGCTCAGCCACTGCTTCGTGATGGATGTTCCGGGCCATCCCGACCCCCTGATCATCACCGATGCCGCCGTCAACATCGCCCCGACCCTGGCCGAAAAGGCCGACATTCTGCAGAACGCGATCGACCTCGCCCATGTGCTGCGCATCCCCGAGGTGCGGGTCGCCATCCTGGCCGCGGTTGAAATGGTCAACCCCAAGATGCCGTCCACGATCGAAGCCGCTGCCCTGTGCAAGATGGCGGATCGCGGCCAGATCACGGGCGCGATCCTGGATGGGCCGCTCGCGCTCGACAACGCCATCAGCCCGGAAGCCGCCACGATCAAGCATTTGACCTCGCCGGTGGCCGGCCATGCGAACGTCATTCTGGTGCCGGACCTTGAGGCGGGCAACATGCTCGCGAAGAGCTTGACCTTCCTGGCGAACGCCGAGGCGGCCGGGATCGTGCTCGGCGCGCGCGTGCCCATCATCCTGACCAGCCGGGCCGATTCCGTTCCGTCGCGCCTCGCTTCCTGTGCCGTCGCATCGCTCATCGCACAAAGCCGTCGGGTCAACGCGGGCAAGGCGGTCGTCTGAGCCATAGGCCTTGAGACCAGGGGGCTTTGCCCCCTGGCCCCCCACTGGGGCCGTCGGCCCCAGACTCCTTTTTATTAATGATTCCAAACTCATGCGGGTCTGGAGGGCGGAGTGGCCCAAGGTTCCATCGGCCGGAACGGCCGATGGAATGGCCACGGAGGGGCTGCCCCCAGCGGGGCGCGGGGCGGAGCCCGCAGCTTCCCTGCATCGATCAATCATTATGCTCGCTGGTAGCGAGGGAAAGCCCTGGCCTTTTCTCGATCGGTCAAAACCTGCGGTGGTTGGTATTAGAATAATATCCGATCAGATGGACTCATCTGATCGGATAAAATTTCTCGCCAAACGAAAGATTTAGAGCATTGTCCGGGAGTCAAGGTGAACGGGAAACGCTCTAGGTTACTGCTTCGGCCAATAATTGTGTAACGTCGCCGTTCCATGCGGATTGGTAACGATTCAGCCAATGCTCGGCCTGGCTCGGCGCGCCGTCCGCGATCCGCAGCAGCGGGGTCAGATAGAGGGTCTCGTCCTCGCCCGCCGCATTGTGACGGGCGCGGGCGCGCAGGCCCGCCATGGCGATGTCCAGCGTCTCGCGCGCGAGATCCCGCAGCGTTCCGTTCGCCCAGGGGGTCCGCAGCCCGAGGCGGGGCACCTGCTCCAGCAAGGCGGCATAGTCCCGCCAGGGGTGCCGGCGCACCAGCTCCTCCGCCGCGTCCAGCGCCGAGTCGTCGTAGAGCAGCCCGATCCAGTAGGCCGGCAGCGCGTTCATCATCTCCGGGCTGCCGGCATCGGCACCGCGCATCTCCAGGTAGCGCTTGAGCCGCACCTCGGTGAAGGCGGTGGTCATGTGATCGGCGAAATCCCCGACGGTCGGGGTCTGGCCGGCCAGCGCCGGCACCTTGCCGCGCAGCCAGTCGCGGAAGGACGCGCCGGCGATGTCGATATACTGGCCGTCGCGGGTGATGAAGTACATCGGTACGTCGAGCAGCCATTCGACATAGCGCTCGAAGCCGAAACCGTCCTCGAACACCACGTCTGGGATGCCGGTGCGGTCCGGGTCGGTGTCCCGCCACACCGCGGCGCGGGCGGAGAGCAGGCCGTTCGGCTTGCCCTCGGTGAAGGGCGAGTTGGCGAACAGCGCGGTCGCCACCGGCTGCAGCAGCATGCCGACGCGCAGCTTGCGCACCATGTCGGCTTCGGAGCTGTAGTCCAGATTGACCTGCACGGTGCAGGTCCGCAGCATCATATCCAGGCCGAGACGGCCGGTGCGCTGCATGTAGCGGCGCATGATGGCGTAGCGGCTCTTCGGCATCCAGGGCATCTGCTCGCGCGTGGCCAGCGGATGGAAGCCGAGCGGCGCGAAGCCGATGCCGAGCGCCGCGCCCGCGTCACGCGCCGTGCTGAGATGGGCGTGCAATTCCGCCGCGGTTTCGTGCACCGTATCCAGCGGCGCGCCGGAAAGCTCGAACTGGCCGCCGGGTTCAAGCGAGATCGAGGCGCCGCCGCGCTTCAGGCCGATCAGCCGGCCCGCATCGAGGATCGGCTCCCAGCCTTGCGCGGCGATGCTTTCCAGCACGGCGCGGATGCCGTCCGGCTCATAGGCGGGCGATGTCCATTCCTGGCCGGGCGGGCAGTGCGGGCCTGGCCAGCGGAAGCCGAATTTCTCGTGCTCCGTGCCGGTCCGGTAGTCTTCGCGCGGCTTGCAGCCGACCGCGATATACTCGGCAAGCTGGCGCACCGAGGTGATGGGGGTCGCGTCTTCCTCGCCGGGATTGGACATGCGTGTTCCTGGCCAGGAGCGCCTGGCGCCTTCAAGGATTGGAGAGCATCGGCCGGGGCGCGATCATCCCTTGCCGACCCTGTCCGCCGGAACACGGCGCCGCGGTGGTTTGGCGGGAGGCGCGCGCCGAAACCGCGGTCAGGTTCGACTGTCCAGGGTCGCCTGTGCCTGCAGTAACGCGAGGCCGGCGATGGCGGCGGTCTCCGCTCGCAGTACCATGCGTCCGAGCGAAACCGGGACAACAAAGGGCCGCGCGCGCAGTGCGTCAAGCTCCACCTGGGAGAAGCCGCCTTCGGGGCCGACCAGCAACGCCCCGGCCGGGGCGCCGATTTGCGGCAGGGCGGCGCGCTCTATGGCGGCGGCGAGCAAGCGGGTGGGATCCCAGTCGCCGAGCGTATCGGTCAGGCGGCGCGGTTGCTCCAGGCGCGGCACGCTCAGGCGTTCGGATTGCTCCGCCGCCTCGGTGGCGATGGCGGTGAGTCGCTCCAAATTCATCCGCCCGGCGTTGGTGCGCTCGGTGAAGACCGGCAGAAGGGCGGAGACGCCCAACTCCGTCGCCTTCTGCACCACGAGGTCGGTCGCGTCCCGCTTCAGCGGCGCGAACAGCAGCCAGAGATCCGGTTCCGGCTCCTGCGCGCGCAGGCGCCCGGTGACCTCGACGGCGGCGCGGTCCTTGCGCAGGGCGGTGAGCCGGGCACGCCACTCGCCGTCCCGTCCGTTGAACAGCCGCACCGAATCGCCGGGGCCGCGCCGCATCACCGCGCCGAGGTAATGCGCCTGGGCGGGGGAGAGGCTGACGGCGAGGCCCGCCGCGAGCGGGGCTTGGGTGAAGAGGCGAGGATCGTCCTGCATGGGGCCGAGGGTATATCGGGAGACGGCGTGGGGTAGGAAGGCCAAGGGCTCCGCCCCTGGGCCCCGCCAAAGGCTAAGCCTTTGGAATCCATTACTTAAGTGATTGGGGGTCTGGGGGCTCAAGGCCCCAGCGGGTCCGGGGCGGAGCCCTGGTCTTGCCGGTTGACCCGCCGGGAGCAACAGGGGAAGAACACGCATGTCCGGCTTCACCGATATCGCCGCCAATGGCTGGGTCGCCCGCCTCCCGGCTGGTTTGCGCCCTTACGCCCTGCTCGCCCGTCTCGACCGGCCGATCGGCACCTGGCTCCTGTTCCTGCCGGGGCTGTGGAGCATCCTGCTCGCCCGGCTGCCGCTGCTGCCGACGCTGCGCCTGCTCGCCCTGTTCGCGGTGGGCAGCGTGGTGATGCGGTCGGCGGGGTGCGTGGTCAATGACATGTGGGACCGCGATCTCGACCGCCGGGTGACGCGCACCGCGAATCGGCCGCTCGCCTCGGGGGCGCTGCGCATGCGGCATGCGGCTTCGTTCCTGCTGCTGCTGCTGCTCGCCGGCCTCGCCGTGCTGTTGCAGCTCAATCCGCTGTCGCAGGCGCTCGGGGTGGCGTCGCTGCTGCTGGTCGCGCTCTACCCCCTGGCCAAGCGGGTGACGTGGTGGCCGCAGCTCGTGCTCGGCTTCACCTTCGGCTTCGGCGCGCCCCTCGGCTGGATCGCCGCCGGGCACGGCATCGACGCGGTGTTCGTCGCCCTCTATGCCGCCGCCATCGTCTGGGATCTCGGTTTCGATACGATCTATGGCTTCCAGGACATCGAGGATGACGCGGTGGTCGGGGTGCGTTCCACCGCCCGGCTGTTCGCCGCGATGCCGCGCCGCTTCGTCGGCGCCTGTTATGTCCTGACCCTGCTCGCGCTCGCCCTGGCCGGAGGACTGGCCGGGCTTTCCGCCTGGTTCTGGGCAGGGCTGATGTTGCCCGCCGCGTTGCTTGCCTGGCAGGTGGCGACGCTCGACATCGCCGCGCCCGCTGCCTGCCTCCGCCTGTTCCGGCTGAACCGCGAGGTGGGCCTCGCCGTCGGCATCGCCATCCTGCTCGGGAGGCTCGCATGAACGCCCTGGACCGCCCCGACGCGGCGGATTTCGTCCGCGCCAACACGGCGCCGGCGCGGGCGCCGCTGGTGCCGGAACTGACTTTGCTGCTCGCGACCGAGATCACCCCGATCTGGCGGGCGAGCGAGGAATGGCTGCGCGAGGCCAATGTGGAGCCGCCGTTCTGGGCCTTCGCCTGGCCGGGCGGGCAGGCGCTGGCGCGGTATCTGCTGGATAATCCGGAGCGTGTCGCGGGGCGGCGGGTGCTGGATTTCGCCGCCGGCTGTGGCATCGCGGCGCTCGCCGCCGCCCGCGCAGGCGCGGCCTCGGTGGAGGCGGCCGAGATCGACCCGCTCGCCGCCGAGGCCATCCGGCTGAACGCGGCGGCGAACGGCCTTTCGGTACAGGCGCTGGCGGAGGACATCGTCGGCGCGCCGTGCCGCTGGGATCTGATCCTGTGCGGCGATGTCTGCTACGAAGCGCCGATGACCCGGCACATCCTGCCCTGGCTGCGGCGCCTCGCCGGGGAGGCCGAGGTCTGGGTCGCCGATCCCGGCCGCGCCTACCTGCCGGGCGAGGGCATGGAAGAGATCGCCCGCCACGCCGTGCCGACCACGCTGGAGCTGGAGGACCGCACGCTGCGGCATACGGTCCTCTACCGGATGGGGGCGGGCTGACCGCCGTAAGGCGAGGGGCTCCGCCCCTCGACCCCGCCAAAGGCCGCAGGCCTTTGGAAACCAATACTTTTTAATGACGTGAGCCGCCCGGTGCCGCCTGACACCAGCGGGTGAATCCAAAAAACAGAAAGATTCCAAAGGCTTCGCCTTTGGCGGGGTTCAGGGGCGGAGCCCCTGGCCTTAAACCGTCCCCCTCATGCGACATCCACCATGACCAGTTCCGCCGTTTCCTCGGCCTCGATGCGGAGTTCCGATTCGCCGGTGATCACGGCGCCGTCGCGCGGCCCGAGCTTGGTGCCGTTCACCGTCACCTGCCCGCTCGCGGCGACGAGATAGGCCCGCCGCTTAGGGTCCATCGCATGGACCGTGCCGGAGCCGGCGGCGAGCGTTCCGGCCAGCACGGCGGCGTCGGCATAGAGCGGCAGCGGCGCCGGCTCCGCTGCCGCGTCCGCGGCGCGGCCGGAGGCGAGAACGGCCAGTCCTCCCTCCGCCCGGCGCGGGAATTCCGCCGCCTGCCAGCCGGGCTGGACGCCGCGCCGCGCCGGCAGGACCCAGATCTGGAACAGGCGGACCGGCTCGGTTCCGCTATTGTATTCGGCATGCACGATGCCGGTGCCGGCATGCATCACCTGCACGTTCCCGGCCTCGATGTGGCCGGTATTGCCGAGATTGTCCTGATGCGTGAGCGTGCCGGCGCGGATATAGGTAATGATCTCCATGTCGCGGTGCGGATGGGGATCGAAGCCGCTGGCCGGTGCGATCTCGTCATCGTTCCACACCCGGAGCGCGCCGACATTCATGCGCGCCGGGTCGTGATACTCGGCGAAGCTGAAATGATAATGCGCATTGAGCCAGCCATTGCGGAAGCGGCCCAGTTCGGTGAAGGGGCGCAGTTCGATCATTGGCCTTCCCGTCCTTTCGGTTTGGGGCGCACATGGGGAGGGCGCGCCGCCTTTGCAGCATGGCGGTCCGCCGGTTTCTTCGGAGGGCGGCTTCGGGGTATGATGGTGTGTCACTGGATGAACTGATGGTGTCGATGACCGGGGTTCCGCTCCCGCGCCCCGCCAGGGCATGGTCCCTGGGTCCCGCACCATAAGCCAGGGCTCTTGGAAACCGCTTGTCTTCGGCTTTTCGTCGCTTCGGAGCATTCACGCATGCCCTCTGCCGCCCAGAGACACTCCTCGCCCCGCTCCCTGGCGTCGCCCGCCATCCAGGCGATCATGCGCCGGCGGCTGGGGGAACTCGGAGGGCTGGCATTGGGGCTGGCCGGCATCGCCGTGCTCATCGCCCTGGCGACCTATAATCCGCGCGACCCGTCGCCCGACACCGCGACCTCCCTGCAGGTCACCAATCTCGCGGGCCTGATGGGCGCGGGGGTGGCGGATGTGTTGCTCCAGGGCTTCGGTGTCGCCGGGGGGCTGCCGGCGCTGGCCATGCTGGTCTGGGCCTGGCGCATCGCCAGCCATCGCGGCCTCGGCCGGCTCACCGGCCGGGTGCTGGTGACGCTCGCCGCCATGCCGGTGCTGTCACTCGCCATCGCCGCCATCCCGGTGCCCGGGTTGGAAACCTTGCCATGGCCCACGAGCGCCGGGCCGGGCGGCGCGGCGGGGCAGGTGTTGGCGGGGGCCCTGGTCGGAACCGCGCAGCGGATGGTCGGGCCGCTCGGCGGCGTCATCGCCTGGATGGCGACGCTCCCGGTGGCGCTCTTGCTCGGCTTCCTGAGCCTCGGCCTCAGCCTGCGGGACTGGCGGGCGGCGGGGCAGGGGGCGGCCGATGCGGCCCGGTTCTCCTTTGCCCAGAGCCAGCGCGCCGTCTCTTATGCCGGGCGGCTGCGCGGCGCTGTCGGCGGCGACTGGCATGAGGAGGAGGCCGAGCCGGCCTATGCGCCGGAACCGGTGCGCCCCGCCCCGCGCCGCGTGGCGGCGGAGCCGGCCGCCGAGACCTCCTCGGTGCTGCGCCGCCTGACCCAGTTGCCGCCCATGGCGGAGAGCGAGGCGGAGGCCGAGCCGCCCTTCGCGCCGCCGCCGTCGCCCGCGCGTGGCGGTCGGCCGATCGCCCTGCCGTCGCCCGCCGCCGCCGAGCCGCGCGTCCGGGCGGCGCAGCCCGCGCGTAAATCGGCGGCGCGGCAGGAGGCGCTTTCCCTGCCGGCCGAGAGCGGCTGGCAATTCCCGCCGCTCTCCCTGCTGAAGGCGCCGCCGCAGCGGCAGAGCACCGGCCCCTCCGAGGATTCGCTGCGCAACAATGCGCGGCTGCTCGAATCGGTGCTCGCCGATTACGGCGTGCAGGGCCAGATCCGGGACATCCGCCCCGGCCCGGTGGTGACGCTGTATGAGCTGGAGCCGGCGCCGGGCATCCGCAGCGCCCGCGTCATCGGCCTCGCCGACGACGTGGCGCGCAGCCTCTCCGTCACCGCCGTGCGCATCGCCACCGTCTCCGGCCGCAACGTCATCGGCATCGAGGTGCCGAACCACAAGCGCGAAACGGTGTTCCTCTCCGAGTTGCTCGCCGTCGATGACTGGCAGAGGCATCCCGGAAGGCTGGCCCTCGCGCTCGGCAAGGATATCGGCGGCGGCCCGGTGGTCGCCGATCTCGCGCGCATGCCGCATCTGCTGATCGCCGGCACCACCGGCTCCGGCAAGTCGGTCGGCGTCAACGCCATGATCCTGTCGCTGCTCTACCGGCTCTCGCCGGATCAGTGCCGGCTGATCCTGATCGACCCGAAGATGCTGGAATTGTCCGTTTATGACGGCATCCCGCATCTGATGGCCCCGGTGGTGACCGAGCCGGCCAAGGCGGTGACGGCGCTGAAATGGACGGTGCGGGAGATGGAGCGGCGCTACCGGGCGATGAGCCAGCTCGGGGTGCGCAACATCGGCGGTTACAACGAGCGGGTGGAGGAGGCGCGGGCGCGCGGCGAGGTGGTGACGCGGCGGCTGCAAACCGGCTTCGACAGCGAGACCGGCCGCCCGACCTTCGAGGACCAGCCGCTGGCGTTGGAGCCGCTGCCCTTCATCGTCGTCGTCATCGACGAGATGGCCGACCTGATGATGGTCGCGGGCAAGGAGATCGAGGCCGCGGTGCAGCGCCTCGCGCAGATGGCGCGCGCCGCCGGCATCCATGTGATCATGGCGACGCAGCGCCCGTCGGTGGACGTGATCACCGGCACCATCAAGGCGAACTTCCCGACCCGCATCAGCTTCCAGGTGATCAGCAAGTTCGACAGCCGCACCATCCTCGGCGAGCAGGGGGCGGAGCAGCTGCTCGGCCAGGGCGACATGCTCTACATGGTGGGCGGCGGCCGGGTGACGCGCGTGCACGGGCCGTTCGTCACCGATCGCGAGGTGGAGGAGGTGGTCGCCTTCCTGCGCGCCCAGGGCGAGCCGGCCTATGTGGAGGAAGTCACCGAGGCGCAGGAAGAGTCCGAGGGCGGCTCCGGGCTTTCAGGCATCGCCGGGGCGTCCGATTCGGAGAAGAGCCTGTTCGATCAGGCTGTCGCGGTGGTGGCCCGGGAAGGCAAGGCGAGCACCAGCTTTATCCAGCGGCACCTCTCCATCGGCTACAACCGCGCGGCCAAGCTGATCGAGCAGATGGAGAAGGAAGGCATCGTCAGTGCCGCCAACCATGTCGGCAAGCGCGAGGTGCTGGTGCGGCGGACGGAGGATTGAAGCTTCGGGTGAAGGCCAGGGGCGCTGCCCCTGGAC
>DATJWY010000137.1:0-3234 GCA_035500775.1 Acetobacteraceae bacterium
GCGTGATCCGCCGCGTGGCGATCGAGTACGAGGGCCAGGTGGCGGCGCTCAACCAGCGCCCGCTCACCGCCGCGGCGCTCGCCGGCCTGATGTCGCCGGCGATGGAGGGGGTCAACATGGTCAACGCGCCCGTGGTCGCGCGCGAACACGGCATCGATGTGTCGGAAACCGTGCACGAGCGCGACAGCGAGTACCAGACGCTGGTGCGGATCACGGTCGAGGCGGACAAGATGACGCGGGCGGTCTCCGGCACGCTGTTCGCCGGCTCGAAGCCGCGCATCGTGGAGATCAAGGGCATCAAGGTGGAGGCCGATTTCGGCCGCCACATGCTGTATGTCACCAACCAGGACAAGCCCGGCTTCATCGGCCATTTCGGCGCGCTGCTGGCGGACAACGGCATCAACATCGCCACCTTCAACCTGGGCCGGTCGGCGCCGGGCGGCGATGCGATCTGCCTCGTGTCGGTGGACGAGACGGTGCCGGACAGGGTGCTCGACGCCGTGCGCCACCTGCCGCTCGTGGTGCAGGCGACGCCGCTGGCGTTTTAGCACCGGCCCGGTGCCGAAGGGCGCGTAAGTGGAGCGCCATCCGCCGCCCTGTCTGCCGGACATAAGGTGGATGGCGCTTCGCTTACCCGCTCCGCTTTCTGTTTCTGAGGGGTCATAAGCTAAAGCTAAGTTCCCTGGAACCAGCTGTCTCAGCGCCGGAGCGCATCGACCTATGGATCCGAACGCACTCACCCAACTGGTTAAAGCCGCTCCGGAAGTGGCGCTAGAGGCGTATCGCGATCTGATCTCTCCAGCTTTCAAGCAAACTGGGAAGTTGGCCGGTATCTGCTCAACCCGGTTCGAGAATGGACTGCCCGCGTAGGGTCTGGCGGATAGCCTGATAGGCGTCGATGCCTCGGCGCGCGGCAGTTCCGATAATGGAGCGGACGGCGGCGAACAGGTCGGCACCCCAGTCGGAACGGAAGCCGCCGGTGATCTTGCGATAGGTTGCGGTGGGGCGCAGTTCCCGTTCGCTTCCGTTGTTGTCGGCTGCCACCTCGGGATGGTCGAGGAAGGTGAACAGGTGATCGCGAACCTTGCCGTATCGCCTGCGCAATCGCTGGCCATGCCGGTTTGCGGGAGCGAGCGCCATGACGGCATCAAGCGCGCGGTCCAGCCGTCTGCGGTATTCGCGCCGTGTGCTCGCGGCCAGATCGCCGCGGCGCCGGGCAATCACCACGGCGCGTAGCAGCAGCGCCTTCATCCGCGGGGCGAAGACGGCATCCCCGGCTTCAATGGCGAACTGGCAATCGCGCAGCTGGTGCGCCAGGCACACCTGCCAGTCCGCCGCATGTCCTTGCTGGGCGCTGTAGAGATCGGAAACCCAGATCGCCGGACGGTGTCCGCCCAGCACTTCGGCGACGACACAAGCGCCGCGACTCTTGCGGACCACGTGGATCACCACCTCGTCGTTCTGGAACACCCAGTTCCAGCAGGTGCGGCCGTCGATACGCACGCTGGTCTCATCCGAGCAGATGACGCGCGCACGACGCAGCCGCGCCAGGATATTGCCGACATCGGCATCGAACGCCGGCTTGCCCCGACGGAAGGCGGCATCGAGCGCGCCCTCGCTGATGGTGAGGCCAAACAGCTCGATCAGCAGACGGCTCAATCGCCGGTAGCTGACGGCATGCACGAAGCGCAGATACATCGCCAGCGCCACGATGTTGAGGCTGAACGGTGTGCCCGGCTCCAGCCCCTCGGGCAGTGGCGCGAGTGTGACGCCGCCGCAGCATGGGCAGTGCCCTGCGTAGTGCTCCACCCGCGTCACCACGGGGGCGACCTTCGGCAAGTCGATCTTGTCATAGCGGCCGTGCAGCGTCTGGTCGGCCTCGCCGAGGACCGCTTGGCAATGCGCGCACCGGACCGGCTTCGCCGTGACCACTTCGTCCGGGTTCGCGGCCAATGCCCGTCCGCCGCCCGTGCGACCGAGGCTGCCCTGACGCGGGCCGCCGCGCTTGGCCTTCTTCGCCTGGTTCGGCTTGTGCCCTTTCGAGGGCGGCACGCTGGAGTTATCCGGCGTCTTCGGTGGCACACCAAGCTTCGCCTCAAGCTCCGCCACCCGCGCCGTCAGTATCCGGACCTGCGCGGTCAGCGCCTGAACCTGCGCCCACAGCGCCAGGATCAGGGCATCTTTCTCGTCGTGCGATAGGCGACTGAGGTCGGGGAGCTGGGTCACCCGAAGCTTGAATCGTGGCCCCCGTGGTCACGTCAACCGTTCATCGATCCGGCTATCCGCGCGCTATCCGACCGAGGGGGTTGAGCAGATACGGACAGAGACCTCGCCACCGGCTGCTTTGGTGAAGTTCCGCACGCGCCCCAAACGGACCGCCGGCCCGCCCCGGCCGGAAATGCGGACGCCTTTTGCAGCTCGATGTCGTGCGGGTTACAGCTATGATACCAAGGGCCGCTGGCGATGACCGTCGCGCGCGCCCCCTTCCCCAACCTTGGTCCGCTTCGCGGCCCAAGCCCGCAAGGGGAGGGGAGAAGAATTCATTCCAGATCAATATCTTGCTTCCCCCTCCCCTTGCGGGCTTGGGCCGCGAAGCGGACCAAGGTTGGGGGAGGGGTCGGGACCGAGAGTCAGTATCTCCGGCCCTTGGTATAATGCCAGCGGCGGTTGATCTTGGCCTGTATCAAGCGCGCCGGTTCGAGCCCGACGATGACGAACCTTCTGAAAAGACTGGAGAAACCGTCATCCCCGGGCTTGACCGCCTCCCGATTGGGGCGGGGACGAGAGCGCCTGGTGCCGCCCCGACGAGGCTGAACCTCCGTCAGTTGTAGCCGTAGAATCCGCCCGGCTTGGCGGCCTCGCCGGCCGGACGGTTGCTCGACGAATACGGGCTGCCGGAATCCGGAATGCCGGGCACGCCCACAGCGCTGTCCGCGTCGGGCGGCTTTTCGGTGAAGCTAGCCGGACCGGCGCCGCCCGGCCCGGTGATGCCCAGCCCGGCCGGCGTCGCCCCGCAGCCTGCGAGGCCGACCAGCGCAGCCAGAAGTATCGCGTGGCGGGCCATCTTCGCACCCCGACATCAGCATTCGGAGCGCACTGTGCCCGACCGCTCCACAGGGGCCAAGCTCCTGGAAGCCTGGCCCCGCGCGGCGCAGAGACCGCCGCCAGGTTAGTGGGCCGTCAGCGCACCGCCGGCCGCGCCGACGCCGGCGCCAATCAATGCACCCGTGGCTG